>JAKITD010000037.1 GCA_021648265.1 Flavobacteriaceae bacterium | reverse complement strand
CCTCTGGTGTACCAGTTGTTCCGCCAGGAGCATTGCTGGGTAGCTACGTCGGGAAGGGATAAGCGCTGAAAGCATATAAGCGCGAAACCCACCACAAGATGAGATTTCTTTAAAGGGTCGTGGGAGACTACCACGTTGATAGGTCATAGGTGTAAGAGCAGTAATGTTTGTAGCCGAGTGATACTAATAACCCATATAGCTTATGTACAAATCGTTTTCCTTTTTCGTTTCACTTCGATACGATGCTTTGGCATCACTCAGTGAGCGAAAAAGGAGACACTCTTTTGTTTTTTAAGTGTAATTCAAATTACTATTCTAATAATTCTTTTTTCTTTATGTTAAGATATTTGTTCGCCAATGGCGAACAGCTATAAGCCGTAAGCAATAAGCGTAAAGCATATTGCCTAAAGCATACAGCTTAAAACTAAGGTGGTTATAGCGACGGGGCTCACCTCTTACCTTTCCGAACAGAGAAGTTAAGCCCGTTTGCGCCGATGGTACTACTACTGTGGAAGAGTAGGTCGCCGCCTTCCTTAAAGCCTTCATCTTACGATGAAGGCTTTTTTTATACAATAAATTTTATGAAGTGATGGAAAATTATATAGAAATTTAGGATCAAAAGTAAAACTTGGGGACAACAGTTAAAATTCATAGATTTGTAACGAATTTAAAATTGACTACATAGTTTTGGATATAGCATTAGCGAACTATTTTTTACCAGAAGGAATTACAGATTATTTTGATATAGTTTCTCACAAAACAGAAGATGAAAAAGTACATTTTTATCTAGAAGAGAAAAACATTCTCCCAGAGGAGTTTAAATCCGAGACAGCAAAGTCAAAAGGATTTACCCCAGAAATAACAGTTGAAGACTTTCCTCTTCGCGGCAAATCAGTACTACTCCACATTAAGCGCCGCAGATGGACTTTGGTCAAAAGCGGATTAATCGTCAAAAGAGATTGGACTATAGTAGCCAAAGGAACACGAATTACTTCTGAATTCGCGTCTTTTTTAAAAGGTATCATTAGATAATAATGCAGTAAGTGCTAGCAAATTTGGCGATTACTACAATACCAATGGTCCTAAGTTACAATATCTCTATAAAAACCATTTAAGCGATTTTAATGATTGGTCACAAAAAGAACATGCTCAAGACTGGTTGTTGTTTGGAAAGAACCTAGGAAAATACTTGAGTCTGGACGAAACCTCTCTTTCTAATGGAGAACTGTATACCATATTAACCAACAAAGATGCTAGAGGAAAGAAAGGGTCTATTATTGCAATAGTCAAAGGAACCAGAGCTGTAGAGGTTATTGCTGTGATAAACAAAATATCAGAATCTAGAAGAAATATGGTTAAAGAAGTTACTGTATATATGGCAGGGAGCATGAACCTAATCGCTAAAAAATGCTTTCCTAAAACAGAAATTGTTACCGATAGATTTCATGTTCAAAAACTAGCCTATGAAGCGGTACAAGAGCAGCGCATTAAATTAAGATGGGAAATTATAGAACTGGAAAACAATGAAATAGAAATTAGCAGAAAATCTGGTCAGATATATAAACCAAATTTACTAAGCAATGGTGAAACAAAAAGACAACTATTAGCAAGGAGTAGATATTTGTTATTTAAATCCAAAAGTAAATGGACACCACTACAGATAGCTAGAGCAGAACTACTATTTGAGCTCTATCCTTCAATAGAAAAAGCATATAATTTAGCACAAGAGCTAAGCTATATCTTTGAAAATAATACTAATAAAAACGTAGCTAGATTAAAACTGGCTCAATGGTATAACAAGGTTGAAGAAGCTGGATTTAAATCATTCAGTACCATATCTAGAACTATACAAATCCATTATCAAACAATATTGAACTATTTCAACAACAGAAGTACTAATACTTCAGCAGAATCCTTCAATGCCAAAATAAAAGACTTCAGAAGACAATTTAGAGGTGTCAGAGATATACCGTTTTTCCTATACCGATTAACTAAAATTTATGCGTGATTTTTTAGTGTCCCCAAGAATATTGGTTGATCCTCTTTTGCAATTTTGCAAAAAGTCAATCTTTGCGAGATATCAGTAATGGATTACGTTCTGCAACAGGAGATTTAAATCATTTAGGAAATGTACATCCACCAACAAAATCAAATTTAAGCTATCAGAACAAGCATAGGAACTGGGAGCTGTTTAGAGATTATTATTATGCCCTACAAAAACATTTAGGACAGCAACAAGGTTTTAAACAGGTTAAATTCAAGATAAAGTCTAAAATATTTTTGTTGGATGCCAGTACAATAAGTTTGTGTTTATCTTTATTTAAACGCAAATATACAAAACATTACCAAAACGGGAATTATTACTGAAACATACAAAAAAAACCTTACAGATTTAATAACCTGTGAGGTTAATATTAATTGATCTAAAATCAATCCTCAATAAAAACTTTCCGTACCAAAGCAGCAGTAATCGCTCCAGCAATGGGTGCAATTATAAACAACCATAACTGGCTTAATGCCATTCCGCCAGCAAATAAAGCAGGTCCTAAACTACGTGCTGGATTTACAGAAGTTCCTGTAATTGGTATTACAACTAAATGAATCAACACTAACGAAAGTCCAATTGCCAATCCAGCCATTTGTGGCGAAGCAGCTTTCGCAGTAGTTCCAAAAATCACCATTAAGAATAAAAATGTAAAAACAAATTCTGCTATAAACGCAGCTTGCATATCATAAGTTCCTCCATATCCTTCTCCCCATCCATTTGAACCTAAAGCCCATTCTCCCAAAGAAAATCCTGCCGACCCTGTTGCTAGTAAATACAAAACTCCTGCTCCTGCTACCGCTCCTACACATTGAAAAATCACATATCCTACGGTATCTTTCATTGAAAGTTTTCCTGCCGCTAACATCCCTATAGAAATTGCAGGATTAATATGACAACCAGAAATTGGACCAATAGTATAGGCCATTACGACAACAGCCAAACCAAAGGCTAAAGAAATACCTAACAATCCAACTCCTGCTGGACCACCTGGCGTTACACCAGCTATAACGGCTGCTCCGCAACCGAATAATACCAAAGCAAAAGTCCCTAAGGCCTCTGCAAAATACTTTTTTGTAGAACTCATAATTAATATTTTTTATAGTTAATAGGTCTCAATATAATAAGTTTTGGAGAAAATAGGATTAAAATGTTAAAAAGAAGATAATAAAAGTTGATAAGTAACACTTTGACTAGGTTTTATATCACCAATTTGAGTTTCATAATTGAAACATCAAAAGATTGCTTTGCGAAAAGCTCGCAATGAACTGTGCTTAAATCCTAATTTGCAAACATAGGAAGACATAAAAAAAAATAACAACATACTGATACTTCGATACGTTCCAATGAAAAAGCTGGAACACTCAGTGCCCCACTAACTAACTATACCCTTTCAGTATTCAACCATTTTGGTTTTTGAGGGTCTTTAAAGTTTTTCATTTTTTCTATAAGAGAATCAATGTTTTCATCGACCAATAATAACTTAAAATTATCCATTGAAAGAAATCCTTTTTTTACCATTTTCTCTAACATTGCTAATAAATCGTCGTAATAATGATTTATGTTTAGCAAGCCGATAGGTTTAGAATGCAACCCTAATTGAAGCCAAGTCAGTATTTCAAAAAGCTCTTCAAAAGTTCCCATTCCTCCAGGCATGGTTATAAAACCATCACTTTTTTCTTGCATTAACATTTTACGATCGCGCATATTTTGAGTGGTGATGATTTCGGTTAAACCTAGATGAACAACTTCTTTTAGTTTTAGGAATTCTGGAATAATTCCTATTACTTTTCCTTTGTTATCTAACGTTCCTTTTGCCACCAATCCCATAATTCCGATTTTTGCAGCTCCGTAAACTAAAGTGATATTGTTTTTTGCTAGTGTTTTTCCTAATTTTGTAGCAGATTCAATTATCGCCGTATCATTTCCTTCACTACTTCCACAGAACACACAAATACTTTTTAGTTTTCTCATTTTTTTATGCATTTTAACATTCGATCTTTTCCGAAAATATCCTTTTTAATTTCAATTTCTGAATAATCTTCTTCTTTCAAAAGTTTCAGCATCTTTTCTCCTAAATATTCATTAATTTCAAAGAAAAGCAAGCCATTAGGTTTTAAATATTCTTTTCCGAATTGAGCAATTTTCCTATAAAACAAAAGCGGATCATTATCCTTTACAAATAATGCTGTTGCAGGTTCGTACTTAACTACGTTTGGCTCCATTAATTCTTTTTCTAATTCTCTAACATAAGGTGGGTTAGATACTATACAATTAAATTCCAAATTTTTAAATTTCAAATTCCAATTATCAGAATTGAGAATATCCACTTTTTTAAAATCTATATTTACCTTGTTTAAAGAAGCGTTTTGTTTAGCAACTTCTAAAGCTTCCATCGAAATGTCTACTGCAATAATTTCAGCTTCTGGCAGCTTTGAAGCCAATACTATTGGGATACAACCGCTTCCGGTACCGATGTCTAATATTTTCTCGCAATCCCGATAGTTATCGGGATGCAAAGACGCAGAGAGCCTTTTACTCTCATAATTCTCACTCTCTTTTTTTTCCACTCTCTTCTCTCTCCACTCTCTTCTTTTCTCCAAACTCTCAACAACCCAGGAAACTAACTCTTCCGTTTCAGGTCTTGGAATCAAAACATTTTTATTCACCTTAAAAGGGAGTCCGTAAAATTCTGTTTCTCCTATTATATATTGTACGGGTTCAAAACTTTTAAGCCGTTGAGTGGCTGCTTCAAATTTTGAAATATTTTCTTCGGAAATAGATTTTTCAGAATTTAAAGCTATTTCAATTCTTGACATTCCTAGGTGTTTTTCTGAAAGTAAATTGAAAAATGATTGTACTTCTTCTGAAGGGTATAATTCATAAATAGAAGCAACAAACTTTTCTTTTAAATCTTTTATTTTCAAAACCTATAAATTTTTTAGCATATGCACTGGACAGGAATAATGACCAGTGTTTCCCATTGGGCTGTCGATATATTCAAACTCATTTTTTAGATATAATTTTTGAGCCGCTTCCATATAGGTCATTGTTTCCAAATAGCATTTATCGTACATAAAATCCTTAGCTTTTTCTAGACAAATCGCAATCATTTTTGTTCCCAATCCCAAGCCACGAGCATCTTCCAGAAAATACATTTTTTGTAGTTCGCATACATTTCCTTTGTAATTATCGAGTTGAGCAATTCCTGCTCCACCTATAATTCCACCCTCTTTTTCAATCACAAAATAAACAGAACGGGGCTTTTGATAGACTTCATATAAAGAATCTAAGACCTTATCTGCATAGGCGGTTCCTACTTTCGGAACTCCTAAATCTACCAAAACCTTTCGTATAGCCTTGGCAATATGTGGATTATCTTTTTTTAAAATAGGTCTAATTATTGGTGTGTTCATATAAATAAATCCTCGTATTTTTACCTTGTGAAGATACACGAAAAATATATGTTGCGTTGCATCCAACTTGCCAAAAATGGACTTGGGACTACCTATCCGAACCCCTTGGTAGGCAGTGTGATTGTTCATAAGAATAAAATTATTGGCGAAGGTTGGCATTATAAATCTGGGAAACCCCACGCAGAAGTAAATGCGATAAATAGTGTGAAAAATAAAACGCTTTTAGAGGAAGCAACTATTTATGTGAGTTTGGAACCTTGCTCTCACTTCGGAAAAACACCTCCTTGTGCTAATTTAATTATAGAAAAAGGAATTAAAAATGTGGTGATTGGTAGTGTAGATCCCAATCCGAAAGTTACAGGAAACGGAATCAATTTGCTGAAAGAAAGCGGCTGTAATCTTATCGAAGGTGTTTTACAAAAAGAATGCAATCAACTCAACAAACGGTTTTTTACAATTCATCAAAAAAAACGTCCTTATATAATTTTAAAATGGGCGGAAACGGGTGATGGTTTTATTGCTCCGAAGGAAACAATAAACAGATTGCCACATCTCGAAAAAAACGAGATTCGCAATGACACAGCTCCAGTTTGGATCACCAATCCCATTTCAAGGCAATTGGTTCATAAATGGCGAGCCGAAGAGCAGTCTATTTTAGTAGGAACCCAAACGGTAATTGATGATAATCCGAGTTTAACTACCCGCGATTGGCAAGGGAATTCTCCTATTCGTTTTGTAATTGACCGTAATTTACGTATTCCTGAAAATGCTTCTGTTTTTGATGGAAGTGTAAAGACTATTGTAATTGTAGACAAAGACGCCGTCATTTCGACATTTCTACAAGCTCAATGTACCACTCCGCTCAATGACCGACTGACAGAAAAAAACATTCTAATTGAAACCATCAATTTCTCCAAAGAAATCGCTACTCAAATTTGCGACCTAATATATAGGTATAACATTCAATCAATAATTATCGAAGGCGGAGCGAAAACATTACAATCATTTATCGATGCTAATCTTTGGGATGAAGCGAGAGTTTTTACTGGAAATAATGCTTTTAAAGAAGGAACAAAAGCTCCTGTTTTACGAGGAAGCCTTAGTTTCGAAGAAAAAATAAATCAAGATATCTTACGAATTTACACCAATGATTAAAACAATCATATTCGATTTTGGTGACGTGTTCATCAATTTAGACAAGGATGCTCCATATATTGGAATGAAGAAATTAGGAATTACTTCGTTTACAGAAAAAATGATTGAAACCAATAAATTATACGAAACAGGAAGAATTTTAACATCAGAATTTATTGAATTTTACACAAATGAATTCCCAACTATTTCTGAAAAGGAGTTGACAGAAGCTTGGAATTCTATCATTTTATATTTTCCTGAATATCGATTAGAGTTTTTGGAAGAATTAGCAGCTTCAAAAAAATATGAATTAATACTTTTAAGCAACACCAACGATTTACATATTGAAAGGGTAATCGAAAATATGACCATCGAAATGTACAAACGATTTCAGAAATGTTTTGATGCTTTTTATTTGTCCCAAGAAATTCATCTTAGAAAACCGAATGCCAATATCTATGAATTTGTTTTAGATAAGCATCACACAAAAGCAGAGGAGACATTTTTTATTGATGACACTTCAGAAAACACTGAAACTGCCAAACAACTTGGTATTCACACTTGGAATATCAATCCAAAATTAGAAGATGTCATAAATACCTTTACTATTAAAAAAGAATTGTTTTAATTTACTCAAAAATAATAGCTCTTGTTTTATCTAATCGCCAGTATTTTAATTTTCACTTTAATTTTCGTTGTATTTAAACTCTACGATCGTTTTAAAATTGATATTCTTCAAGCCATTGTAGTTAACTATATCGTTGCATTTATAACGAGTATGGTTGCTTATAAATATCAAGTTGGGTTTGATGATCTATCTGTTTCAAAAATTGTTGGAATGGATTGGTTTTATTACACGTTCGGATTGGGAACACTCTTTATTATTGTCTTTATTTTTATTGCAAAAACCACACAGGTTAACGGGCTTTCGGTCGCTTCGGTAGCAACAAAAATGAGTGTGATTATTCCTATTATTTTCGGATTAGTATATTATAAAGAAAGTTTAGGAATTTTAAAAATCATCGGAATTTTATTCGCATTAATGGCAGTTTATTTTGTTTCGGTAAAATCGAAAGTTGGGTTAAAACTCAGCAAAAGAGATCTAGTATTGCCCTTACTGGTATTAATAGGAAGCGGAATTATTGACACGACCATCAAATTTTTGGAAGAAGCCTATGTTGCCGAAAATGACATTTCAATTTTTTCGGCCACCATATTTTTAAGTGCTGCTGTATTAGGAATCTTCTTATTAATTTATAAATCATTTAAAGGAGTAGTAACAATAGAACTAAAAAATATAATTGGAGGAATCGCTTTAGGAATCCCAAATTATTTTTCCATCTTCTTTTTGGTAAAAGCCTTGCGAAGTGATTTACTAGAAAGCTCTGGAATATTTACCATAAACAACGTTTCGATTGTTACACTTTCAACCTTAGTTGGTATTGTATTTTTTAGAGAAAAACTCCTTCCGAAGAACTGGTTAGGAATTGTACTTGCTATTTTAAGCATAGTTTTAATCGCACTATAATATAATGAGCACCAAAAAAGACACTTATAAAACTATTGCCAAACCTTCTGAAGAAACCCTCTTTAAAGATCGAGGCAGTAAGTTTTTTGGTTATGCTTTTCCAGTTACTTCCGAAGAACAAGTAAAAGAGCACATCGAGCAATTAAAGAAGCAACATTATAATGCACGACATTGGTGTTATGCTTGGCAACTTGGTAAAAGTTACGAGCACTATAGAGCAAATGATGACGGTGAACCTTCTAACAGTGCAGGAATGCCGATTTATGGACAGCTGCAGTCGTTTGGCGTTACCAATGTTTTAATCGTTGTTGTTCGGTATTTTGGAGGAACCAAATTAGGAGTTGGTGGTTTAATACAAGCGTATAAAACGGGAGCAAAAATGGCTTTGGAGGTTTCAAATATTATTAAAAAGACGATTGATGAAGATTTTATTCTAAAGTTCGAATACCCAGAAATGAATGCCGTAATGCGAATTGTAAAAGACGAAAATCTAAATATTACCCATCAGAAAATGGAATTGGATTGTGAGTTTATTATTTCAGTACGTAAAAAAGATACGGAAAGAATATTTGAGCTTTTTGATAATACTTATAAGATAGCTATAAAGAGATTTGATAAAAAATAGGTTTCGACTGCGCTCAACCAGACAGTAAAAAATTAATCCTTCAATTTTTCAAGCAAATAATCGGGTGCTTTCATCAGTTTTTTAGTTGTACTATTTACAAAAACTAAAGTGGTAGTTGCAGTAACCAAAAGGGTGCCTTTTTGATTATGAATTTCATAGTAAAATTCTATTCTAACTGAGGGGATTTCTTTTAAAGTGGAGGTTACCGTTATAACGTCATCATAATAAGCAGGTTGCTTAAAATTGATGTTTAAATTTACAACAGGAAGTTCTACATTATTATTTTCCATATACTTATAGGAAAAGCCTAGTGCACGAAGCCACTCTGTACGCCCCTCCTCTAAATACAAGGCGTAATTACCATAATAAACGATTCCCATTTTGTCGGTTTCGCCATAACGCACTCGAATATTTGTTTGAGTTTTTTTCAAAATAAAATGAAATTATAAGAAAGAATTGTTGTAGTTTTATCAGGAAGATAAGATGAGAAAAAAAAACTAAATAATCAATACCTAAAGTGTTTTTTTTATAACTTTTTTGTTCACATATTTGCAATGTTAAGAAATTGTTATGGGGCATAACAACTTAACTAGAAAGCCAACAATAATTAACTAACCTAATACCCAAATTTTAACTATGAGCAAAACTGCTGACTCAGTTTGGAATAAATGCCTGACATTTATTGAAGACAACATTACTGCTCAAGCTTATAAAACTTGGTTCGAACCGATTAAAGCTGTAAAATTAACTGAAGACGCTTTAAGTATTCAAGTACCAAGTAAATTTTTTTACGAATGGCTAGAAGAACATTATGTTAAAATATTAAAAGTTGCCCTTACTAAAGAATTAGGGAAAAACGCTAAACTGGTGTACATTATTAAAATGGAAAACACCTATGGCAACAAACAACCGTTTACTGAAAAAATACCAAGTTCTAATAGAAATCATTTACGCTCTCAAGAAGTCGATGTAGCAACTAGAAATAAAAACCCAATGCTTAAGAATCCCTTTATAATCCCTGGGATTCGTAACGTAAAAATTGAATCACAATTAAATCCGAATTATAATTTTGATAATTTTTTAGAAGGAGACTCTAATCGTTTAGCACGTTCTGCAGGTATGGCTGTTGCTAATAAACCTGGAGGCACTTCGTTTAACCCTTTATTAGTTTTTGGCGGTGTTGGTTTAGGAAAAACACATTTAGCTCATGCTATTGGTGTTGAGATAAAAGATAAATATCCTGAAAAAACAGTTTTATATATTTCAGCCGAAAAATTTACCCAACAATATATTGAGGCCGTAAAAAAGAACAATCGAAATGATTTTATTCATTTCTACCAAATTATCGACATTTTAATTGTTGATGACATTCAGTTACTTTCAGGAAAAGCAGGAACTCAAGATGTTTTCTTCCATATATTTAACCATTTACACCAAAACGGAAAGCAAGTTATATTAACAAGTGACAAAGCTCCGGTAGATATGATTGACATTGAACAACGTCTGTTGTCACGTTTTAAATGGGGGCTTTCTGCGGAATTAAATCATCCAGATTACGAAACCAGAGTTGCTATTATTAAAAACAAATTGTATCGTGATGGTGTTGAAATGCCAGAAGATATTGTTGAGTTTTTAGCAAATAATATTAAAACTAATATTCGTGAATTGGAAGGTGCTATTATTTCATTAATTGCTCATTCTTCTTTCAATAAAAAAGAAATCACAATAGATCTTGCGAAGAAAATAGTTGATAATTACGTAAAAACTACGAGTCGTGAAGTTTCGATAGATTATATTCAGAAAATTGTTAGTGAATATTTTCAGATGGATGTGGATACGCTTCAATCGAAAACCAGAAAACGTCATATTGTACAAGCAAGACAATTGGCAATGTTTTTTGCTAAAAGATTAACCAAAGCATCCTTAGCTTCTATTGGATCACAAATTGGAAAACGCGATCACGCAACAGTATTACACGCTTGCAAAACCGTTGACAATCTTTCAAGTACCGATAAACAATTCAGAAAATACGTAGAAGATCTTAATAAGAAACTTACCTTATAAGCTTCATTTTCATAATCCTTATTCTTTAAATTTTCAGCAATGAAAACAAAAGTTTTGATGGTCTGTTTGGGAAATATTTGCCGTTCACCTTTAGCGGAAGGAATTCTTAAATCGAAATTAGATTTTGACAAATATATAGTAGATTCAGCTGGAACTGGACATTGGCACATTGGCAACAAACCCGACCCTAGAAGTATTGAAGTAGCCAAAAATCACGGCTTAGATATTACTAATCAACGAGGAAGACAATTCTCTCAAAAAGATTTTGAAGCGTTTGATTATATTTTTGTAATGGACAATTCGAATAAAGACAATGTTTTGGATCTTGCCCAAAACAAAGAATACAAACAAAAAGTACATTTAATTTTAGAAGAAATTTTTCCTAATGAAAATGTGGATGTTCCCGACCCTTATTATGATGGTGATCAAGGTTTTGAAAATGTTTATCAAATGCTAAATCAAGCTTGCGAAATAATTGCCAATCGTATTTAGTTTTATTATTGAAGTGTTTTTACTATTTTAGACACAAATAATAAAACTATGAAAAAACTTACCCTTACCCTGCTTTTAATTTCAATTACTCTCGTTAGTTTCTCACAAACTGTAGAGACAGAACTATTTAAAAGTGGCTTTTCGAGTCCTGTTGATATTCAAAATGCAGGTGACAGCCGACTATTTATTGTAGAACAAGGAGGTCGTATTAAAATTTTAAACGATGATGCTACTACAAATCCAACTCCCTTCCTAGATATTTCAAGTATCATATCTACAGGAAGTGAACGAGGTCTTTTAGGTTTAGCTTTTCATCCAGACTACGCAAATAATGGATACTTTTTCGTGAATTACACCAACAATTCTGGAGATACTCAAATAACAAGATACACAGTTGATGGTTCGGATCCTGATTTAGCTGATCCTGCTTCAGCATTGCCAATTATTAACATAAACCAACCATATAGCAACCACAACGGAGGCTGTATTCAATTTGGCCCAGACGGTTACCTATATATTGGTATGGGTGATGGTGGAGCTGGTGGTGACCCAGATAATTACGCTCAAAACTTAATGGAATTATTAGGTAAAATGCTACGTATTGACATAGACAATACTGCTGGAGGTAACAATTACGCAGTCCCAACAGACAATCCTTATGTTGGAAACCCAAATGCATTAGATGAAATTTGGGCTTCTGGTCTTAGGAATCCTTGGCGTTTTTCGTTTGATGAACCAACAAATAATATTTGGATTGCAGATGTTGGTCAAAACGAAATGGAAGAAATAAACAAGGAATTAAGCACCGAAGCAGGGTTAAATTACGGATGGCGTTGTTACGAAGGAACTTTACCTTATAATACTTCAGGTTGCCCCAATTCTTCTGAATTAACTTTCCCATTAGCTACTTATCCTTTATCTGGTGGTAATGGTGCAGTTACGGGCGGATATGTTTACAGAGGAACCGTATATAGCGACATTCAAGATTTGTACTTTTTTGCAGATGTTTACGCAAGTACAATAAGCACTATTGATCCTGATGGAAATGTTATTAATCACGGAAATTTTGGGGGAACTTGGGTTTCATTTGGAGAAGATATTAATAAAGAGCTATACATCTCAGATCTTGGTGGTAACATCTACAAAGTTAAAGGAGGCGAAATATTTGGGATAGATGATGTTGCTACTATCAATGTTTCATTAATTCCAAACCCAGCTTCCGATAGCTTACAAGTTTCAATTGCAAACAATCTAATTAATACCATTACAATTTACGATTTAAAAGGTGCCATTGTTTTATCAAAAATAAACGTTTCTTCTTCCGAGAAAACAATAGTTGTAAACAACTTAGAAAGTGGCGTTTATTTAGTGAAAGTCACTTCGGAAAGCGGAAAATCCATCATTGAAAAATTAGTAATAAAATAAAAAATGCAGCCCCAAGGCAACTTATATTTAATCCCCTGTACATTAGGAGAAACAGCACCATTAGAGGTATTACCTCTTTTGGTAAAAAAAGCCGTAGAGGAAATTGACATTTATATTGTTGAAAACGAAAAAATTGCAAGACGTTTTATCAAAAACATTTGTCCTAAAAAATCACAACCCGATTTACATATAAGTCTTATTAATAAATATACAGAAGCATCTGAAATCCCGAATATGCTTCTACCTTGTTTAGATGGTCAAGATGTTGGTGTAATTTCGGATGCTGGTTGTCCCGGAATTGCAGATCCTGGTGCTGCAGTAGTAGAACAAGCACATTTAAAAGGAATAAAAGTGGTGCCATTAGTTGGTCCGTCTTCTATATTACTAGCAATGATGGCAAGTGGTTTTAATGGTCAAAATTTTTCATTCAATGGCTATTTACCAATAGATAAACGAGAACGCAGAATAGAAATTAAACGTTTGGAACGTCTTTCGGAAGAACAAAATCAATCGCAATTGTTTATTGAAACACCTTATCGTAATAATCAAATGTTGGAAAGTATTATTTCAACATTACAGCCGCAATCTAAACTATGTGTAGCTTGCGATATTACATTATCAACAGAATATATAAAAACACTAACTGCAAACGAGTGGAAAAAAACAAAGGTGGATCTTCATAAAAGACCCACCTTGTTTATTATTCAAAAATAATTTTTAAACTTTAGCTTTTCTGTTTGCTACTACAAATGAAGTATCGTAACCAGAAAACTTTTTTAAATAATATCTAATCGTTGTTCCGAAGGCATCGTTAAAATTAACCGTTCCTCCACTTCTTAAATATTTCTTTACATTTCCAGCACCTGCTAAATGAGCAGCTGCTAATATTCCTGATTCTGTAACTTTAACACCACCTACATATTTTCCTTCAAAACGTACAATATCTCTACGCAAAATCCATTTATTTCTGGATGTGTTTGCAGAAAATGCTTTTTCTTGTAAATAAGTATCATTTAAAAAATCACTAGAATCGTAGATTCCAATTAATTTTAAAGTGTTTTTTCCAAATTGGTATTTCCCTAAATATCCGTATTGGTTAATAGTCATATAATCACCTCTTGATTCTTTAAAGCCTAAAGCTTCTTTAAATCCCTCGTACGATTTTCCTAAGAAAATGTAGTTGTTTGGTTCGGTAGGATGGTTGATTTCAACTTCATCCGCATCTGGCACATTATAGCAAAGCTCCAATTCGTTCATCTTGTACTTTGAAAAATCTGCCTTTTCTTTAAAAGAAAAACCTGTCGTTATACCTAGTACTACAACAAGTAATAAACTCGAAATAAATAAATTACCTTTCATTTTAATCAAATTTTATAGTGTATTTATACACCTTTAATTTGCGGGTGCAAAGATACAACATTTATAAATTAAAAATCATTAACAATTATTGTGTTAACTTCATTTTAATATTTGACAAAAATACGTAGGTTTATTCCTACTTCTCGATAAACTAACAAATATTAGTTATACAGCTGAATAAGTCCGATAAAGTACTATCGAAAGTTTAAGGATATGTTAAAATTTGAAGAATTGAATGTTACCTATTAACTTTCTGTCGTTTAATCCAGCGCACATATTCTTGTTTATTTCGATTATGTTGAGCTAAAGATTTAGCAAATTTATGATAACCAAAGTTTTTTACATCTGCCACAAAATAATAATAATCGTGTTTTTCGGAATTTAAAACCGCATCAATTGAAGATATATCTGGCATGGTGATTGGCCCTGGTGGAACTCCGACATACTTATAAGTATTATAAGGAGAATCTAGTACCAAATCTTTATAAAGTACTCGTTTTATCTGCTGATCAAAATCATTATCTAATAGCTTCTTTGTATAAATAACGGTAGGATCGGCCTGTAACAACATTTCTTTTTTTAATCTATTTAGATACACTCCGGCAACTCGTTTGCGTTCATCTACCTTTGCTGTTTCTTTTTGAACAATTGCCGCTAAGCTAATTACTTGTGTTTCAGTTAAATTGAGTTTTTTTGCTTTTCCTACTCTTCCTGCATTCCAGAAATTTTGATACTCTTTAAACATTTTATCTCTAAATCCTTCTACAGAAACATTCCAATACACATCGTATGTATTAGGAATATACATGGCCAAAGCATCCTCTATACTAAATCCTTTTTTAGCTAAAAACTTTTCATCTTTGAAAGCATTCAATAAAGACAAACTATCTACTTCAATTTGTTTAGACAAACTTCCAGCCAAATTCTCAAGCCTTTCTTGATTGTTAAATTTTATTGAAATTGGAATATTTCCCGTTCGTATTGCATTAATAATATCATTATTATTCATTCCTTTTTTAATAATGAAATGACCCGATTTGATGTTTGAAGGATATTCTTTTTTATTAGCTACGGTTTTAAAAGTATTGACGTTTATTAACAAAGGTTCAAGCTCTTCCAAAACTTCATAAAAAGTAGCATTTGATCCAATGTAAATATGCGCTTCTTTATTATTGAAAGCTGTATTGGGTACAAAAATATTATTGTAAACATAATAGGCGAATCCTGCCATTCCAACCAACCCCAATAATAAGGTAGCTACTAATACTTTTTTTAAATTACTCATTTATTAATTGATATTGCAATTCGTTTTTAAAGATTCCCATAGAAGAAATCCAATCTTTTTTTACTCCTGTTTTTATAAAATTTTCTTTCTCAAATAGCTTGATACTAGCGGTATTATCTTCGGTGATTCCTGCGTAAATTTGGTGTAACTCTAAATATTTAAATACATAATTACTTAGTAAAATCAATGCTTCTGAAGCATAGCCTTTGTTTTTATTTTCTTCGGAAGCAATTAATATTCCAACTCCTATCCTTTTATGCTTGGGTTCAAAATCGAATAAATCAATACAACCAATCGCCTTATCATTTTCTGAAACACAAATTACCAAACGCAACTGTTTAGCTTCGTAAATATCTTTATGCGAATTTTCTAAATATTGCTTCAATACAAATCTTGAAAACGGACTCGTAGTATTGCTTACTTCCCAAATTTCTTCGTTATTTTCTAATTGATAAAGAAAATCTAAATCAGTTGGCTCTAAGGCTCGTAAATAAACGGTATTTCCTTTTAAGGTCTTCATTTCCATACTCCTTTAAATACTTGTGTTGCGGGTCCGATTAAATATACATTTTCATACCCTTTTTTAGTTTTATTGAAACTTACTTTTAAATCTCCTCCTTGTGTTCTTAAAGTAATCTTATTGGAGCTGATTTTATTCGTTTCAAACAAAGCGATGGCAACCGCAGTTACTCCTGTTCCGCAAGATAATGTTTCCGCTTCCACTCCTCTTTCATAGGTTCTTACGGCAAAAATAGTTTCTGAAATAGGTTCTACAAAATTAATATTAGATCCTTCTTTCCCATAAGTATTATTCCGAATAAATGCTCCCTCTTTTTCTACATTATAGGTTTCTAAATCTGAAACCAACGCTACGTGATGAGGCGATCCTGTATCTAAAAAAATATAATCTGAAGTCGTTTTAATTTCAGCTACATCATTCATTTTTAATGAAACAATTCCTTCTTTAATAGTTGCTTCGTGCAAACCATCTACTGCTTCAAATATTGTTTTATCGTCAATAATTCCGAGAAAATTTGCAAAATGTACCATACATCTTCCGCCGTTTCCACACATAGAACCTAGATTTCCATCGGCATTATAATAAACCATCGTGAAATCCACTTTAGAATTCTCTTCTAACAAAAGCAATCCGTCAGCACCTACACCAAATTTACGATGGCAAATTTTAGCTACTAATGCAATATCATCTTTCGGAAAAAAATTGGTTCTGTTATCGATAATAACAAAATCGTTTCCGGTGCCTTGATATTTATAAAAAGTAAATTTCACAGCGACAAAGATAACAAAATACCGCGATGCTTACATACGACTTATTATCGTTATTTACTGTAAATGTAACATTCCATCTTAAAGCCTCGTCCTCTATAGCGAATCGCAAAGAAGGATTAAAACATAAGCGTTATAGAAATCTTATTGTCTTGTTAAATACGAGTTAAAGTTTGATTGTAAAGAAATATTTTCATCCAATTCTTGTTAATTTTATACTTAGTTACACATCAATTAAATCAAAAGATTATGAAACGAGCAAGTTACTATTTTTTTTCGTCCAAGGGAATAATTAATAGCGAACAGCAAGTGACCGAATTAACAAATACTATAAACACATGAAACAAACATTTAAACTATTCGCAGTGGCTCTTATTGCAGGAGCTTTTACATTAATTGGATACAAATATTTTGTAGAAAATACAGAAATCGCTTTCATTCAACAGAACGAAAATCCTCCAACAATCAATACCAGTTATTCGACGACAGTTCCTACTGAATTAGATTTTACGGAAGCAGCCGAAAAAACAATACACGCCGTAGTTCACGTTAAAAATACGACGATGGCTAGACAAAATAATAGCATTCAGAATTACTTTTTTGGTGGTGGACAGCCAAGAGCGATGGTCGGTACCGGAAGTGGTGTCATCATTTCAGCAGATGGATATATTATCACCAACAACCACGTAATTGAAAATTCTTCGCAATTAGAAGTTACCTTAAATAACAACAAAACCTATTCAGCAGAACTTATAGGAACCGATCCTGCAACCGATATCGCCTTAATAAAAATCGATGCCGATGAAGAATTAGCCTACATCCCTTTTGGAGATTCTAACAATTTAAAAATTGGTGAATGGGTGTTGGCAGTTGGAAATCCGTTTAACCTAACCTCTACCGTTACGGCAGGAATTGTAAGTGCGAAATCTCGTGATTTAAACGAAATGGACGGAAAATCACAATCTTTTATTCAGACAGATGCTGCTGTAAATCGCGGCAATAGTGGTGGCGCTTTGGTTAATACAAGAGGCGAATTGGTGGGAATTAACACCGCAATTACTTCTGAAACGGGTTCGTATGTAGGGTATTCGTTTGCAGTTCCTTCTAACAATGCCCGAAAAGTAATTGAAGATATTATGGAATACGGTAATGTACAACGTGGTATTTTAGGAATTACTGGTGGAAGTTTAAACACAAACATTGCCAATCAATTAGGAATAGACGAAACCGAAGGTGTTTATGTAGATGGAGTTGAAACAGGAAGCGGTGCCGATAAAGGAGGAATTGAAAAAGGAGATATTATTAAAAATATCGACGGACTTAAAATTGGAAAATTTGCAGACCTAGTAGGTTATTTAGGATCCAAACATCCAAACGATACCGTTCAAGTAACATTGTTAAGAGATGGTTCAGAAAAAGTGGTTCCGGTAACCTTAGTAAAACTAGATACCTATGAAATTGAATATCTAGGTTTAGAAATTAAAAACAGCAATCCTTCAGAGTTAAAAAATTACGGAGTAGATCACGGTGTAAAAGTAAATAGAGCTTTAAATAATACGATGAAAAGTTATGACCTAGAAAACACCATTATTTTAAAACTGAATGATTTTTCTATTTCAAGTATCGACGATGTGAAAAATGTAATGAATCAACGTAATTATAACGAACCTGTAAAAATGACCTTTGTTACTGAAAATGGTGAAGTGAATACTTTTATTTTTAGGTAAGTTTTAAATTACAGACACTTTCCTAGAACCCCCTTCTAAATATTTGATTATTGGAAGGGTTTTGTGTATACATATTTTAGGACGGGTCATTTGCTTTACCAACGGTTTATGTAAAAATAGTAAGGGAGTTTTGAAAGACTTACTTTTCGGTTTAGCACTTAGCCAAATTTACAATTTTTCTTTTAAAAAAAATAGTCCGCTAAATTGTGAATTTGGCGGACTATTTAAAATGTTCGGCACCTTGAATTAAGCGCTCAAACCCTTATTGTTTTTATACATTGTTGGCATTTCGTTAATTCAATTCACCAACATATTCAAGCCCTAATTATTGACTCATCATAATTCTTTTTGCTTCTGCTTCAAGATCTATATAAGGTGTTCCTTCTACAGTAATACCAACGAAATATAATTCCCCTCCACTAAACTGACTTGGACTTGGATATAATTCACTAACGGCATCACCACTATCATAGCCCACACATAAACCATCTCCAGATAAAGTAAATTTACCAGCTTGTGTTCTCATAGGACCTTCAGCTACAACTTTTTCGTTAATAAAAAGTTTTGTTGAACCAATAGATTCTCCGTTTTCGCCTGTACTTTCTCTTATAAATTCCATTCCTAATGTGTGTTTTCCTGGAGTAAGTTTAATAGAAGATTCAAAAACTTGTTCTGGTTTTATACCTAGGAAATTATATACATAATAAAGTTTACTGTCTTTAATGAATAATGAGTGTCCTCCAAAGCGAGAACCGTGTGCAAATAAAACTCCAGATGTATTTTTAGTTACATCTACATTAGCAAGTATTTTATATGAACGTCCTCTAACATTTACCGCTACCCCTTCTGGAACAGGTGATGTGTCTGGATAATAAATATATCGATCACGTGCTGGTTCTTGAGTTGGTCGTTTAAGTCCTAATTGCTCAACTGCACTTCTGTCATCTAATGGTAATACATTATTTATTTCTGCTTCAACAAACCAAGCATCTATTAATTCTTGAAGTTTTTCAGGATTCTCTTTTGCAAGGTCTTTTGATTCTGATCTGTCTACTGCTACGTGGTACAACTCCCAATCATCTTTATCAAAGTTGCCTTTACCTGTAAGTGGTGCGTGAACAGCTGCGGCTTTCCAACCATCTTTCCATATACCACGAGAACCTAGCATAGCAAAATACTGTACTTTTTTTTGTGTTTGACCATTTGGTTCTGCGTCAAATGTATATGCCATAGATACTCCTGAAAGTGGGTATTGTTCAACTCCTTTATATACTTTGGGCATTTCTAATCCGCATAATTCAAGTATTGTAGGTACAATATCTACAGAATGGTGATATTGGTTTCTAATTTCTCCACGAGCCTTAATTCCTTTTGGCCAAGAAATAACTAAAGGATCGTTGGTGCCTCCTGCGTATTGTGAATAACGCTTAAACATTTTAAAAGGTGCAGAAAATGCCGATGCCCATCCTGTTGGAAAATGATTATAAGTATCTGGTCCACCTAATACATCAAGATATTTTAAATTTTCAGCTAAATCATCTGGATATCCATTAAAAAATTTATTTTCGTTTACAGAGCCATTGGCAGTTCCTTCACCTGAAGTTCCATTATCTGCTGCGTACATTACAATAGTGTTTTCCAATTGACCACTTTCTTCTAAATAGTCTATAACTCTACCTATTTGAGCATCGGTATATTCGGAAAATCCTGCAAATACTTCTGCCATTCTAGAAAACAATTTCTTTTCCTCATCATTTAAAGTGTTCCAAGGGCGTACATTATCTAAAGCGGATGCCATATCTTCACGCATTGAATTCATAGGTGTATTAACTGTTCCTTCAGGTAATATTCCTTTTTTTATCATTCTATCAGTTACCCATTCTCTATATGCATCATAACCATCATCAAACATTCCTTTGTACTTATCTGCATATTCTTTAGGTGAATGGTGAGGTGCGTGGTTGGCTCCAGGGTTATACCACATATACCAAGGTTTTGATGGGTTGGTCGCTTGTTGATTACGAAGCATAGCAAGCGCTTTGTCTGCAAGGTCTTTAGAAAGATGATATCCATCTTCAGGACCATATTCTGGTTCTATAAAATGATTATCTTCTATTAAATCTGGATACCAGTTGTTCGTTTCTCCACCTATAAAACCATAGAATCTATCCCAACCCATTTGCAAAGGCCATTGTGATCTACTACCTCCAGAGGCAACATCTTGTTCTGGCACATTATGATTTTTTCCAATCCAAAAAGTACTATAACCGTTATCTTGAAGTATTTTGGCTAAAGGAGTTGATTGCGGAGGAATTCTTCCACTAGCTCCAGGAAAACCATTGGCACCTTCTGTAATAGCAGCCATTCCATTTAAATGGTGGTTTCTGCCAGTTTGTATTGTTGAACGAGATGGTGAACACAATGCAGTTGTATGCCACTGCGTATATGTTAATCCATTGGCTGCAAGTTTGTCTAATGTTGGCATATTAATTCTACCTCCATAAGGCGACCAAGCAGCAAGCCCAGTATCGTCATATAAAATAAAAAGAATATTTGGTGAATCTTCTTTAGCAGATTTTGGTGTAAATGTTGACCAATCTGCTTTGGAATCCCGAATATCTAAATTTATTACACCATTAAATTCAGGAGTAATTTCATTGGCATTTCTGGTATCTGAATTACTTTGCTTACAACTTACTGCTGCAACAACAAGTAAGCCAATTGCAAATGACTTGAAAAGTATCCAAGTTCTAATTTTTTGTTTTTTCATTTATTTCTGTTTTTAATTGTTATTTATCTGCAACTTTTTTGTATTCTACTTTAATTGGTGATAGTAAAACAAAGAGTTCACTATCTTCTGTAGCATTAATACTTATTTTATCAATATTACTTGTTTTAGTAAAACTATCCTTTGTCATTTTATTTCCTTCAATTTCAATGTTGCCTTCCATTAAATAGAATGAATGAAAAATATTCTTGTTTAAGGTTATGGTATGATTCCCTTTTGATAATTTATATCGTTTTGCCGATATCCCAAAAGCATCTGTCTGAATAGGTGCATCTTTTCCGACATAGTTTTTAACTTGATACGTTTTTTCGTTTTCCCAGATAAAAGCGTTTGCTTGGTAATCTTTATAATAAGGTGATTTTTTTAGTGATTTACTAAAATCAGGGTCAAACCAAATCTGAAATGCTCTTGAACCTTTCAAGTATTTTTCCGAATGTTGTAATCCACTTCCTGCCTGAATATGTTGAACAGCATCTGCTGGTAATGGAGTCCATTTGTTGGTGGCTGTGTCAAAATGCTCTAAACCTCCTTGAAAAATAAAGGTCAGTATTTCAATGCCCTCGTGAGGATGCATTGGAAACGTTCCTTCTTCGTTTGCTTCTACATTCGCCCAATAAATTAGATTAGAGTATAATGGTTCGCCTGATAAAGGTTTGTTTTCGTTAAGACTTCCACCAAATAGCGAAACTCTTTGTTGTTGCTCTTTTGTTTTTATTAGTAATTTCATTTGATGTAAATTTTCTTTATGTTCTTATTTTGTTTAAGATTTTACAAACCAATATTGCTTCTTCTTCATTAATGGAGTAAAGTACTTTGATGAGTTCATTAATTTCTTTTGTTGCTTTACTTAAAACAAGTTTTCCACTCTTGGTTACATCAATGTCCATTTGCCTTCTGTTAGTTTCGCATAAGCGTCTTGTAACCCATTTTTTCAACTCCATTTTATCTATTAGCCGAGTAATGTTACTTCCTTTATCAATAACGTGCTCTTTTAAATACGAAGCAGAAACGGGAAGTTTTTTTGCTCCTTTTAATATTCTTAAGATGTTGTATTGTGCAGGAGAAATATCAAAAGGCTGTAATACCGTTTTTAATTGATGCATATACCAACTGTGTGTTGTTAGTAGTTCAACAGCAACATTTTGATATAAGTCTTTTTTGTTTTCCATTGTATAGGGAATATTCTCCTATGCAAATATATGGCTTCTATTTGAGAGTTTAAAATAGTTTGCATAATTCTTTTATTGCTGCAATGAATGCCAACGTAGGTATATCAGCAGTTTACTATTTAAATTGATTGATATACACTGTTGTAACAGTTAGGTAAAAAAAACCAAAAAGTCAAGTTTTGTTAATAAATACAAGAGATAAACCCAAATTACATTTATTCATTCCCCACAATCAAACCAAGCCCTTTTATTTTGTTAAATTATATTCTAAAACTCTATAAAAGAAGTATTTTTGCACAGAATTTATCTCGATGATTTTCGGGATTTTAAAACCAAAAAATTATGAGTTTTGTTGACGTTTATGAAAAAGAACTGTCTTTTCAAACCGACCGCCGTAAAGCAACGGTAGAATTTATTAAAATAGCAAGCGATTTATGGTACGATAAGTCCATAGAATTGGTACTTTTCAGAAACCAATTAATCGACCGTAGTGTGAGTGATATTTTAAATCTTCACAAATACGCAAAAGAGTTTGTACAAAAACCGATTTCAATTTTCGACACGGTTGAAATTGCACAAGCCATCAAAACCCTAAATCTTCCACCATCAAAATTGGATATTGGTAAACTTACCTACGAGTATCTTTTAGAGGATGATAAATACGAAGATGCTTTGGCTTTTGTTTCAGATAAATTAAAAGAAGCAAAAACATTCAACAACATCACTCCTAAAGATGTGGTTTTATATGGCTTCGGAAGAATTGGTCGTTTGTTGGCAAGAGAACTAATGAACAAAGCTGGTAAAGGAAGTCAGATGCGACTTAGAGCCATCGTAACTCGTGGAAAAATTGACAAAACTGTTTTAGAAAAACGTGCTTCTTTACTTCAAATGGATTCTGTTCACGGAGATTTTAACGGAACCGTTTCTATTGATGAAGAAAACCAAGCCTTAATTATCAACGGAACTACCGTTTATATCATTTCAGCAAACGCTCCAGAAGATATTGATTATACCAAATACGGAATTAACGATGCTTTAATCATTGATAATACGGGAGCCTTTAGAGATGATGTTGCTTTGGCACGACACCTAAAAGGAAAAGGAGTTTCCAAAGTATTATTAACGGCTCCAGGAAAAGGAATTCCAAATATTGTTCACGGTGCCAATCACTTAGATCACGATCCAGACAAAGCAGATATTTTCTCGGCTGCCTCTTGTACTACCAACGCCATTACACCAATTTTAAAGGCTATTGAAGAGACCTATGGTGTAGATCACGGGCATTTAGAAACCATTCACGCATATACCAACGATCAAAATTTGGTAGATAATATGCACAGTAAATACCGAAGAGGTCGTGCTGCAGCATTAAATATGGTGATTACTGAAACCGGTGCTGGAAAAGCAGTTTCAAAAGCATTGCCTTCTTTTGAAGGAAAATTAACATCGAGTGCTATTCGTGTTCCGGTACCTAATGGATCTTTAGCGATTTTAAATTTAGAATTGAATAAAGAAACTTCAATAGAAGACTTAAACGCTACCATTAAAAAATATGCAATGGAAGGCGATTTGGTAGAACAAATTCAATATTCAATTAATAACGAATTAGTATCAAGTGATATTGTAGGAACTTCGGCTCCTTCAATTTTTGATAGTAACGCAACCATCGTAGCCAAAAACGGAAAAAACGTGGTACTTTATGTTTGGTACGATAATGAATATGGCTATAGTCATCAAGTTATTCGTTTGGCAAAATACATTGCTAAAGTGAGACGTTTTACCTATTATTAATAGGAACTAAATTATTTTTTGAAAAGCTCGATAGTTAATTATCGGGCTTTTTTTGTCTCATTTTTTAAAAGAAGAAATAAGTTTACAATAATATTTCCTACTATTTAAGTAGGTTTCGACTGCATTTCGACAAGCTCAATGACCACGCTTAATCAAATATTTAATTTATATTTATAAAATGAAAATAATCCAAGCTACTTCCAAAAACTTAGAACAACTCCTTCCCCTTTTTGAAGGATACAGAACCTATTACAAACAAGAACAAAATGCAGAAGCCGCTCGATCATTCTTAAAAAACCGATTACAACTGAAGGATTCAGTCATCTTTTTAGCATTCGATTCCAATAAAAAGGCTTTAGGATTTACACAATTATATCCTAGTTTTTCTTCCGTTTCTATGCAACGAGTTTATATTTTAAACGATTTGTTTGTCAGTTCTGAAGTCAGAGGAAAAGGATTCGGTGAAGCCTTATTAAATCACGCAAAGCAATTTGCAATCGAAAACAATTCCAAAGGACTCATTCTCGAAACCGATATTGATAACCCAGCACAAAAATTATACGAACGTCTAGGCTGGAAAAAAGATGAAGCTGTTTTTCATTACACTTGGGAGGTATAAAAATTTATAGTTTCTAAACAATTTGACTATTTTATTAAAGACTAGGGAATATCAACTTTAAAACATCTGCGATTATCTGCGAAATCTGCGGGCTATAAACCAACAGTGTTTTTATTTAATTACGAAGCTTCAGAAATATAATTCGTATCTAAAATAAAACCTAAATTCATTCTTTTAATTACCTTTGCCCTCACAACAAACCTTCCAATGCGAATAGACATCATCACCGTTTTACCTGAATTACTAAAAAGTCCGTTTGAAGCTTCCATATTAAAGAGAGCTATCGAAAAAGGGCTGGTATCGGTACATTTTCATAATATTCGTGATTTTTCTACCAATTCTTATAATCAGATAGACGATTATCAATTTGGTGGTGGTGCTGGAATGGTGATGATGATTGAACCTATTGACAAGTGTATTTCAAAATTAAAAGCGGAAAGAAATTACGACGAAATTATCTATATGACTCCCGATGGTGAAACTTTTAACCAAGGAATGGCAAATGCGCTTTCGTTAAAAGGAAACATTATTATTTTATGCGGGCATTATAAAGGAGTGGATCAGCGAGTACGAGATCATTTTATTACTAAGGAAATATCGGTAGGTGATTTTGTGTTGAGTGGTGGCGAATTGGCTGCTGCGATTGTTTGTGATGCAATAATTAGATTAATTCCAGGGGTTTTAGGAAACGAAACTAGTGCTTTAACAGATTCATTTCAAGACGGATTATTGGCTCCTTCGGTTTATACACGTCCTGCTGATTACAAAGGTTGGAAAGTTCCAGACATATTATTAAGTGGACATTTAAAAAAAATTGAAGAATGGCGCGAAGATGATGCTATTAAACGAACCGAAGAACGAAGACCAGACTTACTAGAATAACCTTTATGAATCCTGAATTAAATAAAGTAGAATCCTATTCCGTTCCAGATTTAGAAGAACGAAAACGATTATCCGATTTTGCTCCAGGGATTTTTAAAACTATCTTTTCAAAAAAAGGAATTAAAAAAGCCATCAAAAAAGGGTACATTACTATTAATGGTGATGTGGGCTACACTTCAGATTATGTAAATGGCGGAGAAATTATCGAATTATTTCAGCAAAAAGAAGCTCCTAAGAAACCAATAATTGATGTGCCAATTCAAGTAGTTTATGAAGATGATTATTTGGCAATTGTTAATAAACCAGCTGGATTATTAGTAAGTGGGAATAAGAAGTTTACTTTGCAAAATGCCCTTTCTTTTAATCTTCAGAAAAGCAAACAAAAAGACGCCTTATCATATCCAGAACCCATTCATAGATTGGATTACCCAACCAGCGGTGCTTTATTAATAGGAAAAACAACACAAGCAGTTATCTTATTAAACAAAATGTTTGAAGAACGTGAAATTCAGAAAAAATATTTTGCGATCACTATTGGACATCAAGATGATTCGGGAATTATTGAAGCTTCAGTAAATGTAAAAGCTTCAAAATCTGAATACATCGTGGTTTCAAGATTGGAATCTAGAAAATATGAATCCTTAAATTTGGTGGAGTTAGTTCCGTTTACTGGAAGACGACATCAACTCAGAATTCATTTGGCTTCCATTGGTAATCCGATTTTAGGAGATATAAAATATGGGAAAGAAGGTTTATTAGGAAAAGGGAACGGATTGTATCTACACGCGTTTTCCTTGAAATTTTATCATCCGTTTTTAAAAAAGGACTTGGAAGTTTCTGTTTCGCTTCCGAAGAAATTTATAAAACTATTTCAGAAGAAATAAAGATTTAATTGTCAGTCATTTACATTTCAGACAATAAAAACAAATTCATATTGCGAAATCAATAAAAATGATTATTTTTGCAACCGTCTTTAAAATTAAGAAGGCATAAATTTATTTCAACCTCTGGCGAAAATCGTGAATGTTGGTTTAAAGATAACATTAACAATAGTTATAATGGAAGAGTTAGTAAAATTTGTTCAAGACGAATTTGTAACAAAAAAAGAATTTCCAAAATTCGGAGCTGGTGACACAATCACCGTTTATTACGAAATTAGAGAGGGTGAAAAAACAAGAACTCAGTTTTTTAGAGGAGTTGTTATTCAGGTTAAAGGAACAGGTACTTCACAAACCTTTACAATCAGAAAAATGTCTGGTACAATTGGTGTAGAGCGTATTTTCCCAATTAACTTACCTGCTTTACAAAAAATTGAAATCAACAAAAAAGGTAATGTACGTAGAAAACGTATCTATTACTTTAGAGGTCTTACTGGTAAAAAAGCTAGAATTAAAGAAAAGAGAATATAATCTCACTCTAAAACAAATACAAAAAAGCGATCTATTTCAGATTGCTTTTTTTATGAACAAAAGTTAATAACTACAGTTCATAGTCGGTTAATAACTAAGGACTTAAAAAGCTTGTTTTTCTAATATTCTGTTTTATATTTGGAGTATCAAAACGAGGTAACAATAACAATCGTTTAATTAAAGTAACGTTCTTTAAATTTTTTTAATCCAATAAAATTCAGAACCAGTTCATCGCAAGATGTTTTGAGCTCGGAGTTTAATTGAAGTGACATTCTGATTTATTATTGAGCAATCAAAACAATAAATTGGCCTCGAAAGCGAAAGA
>JAKITD010000036.1 GCA_021648265.1 Flavobacteriaceae bacterium | reverse complement strand
CCTGATGATTTCATTGAGTTAAATTATTGGTTATCAGTATAATATACAAATAATTAATAACATAAAACAATTAGTTATCAGTTAAATAAGTGATTTAATTATTTTAAAAAGTATGATTCTGCCCTGATGTATATTTACAATTTGTGTTGTTTATAATATTTTTTTAGTATCTTTAAAATCTATTATTTTTATTAAAATAAGTAATCCATGAAGCACTCAAGCACTCAAGCACTCAAGCACTCAAGCACTCAAGCGATATAGCTTTGCTATGTTTTTTGTAATGATTTCTTTTGTTACAAATAAACTTTTTTCGCAAGATATTTTACAACCCACAAATGAAAAATCATATACAGAGTATATGGATAATGTTTTAGAGTCTTTAAAACTAAACGATGTAAGCGAGTTTAGAAATGGGATTTTATACGATAGGGTTTATCCACAAGCTAGATTAATTACTTTTAATACTGCCGACTCAATAAACACCTCTAACTACAATCACTTTAGAAGTTCTTGGAATGACCTTTATAAAGCAAGTTTAAACCCCGATTTTATAGATCTAAAGGATGTTGAGAATATTGCCTATCATTTTGAAAAAGAAAGCACAATACAATTTGGGATTATTAACGTAGCTTTTACTTATATAGACACTACTGCCTTAAAACCAACAAATGCTAAACTAGAAATTGTAAATTCAAAAATACAACGAATAGCAAATAAAAATCCTTATGTTCATAAAACCACAACAGTAATTGCTCCCTTAAATTCAGAAACCATAAGAGGAGAAAATATAACTTTTGAATTTGGAAAAATATTTTTAGAAATGACCGATAAACCTATACAGGAATTAACAGCTTATTTTGAAAATAATCAGACTTTTCAAGTTATTACAGGAGGCAATACTCCAATACCTCCTATAGATGTACCATTTCAAGGAAGTGGAATTAAAACTGTTAGATTTGATATTACATATAGTGATAATACTACATTAACAACCTTTTCTTCATTTCGGTTAGCTGCACCACTACCTCCGCCAATTACAGGAGTGCAAACTATTGAAGCAACAAAACCTTTTCAAGGTTATATTGAGCCTAATAATTGCAATGGCAAATGCTTAGGAGAGGGCGAGTATAAAATATACCTCTCTAACCAAAATAGTAATCTACAAAAACCTTTTATTATTGTTGACGGTTTTGACCCTAACGATATGAGAAAAATTGATGAAGACGAATCTATAAATGAAGGGGATCTAAACATTAAAGATATGATGGATTATGATGGTAATAATTTAGTAGAAACTTTAAATAATCAAGGTTTTGATGTAATTATATTAAGTTTTCCCAAGTATGTGATTAGAACAATAATAATTGAGGTTTCTGGGCAAACAATAGAGATTAATATTTACAGAGATGGCGGTGTAGATTATATAGAAAGAAATGCTAAAGTATTAGAGGCGTTAATTGAAGAGGTAAATGCAACATTAGCAATAAACGGAAGTTCTGAACAAATTATAGTTGCAGGACCAAGTATGGGAGCTCTTGTAGTGCAATATGCTCTTACAGATATGGAGCAAGATAACGAGCCTCATAACACTAAGTTATTTGTATCCTTTGACGGCCCACATAAAGGAGCCAATATAGCTATTGGCATACAAAAAGCTATTGACTATTTTGATGTTGCTGTAGCAAGATACGCCTTAGATAACCCCGCAGCAAAGCAAATGTTAATAAGTCATTATTTATCATACTCAGATGGCTTGCCAGTTGGTGCGCCAAACTTTAGAAATACTTTTCAAAATAACATTAATGGTTTAGGCTTACCTGAGCAATCACGTAATATTGCAATAATAAACGGAAATTTAACAGGAGATCAGAAGGCGACAGTAGGAGGTTCTATGGCTCATGCTGATTTAACGGCATTTTTTGGTTTTTTACGAAGGACAGTATGGCTAAACTATACTCCTTACTCAGGTAGTAATGCCACTGTATTTAGATACCTTAAAAGGAATTGGTGGGGAGCTAACACCCAATTAGATTTAAAAAAACAGAGTGGCTCATCTTCATCTTTTGGAAGTTTGGATAATGCACCTGGAGGTTATTTTGCTACTAAATTGCGAATAGAAGAAGCCACAGGCACTAGCTTTCCGTGGACATATCAAGGAGGATTTGGTAATTATCCAGATTTAGAAGATGTTGCAGAACTTAATTTTTTTAAACGACTATTATTTCACTTGCTTATTAATTATATTTATATAGATTTAATAGATGATTTTAGTTTTGTGCCAACAAAAAGTGCTTTGGCATTTAGCGGTAATATTAATTTGTGGAAAGAATCTATTGGCTGTAGGAATATGGTGGAAACAGGAGAAACACCTTTTGATAGTTATTATGCACCAGAGGTAAACCAAGAACACGCCTCTTTACATACTGCAAGTGTAAATTGGCTTTTGCAAGAAGTAAATGACCAAGAACAATACCCAACAATTTATTATCAAGATTGTGTTTCGGACATAGAAATCACAGATTTAATCGGCTTTGAAGGTCCATTTACTCTCTGTGGCACAAATCAAATTACCTTAAAAACTAACTATGCTAATGGTGGGGTTAACCATTATTGGTCTGTTGATGGATTTTTAATTATTTCAGAAAACAATGGCTTTATTACTCTACAAAGAGACCCTAACTACACCTCTAATTACAGCACTCTTATAAGTGTTGAGATAAACGGTATGGAGAGTACAGCAAGCCTTGGTTGCGATACTCCACTATTTCACATAGGATATGATAACAATACAGCCGTTAAAATTACATTAATAGATATTGAAAATGAAACTCCAATAAATCAACAAGCCATAACAGATGTAGAGTGGGAATTAACAAGCGGCAACAGTTACATTCTTAATGCAACAGCAGAATTAGCAGAATTTAACGACACTTATTTTACTGGAGTAGTTACCGCAACTAATGCTGCTGGATCTACAAGCAAAACTTTTTTCTGGCCAAATCCCAATATATGCTATAGTATTGTAAAAGTGGCTACAGACAGATATCAAGTTATTGATAGGTGTAATTATAATGAAGTTATTGACGCAATGCCAATTAAGGAAATTTACGATACCTACGGCAATAAAATTAGCGACTTGCCTATTAACTCTCAAGACTTAGATATTGTTAACACAGGAAATACAGGTGACATTCGTATAATTAGAGTGGTTGTAAATGGAAAACAAGTAACAAAAATGATTTTTAAAGACTAGCAAAAATGAAGACACTAATGCAATATATTAAATATAGCTTTATACTATTTTTATGTACCTCTGTTTCTTGTAATAAAAATGATGATATTGTAATACCAACAGGAGACCATACCTTTTCTTGCTATATAAATGGTGAGTTTTTTGTGCCGAAAGGGAATATAAATTCTGTTCCTTATGACGATGGACTATCTTTTTCAAGGTATGAATTATACTTTTATGCAAAAGCAAAAGATTTTAAAAAGTTTACAGTTTTTTTTAATTTAACAGAGCTTGATTTAAATACATACAGTTTATCTAGTAGTAGCGGTAGTTTTCTTGATTATACAGTTTCTCATGCCATAGTAAGAATAAACGGAGTAAAATATCTCTCAAAAGAAAATTCGGGTACTGTTACATTTACCAAAGTTACAGAAACAGACGTAAAAGGTACATTTGAGTTTACTTTATATAATGAGAATGACGAAAGTGATGTAATACAGGTTACCAATGGTAATTTTGATAATTAATTAAAAACAATTGTAATGAAAACATTTTTAATTTTAATTTTTTTAGCTATAACAACTTTTTTAAATGCTCAAGATCCTATTACCGTAACGGTAACAGGTACTTGCTATTTAATGTCAAATCAATATACATATAATGGTTTACTTAATGGTAAAAATGATTATATCTATTATTATTCAGACTCAACTGGTGATTTTGAGTTTCGTATAAGTTTTGATGGTGTAAAATGGGTTTGTTATGCGGACGACTTAATTACGGAAACCGCATTTTACAACAACAATGTGCCTGTAGGTCTATTGCCACCTAACACAGGTTGGATAGCCGATATTTGCGACGGCACATTAGAAATAAGTGGAGGTACACTTAATTTAAACGACTATTATGTTAATGTATTTAATATTTATCCTAATCCAGCACATAACTTTTTTGTAATTGATAGTGATATACCAATCAATAAAATAACTATTTACAATTCTCTTGGAAAAATTATAAAAAGAATAGATGATGCTACTGTAAAAAATACTTTTGATGTCTCTAGCTTAAAAAGTGGAATTTATTTTTTAAAAATTTATTTTAATAATAATATAATAACAAAAAGAATAATTAAAAAATAACTTGCTCTAACAAAATAATTTTTAGAGGTTACTATTTAGTGTCTGCAAGCCATAATAAATCGATTTAAAACAATAATTATATAACTTTGCGTTATGCAAGAGTGTAAACCGTTTTTTCTTTGGTGTTTAAAAACCCGACTGCAAGCATGGTTGCAGGATGTCTTGGAAACATAATTGGCTTTCATTGTTTTTTTTCGCAGAATTACTCTGCTAAATCTGCGGAAAAAACAACAGAAACTAACAACGGTGAACACACAAATAAAAAAGCATTATTAAAGCACGTTAAAAAGGTATAATTATTGTTTATCTTTATAGGCTAAAATCCATCAATAATGTTCAAGTATCTTCCTTTTTTATTATTAACCTTCTTTTTTTCTTTTACTGTTGTTGCCCAATATTCCGAACAAATAGAACCCGAATATATTAAAACCATACAATTTGTTGGTAACACCAACCAAAGTCAGTTACCTATTCTAAGATTAGGAGAACCGCTTTATTTAACTTTTGATGCTTTAAATGGTGAGGAAGCCGATTTTTATTATCGTATTACCCATCATAATTTTGATTGGACTAAGAGTGACCTATCTCAAGGCGAATATATGACTGGTTTTGATGACATACGTATTTACGAGTACGAAAACTCGTTTAATACGCTTCAAATTTACTCACATTATATTCTCAGAATCCCTAACAGAGATACGCGAAGACTTAGCAAAAGCGGAAATTATATGCTTTCTATTTATGATGATTACGGCGACATAGTTTTTTCAAGAAAATTTATGATTGTCGAAAATATTGTAGGAGTACCTACTTATGTGAAACGTGCTAGAAATTTAGATAATATTCAAACTGACCAAGTTGTTCAGTTTATAATTTCATCTCCAAACCTTCAACTTACCAACCCGAAGGAAACTGTAAAAGTTATGGTATTACAAAACAGCAATTTAAAAACTGCAATTACAAATTTAAAACCCCAATATACAATTGGATCTGACCTTATATATAGGTACGATAAAGAAGCTTCTTTTAAAGGTGGAAATGAATTCTTATTTTTCGATAATAAAGACATTCGTGGTGCAACATCAAGTATTCGCAGAATCGAACTTACCGATATTTATAACAACTACCTTTTTACAAATGGTGCTCGTTTTGACAGACCCTACACATTTAATCCAGATATTAATGGTAATTACCAAGTTCGTGTACTAGACGTCACCACCAATATTAATATTGAAGCCGATTATGCACGATTGCATTTTACTTTGCAATTTTTTGAAGAAATTGAAGATAAAGAGATCCATGTTTACGGAAACTTTAACAATTGGACGATTGATGAAACCACTTATATGGAATATGATAGTCGTTACGATGTGTTTCGAAATAGCCGACTCTTTAAACAAGGTTTTTACAATTACAAATACGTATTAGTAAATAGAGACGGAACGATTAACGAAGGTGCAATAGAAGGCAACTATTGGCAAACCGAAAATGAATATACTGTATTGGTTTATTTTAGAGATTTAGGCGCTCGCTATGACCGAATAATAGGAATGGGCAAAGCGAATTCTACCAGCATTAATAATCAGTAGGTAGGCAGTAGGCAGTAGGCAAAATTAAAAATCTGAGAAAAGTCACTGAGTGTTACTTATTTTTATTTTTTCCTTTTTTTTCAAGTTCAGCCTCAATTTCGAATTCAATTAGGAACTACCGTATCGTAACATAATTTTTTAATTTTATATTCCTGAAATCGTTGACTATAATAGCTACATTCTTCAATAGGATTTACATAAATATGTAAACTCATTGCTCTTTTTTCTTCTGAATTATGCAAGCTATGAAGCCCAATAACATCATTAATATAATAGGAACAAGATTCCTGCATTATTTCGCTTACCGTTAAAACAGGAACTTCGTGTTGGTTATTTTTATATTGATTTTCAGTAATATTCCCTTCAATTAAAAACACCCAACAATCCTGATCGTTATGACTGTGGATTGGTGTTTCTTGCCCTGCCTGCCAACACAATAATAACAATTCAAAATTTTGTGTACGGGCTATGCAATTACGAGTATAATGTGTTTTATCCCAAGTGGCAAATTTTTCAAATTCAGAATTAGGAATTTTTAATCTATCAATAATACCTTTAATAGCTTCCTTATTACAATTTGATAATTGCTTAATTAAGTCTGAAATGGATTCTATATGTTTCAAAAAAAATAAGTTATTATAATTACAATCAATATCTTTGCAATCTGCTTAAACAAAGTTTTCAATTAAATATTTCCCTGTGAAAAGAGAATTAGCATTATTTCAAAAATTAACAACAGAGTTTCTTGCTAAAGAAATAGACGAACCTGTCACAAAACCCTTTCAAGCAGAATCGCTTTGGAAAGATATAAATATTTCTTTACAATCTGAAGGTGTTTCTGAAGAGGAATTTGAAAAAATATTAAGGGACATTGTTTTAAACACTCCAAGAACCGCCACCAATAAATTTTTCAATCAGCTTTTTGGTGGCAGAAACCCAAAGGCAACCTTAGGTGATTTATTGGCAGTTATCCTTAATAATAGTATGTACACCTACAAAGTGGCAGGACCACAAGTTGGTATTGAAATTGAAATAATTAACCAGGTTTGCAACATCATAGACTACCCAAAACAAAGTGGAGGCACTATTACTTCTGGCGGATCTGTGAGCAACCTAATCGCAATGTTAATGGCTCGTGATAAGGCAAGCCCTGAAGTTAGATACAAAAGTTTTCACGAAAAATTAATTGGTTATACTTCGGAAGTATCACATTATTCTATTAAAAAAAATGCTGCAATCTGCGGAATTGGAACCGAACAAATTCGAAAAATAGCAATTGATAAAAAAGGACTTTTAATTCCTGAAGTATTAGAGGAAGCCATCAAAAAAGACATTGCAAACAATCAAAAGCCATTTTTTATAAATGCTACTGCTGGAACTACCGTTTTAGGTGCTTTTGACCCTGTTGAAGAAATTATTAAGATTGCAAAAAAATACAACATTTGGGTTCACGTGGATGGTGCTTACTGCGGAAGTGTTATTTTCAGCAACAAATACAAGCATTTAGTTAAAGGGTTGGAAAAAGCAAATTCCTTTAATTTTAATGCACATAAAATGATTGGAACTCCCTTGACTTGTTCAGTTTTGGTGACTCTTGATAAAAAGTATTTGTACGAATCACTTTCTATGGAAGCCGATTATTTATACCAAACCGATGGAGATGATTTTAATTTAGGAAAAACATCGTTGCAATGCGGAAGACGAAACAATGCACTTAAATTTTGGACACTTTGGAAATCTGTCGGAACCAAAGGCTTAGAAACTATTGTTGATAATCAATTTATGTTAGCAGATGTTGCAAGAGGTTATGTAAAAACTCACTCTGATTATAGCTGTTATAGTTTTGACGAATCGGTTTCAGTGTGTTTTAATTATAAAGATATTCCAGCTAACAAACTGTGTACTTTATTATATGAACATGCAGAATTAGTCATCGGGTTCGGAACTTTTAAAGAGGATACTTTTATTCGTTTAGTAACGGTTAATCCCGCAAATTCAAAAGAAGAGATTATTGATTTATTTAAAACAATTGAAGGGTTTGTGAGAAATAATCATGAACTATTTTAAAAATTATTACGCTGAGATTCACGGAGAATCACGGAGGTACATTCAAAACAAAAGAACATGAGTATATTTAAAAAATTAAATAAATTATTAGCTTCAATGGGGAGTTCAAAAGCCATGGAACGACTTCCGGTAGATACAGATATTGACAAAAAAACACTCAATATTGGTGGCGATAAAATCGCAGAATCTAAAGAAGGACAATTATGGGTGGGCATTCAAGAATTAACAGGTTATTATTTTTTAGAAACTACCATTGTAAGCATTCTTAATATAAAAACGTTTGATGGTGCAACTTTACTATTTAAAGGAGGTAAAGAGAATTTCGAATTAAAATCTGATACGCAAGAAATAAAATCTGAATTCTCCAATATTTCCAATCGTTTTATCGCTCAAGCAAGTTTCGATATTACAAAAGATGAAATTAATAAAATGATAAAAGGAGATTTCACCGAAGTAGAAATTAAATTTAAAAAGAAATCAATTTTACTTAATAGAGCTGTTGTAGTAAAATAAATTAGTTCTTATTTTACAATTCTTTAAAACTCAAAAAGAATAGTATATTTACTCCATGGTTTCAAAGAAACTTACAAAAGAAAAAGGCAGAAAAGCAGCTATCTACAAAAGCGAAGAATGCTTAAATTGTGGACTCCCACTTGAACTAACTGACAAATATTGCTCAAATTGTTCTCAATTAAACAGCACCAAACAGCTCTCCATCAACGATTTTTTTAATGAATTTTTCAGTAGTCTATTTACCTACGACTCTCGGTTACGTTATACTTTAAAAGACCTATTATTTAAACCTGGCGTAATCACAAGAAACTATGTGGCAGGTCAACGGTTAAAATATGCCAACCCGTTTCGGTTTTATTTAAGTGTTTCCATTATTTATTTTATTCTTCAAAGTTTTTCAACAGGAAATGATTTATTAGATATTGACTTAGATATAGATACACCTGAAAACTCAGAAATTATATCCGAAACTTTAGATTCAACATCGATAAAAAAAGATAATTATTTTGATTCGGAATCCTTTAATAAAGAGTTAGATTCAATTATATCAAACAGAGTTAGTTCAAAAGAGATTACCATAAAAAATGATACTATAGTTACTTATCTTTCCGAAGCAGAATTAGATACTATTCCATGGTCAAACAGAATGATGGAACGATTTTTTTTATACCGTGAATTTTATAATAATACTAAAATAGAAAACCCCGTAAAAGCCCTAGATAGTCTAAAACATCCAGTAAACCGAGTAAATAAATGGGTATATAGTAAAAACAAAACAATCGATAGAATTGTTGAAAATCCAGAAAATTTCATTAATTTTTTAATGCAAAAAATTCCGTTTTTTCTTTTCTTTTTTGCTCCTTTTTACGCTTTCTTTTTTTGGATTATCTATTCTATGAAAAAATACAATTATATGGAACACTTAGTATTCATATTCCATATTTTTAGTTTTTCTTTCTTAGCAGCGATAATTGCATATTTCCCAGATTTATTATTTAGAGACAGTAATATAGTAACAGCTATTGTATATTTAATTATTGGACCATTTTACTTTTACAAAGCCCTTCGGAATTTCTACAAACAAAAAAGAGCAATCACTCTATTCAAATTTGTAGTACTAAATTTAATATTTTTTATTGGATCTTTAATTACTGCTACTTTATTTTTTACAGCAACTGCAGCAGTTTATTAAGCAGACAACACCTTTTGTAATTCAATAAATTCTGGACAAGTTTCTACTTTATTGAATTTAATTTTTTGTTCATTCTGAATCACATGACAAAACTCACAATGAGAATCGTAAGTAATTTTAAACTCGGAAAGAATATCGAAGTTATCTTTTGTTTCAAACAACCCTACATAATCAACTTCATGTAAATCGTTATAACGAGTGATTTTATATTGATTATCCTCATTATCTACAAACTCAATTTTAAACCAAGAATTACTTCCAGTACCAGAAAGCTTTTGAGCTGTATCTGGCAACAACGGAAGTTCTTTTTCTTCCAATTTTTCAAATTTATTTCTATAAAAATAATTGGTTAAATTTTCTTTTAAAACAGAACCTTTATAGGCTACAATCACTCCATTTAACACCTCAAACACATCTGAACTTGCTGCAATAGTTACATTCCCAATCGGGCTTGGAGTAAATCGTTTGATATGATTTAAGCCTTTAATAATTCCTTTGTTTTGGGTAGAAGCCAAAATAGTTTCTGTAACAAAACGAGCACAATTACTTCCATTTTTAGCAAATGCTTTGTATGGAAAGTTTTCTTCATTTTGAAGACTTAATATATAATTTTGTGCTTTTTTAAAACTAATTTCTTCACAAACCGAAGCAACCAATCTACCAGCTCCGTGAGTTTTTTGCGGATTGGCTTCTAACCAACGTAAAAACTGATCTAAGTTTTCTAAAGGTCCATTCCCTACAAATTTTGCTTTAAAAGGAATTTCTAATTCTGCATCTGTTTTTGAAGATCGAACTCGTCCAAAACCTTCAGGTGTAACATATCGACCAAAATCGTAATAGTTGGCTTTTCCAGTTTTATTTTCGATTAACACCATTGCAGCATGACCTGCTTTTATTTCCTTAAACGTCCCTAAACCTACTAATGGAAATAATTTACACTGCCATTCGTCACTAGGTTTTACAAAAGTATCTGGATATGCTAAAACAATTAATTTTCCGGAACCAATCATATTTTTATTGTTTTTTTCTGATGAGATTGCAAATCTTCATAATTCATTTCAACTTGATTTTTCTCCTTTTTAATTTTTGTAATACTCTTAGTACGAACAAAACCACGATCCATTACAATATTTGTTTTTTTATTTCCTTCGCCAGCGGTTTTATGAAAATTTAGAATAGCTGCTTCGGAAGGGTTTTGATGTTCTTTTAAAAATTCCGAAAACCAAAAAGTACGTTTCTTTTTAATTTCAGTAGAATACAATAAAGATGAAGACCAAATTATAGGTGCTAATGGTTTTTCTGAAAAATGTTTTGTTATTCCATCCCAAACTAATTCATATAAAAAAAGTTTCTCCTTATAATCCACTAATATAATAGTAAAAGGCTCAATATCATTAAAATTGAAGTTTTCTATTTCTGAAACCGCATCATCACTCGTTAATAATTTAGTGACAATCACCCCTCTACTTAATCGGTATTTTTGTTTCGGAATATGTGCTTCAAAACCACCATTCAATAAACAGATCAATCGTTTTTTATCACTCAAACCAATCCAAGTCCCTCCTGCTTTTTCATCTTTCGGAAATAGTAATTTTACTCCTTCAACTGAATAAATCTCAGGTGGAATGGTATTTCGATTGGGCGATTCATCTCGATTGGAAGTCAAAATAAAACCTCCATTTTCTTTCGGAAAAAAACTTACGGTACACATTTAATTTAATGTCTTCAATTAAAGTGGAAAATACAAAAAAGTTTTAGGATTGGACTAGTTGTAACCATATCAAGGTATAAAGTTCACGAAAATTGCTTCATAAAATAATATTCTTTAAATTTAAAAAAACTTATATTAGTAAAATGAAAACTATTTTATCAAAAAACTTAATAGAAATTAAAGCATTGTGTAATTTACATAATGTAAAGAGTTTATTTGTTTTTGGTTCTGTAATGACTGATAAGTTTGACAAAAACAGTGATATAGATTTATTAATTTCTTTCAAACCCCATTCTGATTCTGGAGATTATGCTGATAATTACTTTTCATTAGTAAATAAATTTGAAAAACTATTTCAAAGAAGCGTTGACTTAATTACAGACAAATCGTTGTCGAACCCCTATTTTATTCAATCAATAAACAAAACAAAGACACTCCTCTATGGAAATTGAAATCAAAAAATATTTATACGATATTAAAGTATCTATTGATTCTATTGAAGACTATTTAGGAGAAACAAGAAACTTTAACCTGTACCTTGAAAACAAAATGCTTCGCAGAGCAATTGAAAGGGGATTTGAGATCATTGGGGAAGCTATGAATAGAATTGACAAACTTGACGAGAGTATTGAAATAGAAGGGGAAATTCAGATAATATCTATGAGAAACCGAGTAATTCACGGCTATGATAAAATTGACAATGAAATTATTTGGGGAACAATAGTTAGACATCTTCCTACACTTAAAATCGAAATAGAAAAGCTTTTATCTAAGTAGTTAAAAACTTTAACTCTTCAAACAACTAGTAAAAGCATTGTTTTTTCTTATAATATTACTACAATAAACTAAGATTCATTAATCGAGATTTTCTGGTGTTTTTTCACATAAATTTAGATAAGTTCAATTTCTGAAACTCGTATCTTTGCAATTCAAATTTAAAAAACCAAAATAAATCATGGGAAAAGGATTTTTTGAAGTTCCTATTGCTGTAAATGAGCCTATTAAAGGCTTCGCTCCAGGATCACCAGAACGTAAAGAAGTATTAGATACTTATAAAAAAATGTATAATAGCACCATCGATGTACCAATGTATATCAACGGTGAAGATGTAGAAACAGGCGACACCGCTACGATGTCACCACCTCACGATCATCAACATATTGTTGGAACTTATCATAGAGCAGAAAAAAAACATATTGAATATGCTATTGAAACTGCTTTAGAAGCTCGTAAAAAATGGTCGGTAATGCCTTGGGAACAACGCGCTGCTATTTTTCTTCGTGCTGCCGAATTAATTGCAGGACCTTACCGTGCAAAAATTAACGCTGCAACGATGATGGCACAGTCTAAAACCATTCATCAAGCTGAAATTGATGCTTCTTGTGAGTTTATCGACTTCTTGCGTTTCAACGTACAGTATATGGCTGAAATATACGCTGAACAACCTGAATCTACTTCAGATACATGGAACCGATTAGAATATCGCCCTTTAGAAGGGTTTATCTACGCAATTACTCCGTTTAACTTTACCGCTATTGCCGGAAATCTTCCTGCAAGTGCCGCCTTAATGGGGAATGTGGTGATGTGGAAACCTAGCGATAGTCAGATATTTTCAGCAAAAATAATTTTAGATGTATTTAAAGAAGCGGGAGTTCCTGCTGGAGTAATCCAAATGGTAATGGGAGATCCCGTGATGATTTCGGATACTATATTTGCAAGTCCAGATTTTAGTGGAGTTCATTTTACAGGTTCTACGAATGTATTTAAAGGGATTTGGCAAAAAATTGGAACGCAAATCCATACGTATAAAACCTACCCAAGAATTGTAGGCGAAACTGGAGGTAAAGATTTTATTGTTGCTCATAAAACTTCCAACCCTAAGCAAGTAGCTACGGCAATTTTAAGAGGTTCTTTTGAGCTTCAAGGTCAAAAATGTAGTGCTGCGAGTAGATGTTATGTTTCTAAAAGTATCTGGAATGAAGTGAAAGAAAATCTTATAGAAGATTTAAAAACAGTAAAAATGGGTTCTCCTGAAAATATGGAAAACTTTGTTACTGCTGTAATTCACGAAGGATCTTTTGACAAACTAGCATCTTATATTGACCAAGCTAAAAAAGATGATAATGTAGAAATTATTGCAGGTGGAGGTTACGATAAAAGCAAAGGTTATTTTATTGAACCAACTGTTTTGTTAACCACAGACCCTAATTACACTACTATGAGCACAGAATTATTTGGACCTATTGTTACTATTTATGTGTTTGAAGATGACAAATGGGAAGAAACACTTCATTTAGTTGACGAAACAAGTATTTACGCTTTAACAGGAGCTGTATTTAGTGAAGATCGTTATGAATTGGAAACAGCAGTAAGGATTTTAGAAAATGCTGCTGGAAACTTCTATATCAATGACAAACCAACTGGAGCTGTTGTAGGGCAACAACCTTTTGGAGGTGCCAGAGGAAGTGGAACAAACGACAAAGCAGGAAGCAAATTAAACTTATACCGTTGGGTTTCTCCAAGAATGGTAAAAGAGACTTTTGTAACTCCTACCGATTATAGATATCCATTTTTAGGGTAAATAATAATATATTGCATAAAAAAACCAAAGCGAAAACTTTGGTTTTTTTATTATAACTATTAAGGGTAATGTGGTCAAAAATAGTTGGTAAAAATAAGAATTTATAACATTGTTGTCCGATTAAAATTTATAAAAATGCTTAAAACCTATATATAATGGTCTATCGGACATTTTTTATAAAAACACACCTTGCTTTTTAGATTTTCATTTTTTACCAAAACAATCAATAGTTAAAATAATGTTTATCAATTAGTTAAAATCAAGTCTTTGTTCTTTATTCTAACAGCGAAGCGGTCTTAGGTCTTTTATCGGACAACAATGAATTTATAACCTATTAATTTTTTAATTTGTTTTAAAATTAGCAACTATTTAAGGTTTTTAAATTTTATTGGTAAGTGAACCACCGTTTTAGTTTCAAAAAAAGGTTCTTTAAAGTATTCCTGCAATGGATATATTTTTGCTTTAGGAAAATTTTCTAATTCTAAAGCTAGGTCACCACCTTTTAAATATAAAATTCCGTTTTTAAGTTCATGTTTGCTCTTTTTTTCAACTGAATTTTTCACCCATCGAACAAATGTTTCCATTTGGGCCACTGCCCTACTTACTACAAAATCGTATTGTTCATTAACAGTTTCAACTCTCGCGTTAGTTGCCTTTACATTTTTTAAGCCTAATCCTTGAACTACTTCTTCAACAACCTTAATTTTTTTTCCGATACTATCCACCAAATGAAAACGCACTTCAGGATAAAGAATAGCTAAAGGTATTCCTGGAAATCCTCCACCAGTCCCCACATCCAAAATCTTTGATCCTGGAAGAAACTCTTGAACTTTAGCAATTCCTAAAGAGTGTAAAACGTGACGTAAATACAATTCATCAATATCTTTACGAGAAACCACATTTATTTTTAAGTTCCAATCTTGATATAGTTCTTGTAATTGTTCAAACTGTGCAATTTGTGTTTCCGTTAAATTCGGAAAATAACTAAGTAGTAATTTCATGATTTACTGATATTGTGCAAAAGTAATTCATCTTTAGTTAAAAATAACATAAAGAATTACACGTTATTCGTTTAAGATGCGTAGTTTTGTTTCTTAATTTTTTAAGGTAAATTACTATTTAATTTATCCTCCTTTAAAATTTATATATTATGAGCTACAAACAAGTAACTTTCTCAAGAACAGACCCTACGCATTTTTTTAAAACGCTAAACAAAAGGGTGAATCAATATTTTAAAGACAATGAAATTGTAAAAACAGGCAATTGGAAACTATACACCAAAGCCATAGTCATGTTTTCACTTTTCTTTATTCCATTAATATTAATTTTAACTATAGCAATGCCACAATGGACAATGCTTTTATTGACCGTTGTTATTGGTATTGGAATGGCAGGAGTTGGTATGAACGTAATGCACGATAGTAATCACGACTCTTTTTCAAGTAAAAAATGGGTCAATAAATTAATGGGGAGTAGTATTTACATCCTTGCAGGAAATGTATATAACTGGAAAGTACAACACAATGTTTTACATCATACCTTTACGAACATCCAAGGACATGATGAAGATATTGATGCCGGAAGAATAATCCGTTTTTCAAAACATTCTAAATGGATTAATATTCATAAATTTCAAAAATACTATTCGTTTGCTTTATATGGTTTATTAACTATAAATTGGGCAATTACGACCGATATTAAACAAATGAATAGTTATTTAAAACGAAAACTGTCTTACGGAAAATTTCCAAATCCAGCTAGAGAATGGACAAAATTAGTAATCTCTAAAGTCATCTATTATTCTATTTGGGTAGTTTTACCAATATTAATACTGGATATTGCTTGGTGGAAAGTTCTCATCGGCTTTTTTGTTATGCACTATACAGCTGGAATGATTTTAAGTGTGGTCTTTCAATTAGCACACGTAGTGCCAAAAACCGAAATGCCCCTACCAGATGAAAATGGAAATATGAAACATACTTGGGCGGCGCATCAATTTTATACCACTTCAAATTTTGCTGCTAAAAGTAAGTTTGTTTCTTATTATACTGGCGGATTAAATCACCAAGTAGAACATCACGTTTTTCCACATATTTCTCATATACACTACGGAAAAATTGCAAAAATTGTAAAAGAAACTGCTTTAGAATTCAACTTGCCATACAACGAGTACAAAACGATGCGTAGAGCAATTATCGAACATTTTAATCAACTTAAAGTATTAGGTGAACAACCTGTAGCAGCAGCATAAATCTATGAATCCAAAACTTTCTAACCGAATTAATAGCATGGCAACTTCTGCCACTTTAGCAATGGCTGCGAAAGCCAGAGAATTAAGAAACGAAGGCAAAGACATCATCGGTTTAAGTCTTGGAGAACCCGATTTTAATGTCCCTGAATTTGTAAAGGAAGCTGCCATAAGAGCCGTAAATGAAAATTACCATTCCTACACTCCGGTAGATGGTTATGCTGATTTAAAACAAGCGGTAATTACCAAATTTAAACGTGACAATCACTTAACATATTCACCTTCTCAAATTGTAGTTTCTACGGGAGCTAAACAATCGTTGGCTAACTTGGCAATGGTTTTATTAAATGAAGGTGACGAGGTACTTTTACCAGCTCCATATTGGGTAAGTTATAGTGATATTAGCAAATTAGCAGGTGGTGTTCCTGTGGAGATTCCTACTTCTATAGATTCAGATTTTAAAATTACTCCTGAAAGTTTAGAAGCAGCAATTACACCCAAAACAAAAATGATGATTTACAGTTCTCCTTGCAATCCAAGCGGAACTGTTTATTCTAAAGAAGAACTTCGTGCTTTAGCAGATGTCTTGGTAAATTACCCAGACATTATTGTTGTTAGTGACGAGATTTACGAGCATATCAACTTTACTGAAACTCACGCCTCTATGGCAACTTTCGAAGATATGTACGACCGTACCGTTGTAGTAAATGGCGTTTCAAAAGCCTATTCTATGACTGGTTGGCGTATTGGATACATTGGCGGACCCGAATGGATTGCTCGTGCTTGTAACAAAATGCAAGGTCAAATTACCAGTGGTGCCAATTGTATCGCTCAACGTGCTACGATTACGGCTTTGGAAAGCTCTCCTTCTAAAATTCAATTTATGGTAGATGCCTTTAAAGAGCGTCGTACTTTAATTTTAGATTTACTTGCTGAAATCCCCGGTTTTAAAACCAATATTCCACAAGGAGCTTTTTATGTATTTCCAGATATTTCGTATTACTTCGGAAAGACATTGAGTGGAACCACCATCCATAATGCTTCCAATTTTTCATTGTATTTACTAGAAAATGCAAATGTAGCTACCGTTACGGGTGAAGCATTTGGAGATCCTAATTGCATTCGTATTTCTTATGCAGCTTCCGAAGAGAATATTGTGGAAGCATTGAAACGTATTAAAGAGGCTTTAGTTTAAGAAAGACTTATCTAAGATTTGGCATTAATAAATTGACAATCCTTTATCATAACAACAATCCTTTATTTAATATAATATGACTATCGGATTCGTTACATATAATTCACTTGGACTATATAATTGATAACGTGATGATTATGTTTTACCAAAAACGAAATTAAATTATAATCCGTTAAAAATGTGACAAAACCAACCCTGAAAATTGTCTTGCAAAAGGCACTACATCGCAAATCGCTTTTATACAGCTAGTTACAAAATATTATTTTGTGCAATCAATCCGATAGTCATATAATTTTAGCTTATCAAACTTTTTCAGTTGAAAGATTAATTAAAAAACTTAATAAGTCGTAAATCATACGTCTTCAAATCGTAAATCTTCTATACTATCTATTCCTCCAAAAGTAAGGAGTCAATAAAATTAGTACCGTAAACAATTCCAAACGACCAATCAACATCAAGAATGCCGACCACCATTTTGCGGGATTGGATAAAGATGCGTAATTATTTAAAGGCCCTAAATCGCCTAAGGCTGGCCCTACATTTCCTAAACTTGAAGCTGCGCTTCCTAAAGCGGTTTGAAAATCTAATCCCATCCAAGAGAATACTAACACTCCAATAATAAAGGAAAGCAAATATAATATAAAGAATCCTAATATATTAAAGACAATGGGTTGGTGTACGGCTTTAGTGTTGTATCTTACTGGTAATATCGCTCGGGGATGCAAGGTTCTTCTAAATTCTATCAATCCATTTTTAATTAATATAATATGACGGACAATTTTTATTCCACCAGCAGTAGATCCTGCAGAGCCTCCTAAAAACATCAATCCGAAAAAGAAAACTGTTAAAAACGGTGTCCAAATGGTATAATCTGCACTTACAAAACCGGTCGTTGTAATTATTGCTAATACTTGAAATAAACTATGTCTAAATCCGCTTTCAAAACGTCCCCAAACCATTGGATAATTTAAAGTAGATTGTGTAATGTCTGCTTGAAAATAAATAATCAAAGATGTCATTATAGAGAAACCAACAATCGCAATTAAGTAAAAACGAAACTCTTCATCTTGAAATATCTTTCTAAATTTTCTCTTGAACATAAAATAACTCAACACAAAATTAGTCCCAGCCAAGAACATAAAAAAGATAACAATATATTGTATTATAGGTTGATTGTTCCAATGAGCCATACCGGCATTTTTAGTTGAAAAACCTCCCGTACTCAAAGTACTTAATGAGTGGTTGACTGCATCAAACATACTCATACCTGCTAACTTCAACATAATGGTTTCTGCAACGGTATAGCCCACATAAATCAGCCAAAGACGTTTTGCAGTATCGGTAATTCTTGGATGTAATTTATCGGAGCTAGGTCCTGGTGCTTCGGCTGCAAAGAGTTCCATTCCTCCAATACCCAGTAATGGTAAAATTGCAATGGCGAGTACGATAATCCCCATTCCTCCAATCCAATGCGTGATACTTCTCCAAAACAACACTCCGTTCGGAATGCTTTCAATATCATTTAAAATAGAGGCTCCTGTGGTTGTATAACCACTCATGGTTTCGAAAAAAGCATCGGTAAAATTCGGAATCGCTTCAGTAAAGAGATAGGGCAATGTCCCGACCAAAGACATAAATATCCATCCAAAAGTTACAATTACATAACCATCACGTTTTTGAAGTACTTTTCGTCTGTTTTTGGTAACAAACATCATTATTGCACCAATAACAATAGTGACAATACTCGCTTCTAACATTTGTAGTGTAACGCCGTCTTTATAATACCAACTTACTAAGGTTGATAAAAGCATAAACACTCCGTTTACACCAATAAGCAATCCCATTAAATGGAAAATTATTTTATAATTAAGCTTTACAAACGAACTCATTACACAAATAATTTTTCAACTTTCTTAATCGATTGTGGTAAACAACAAACTACAATCCTATCACCACTCTGTATTTTAAAATCACCAAGAGCAATCATTCCTTCATCATTTCTAATAACTCCACCAATTATTGCAGATCGAGGAAATTCTATTTTTTTAATTACTTTATTACACACTTCAGAAGTTGGAGTCACTATAAACTCCAAAAGTTCCGCATTCATATTATTCAACTTGGTCATCGCAACAATCTCTCCTTTTCTTATGTATCGAAAAATATTATTTGCTGCTAAAAGCTTTTTATTTATCAAAGTATCAATTCCTATTGAATGTGATAATTGAAAATAATCCATATTCTCTACCAAAGCAATGGTTTTTTTCACTCCTTTAGATTTTGCTACCAAACAAGACATGATATTGGTTTCGCTATTTCCCGTTACGGCAATAAAAGCGTCCATATCGCTAATATGCTCTTCTTCTAAAAGCTCCACATCTCTCCCGTCACCTTGAATTACTAAGCAACTTGGCAACTCATCGGCAATTTCAAAAGCCTTTTCTTTATCTTTTTCAACCAATTTTACGTTAAAACGATGATCGCATAGATCTCTTGCTGTTTTATATCCAATTTTACTTCCACCGAGAATCATTACATTTTTAATTTCCACTTTTACTTTTCCAGTAAGTTTGTAAATTTCATCTACTCCTTTTTGAGTAGTTGTAAAGTAAACTCTATCGCCTTCTTTAAACTGGGTATCTCCACGAGGAATTATAGTGTGTTGGGTTGCATATCGCTGAATGGCAATAGGCATATATTCCAATCCTGGATTTAATCTAGCTACTTCCTTTACGGTTTTCCCAACAAAGGCAGTTGTTCTTGAGAGTATCAACCCAATCATAATTAAAGCTCCATCTTCAAACTCATACGTATCGTTAAATGCGCTTTGATTTAATAATAGCTCAATTTCTTTTGCTGCTAAGGATTCTGGTGAAATTAATTCGTCAATGCCAATTTTCTCGAACCCTAATTCATCTTTATTCTTAATAAACTCGGTATTTGAAATTCTAGCAATCGTATGTTTTGCTCCTAATTGTTTCGCTAAAACACAGGTGGTAATATTGGTAGTTTCGCTTGAAGTTACGCTAATAAGTAAATCGGTTTCAGCTACATTAGCATCTTTTAAAATGGAAATTGAGGTAGCATTACCACGTACAACTCGAATATCTAAATGAGAACTTGCATACGCTAAAGGCTCCCGATTGGTATCTATTAAAGTAATGTCTTGGGACTCAAAAGAAAGCAATTTTGCTAAATGAAACCCAACTTCACCAGCACCCGCAATAATAATTTTCATAAGTAATAAGCTTTTTTAAACATGCTCGTTTCATACTAATTATATGGAATCTAAGTAGCACAAATGTAGATAAATAAAATAAAAATAAGACTTTGTAAAACACAAATCTATTTTAATACATTCCTGCTTACCAAATTGTAAAAAATATGTAGTTTTGCAGCCGTTATGACTTCAGAAAAAAAAATAACTCCATATAAAGATTCTACCCTTAATAAAAAGGAACAAGTAGAAAAAATGTTCGATACTATTTCGGAAAATTATGACGGGTTAAATCGTGTAATCTCTTTTGGAACGGATGTTAAGTGGCGTAAAAAAGTAGTCGCTTCTATTAAAAATCATCAGCCAGAAAGTATTTTAGATATTGCAACTGGAACGGGAGATTTGGCGATTAAGTTTGCCAAAAACACTACAGCATCAAAAATTATTGGATTGGATCTTTCGGAAGGAATGTTGGAAGTAGCAAGAAAAAAAATTATTGGAACTGAATTAGAAAATAAAATAGATTTTATAAAAGGAGATTCCGAAGCTTTACCTTTTGAAGATAATTTATTTGATGCCATTACAGTTTCATTTGGAATTCGAAACTTTGAAAATTTAGAAAAAGGTCTTTCAGAAATCTTGCGGGTATTGAAACCAAAAGGATTATTTATTATTTTAGAAACTTCGGTTCCTGAAAAATTTCCTTTTAAACAAGGGTATCATTTTCATTCGAAAGTGTTGCTACCAATCATCGGAAAACTGTTTTCAAAAGACAAAGTTGCCTACCGTTATTTAAGCGAAAGTGCAGCAGTTTTTCCTTATGGTGAAAAGCTTAACAATATTTTACAAAAAATTGGGTTTATAAGTGTTGAAAATAAACCTCAAACTTTTGGCGTTGCAACCATTTATACCGCCACCAAATAAATATGAAAAAGTTATTTTTTATAATTGCAATTTCGTTATTTATCCAAAATGCTAATGCACAATGGTTTAGTAGAGAACGGATTTTAAACAGAGAAAATGAAGATAAAAAAACTTTATCCTGGGGTTATTTTTTAGGTTTTAATAGTTACGATTATAACTTTGATTACATATCTCAAAACCTTGGTGATGACACTGATATTCAGGTAAATGGTCAAGTAGGTTTTAATGTAGGATTGTTAGGTAATTTAAGAATTAATAAACATTTAGATTTACGATTAGAACCAGGACTATCTTTTACAACAAGAAGTTTAACCTTTTCTGGTTTTGCGGAGGAGAAAGATTACTTGAGAGAAGTAAAATCTACTTATATACATATTCCGCTTTTATTAAAGGTTTCTACGAAGAGAATGAACAACTTTAAACCTTTTATTATTGGAGGAATTTCTACTTCTTTTAATTTGGCAAGTAATGAGGATCATCCTGAAGATAATAAAACAGGGCAATTTAGATCTATAGGTAATAGTTTTAATTACGAACTTGGTTTTGGTATTGATTTTTATTTATTCTACTTTAAATTCACTCCATCTATCAGAGGAGTTTTTGGTATGAACAATGAGCTGGTGCCAGATAATGACCCCAATAGTCCTTGGACAGGTAATATTGAAAAAATGTCTTCAAGAGGAATGTTTATCAATCTTACCGTACAATAGATCGTTTAAACTCACTTAATAAAACCGCCGTTGCTGTAGCTACATTTAGGCTTTCGGTTTCTTGAATTACACCAAATTGAGGAATTGCAATTTTATGTGAAGCAAGATTAATAATTTCATTTGAAATTCCGTTTGCTTCGTTTCCTAAAACGATAATCGCAGTTTTGGGAAGTTTTTGTTGGTAAATATTTTCTCCATCCATAACACCAACATATACAGGAATACTTGTTTTCGAAATAAATTTAACTAAATTTAAATACTCAACCTTCACTCTTGTAATAGATCCCATCGTAGCTTGTATTACTTTAGGATTGTAGCAATCTACGGTATCTTCAGAACAAATTATTTGCTCAATCCCAAACCAATCGCACAACCTAATAATCGTTCCTAAATTTCCAGGGTCTCTAATTGCATCTAATGCCACCATCATTTTTTTATCTGAAATATTTTTTTGCTCAGGAATTTTAAATACAGCAACCGAGTTGTTTGCATTTTTTAAAAAACTAATTTTCGAAATTTCTTTTTCTGAAACTAATTCGGCCGAAAGACCTTCAAACAAATCATTTTCAGTTACATATATTGAATGCAATGATAACTCTGCTTTTAATAATTCGTTGATAACTTTAGGTCCTTCAGCTACAAAAAGCCCCCATTTATTTCGGTACTTTTTTTGCTGTAAACTTGTTATTAATTTTATTTGACTTTTACTAACCAAAATCATGTATTTTTGAAAATGTAAATTTAGGAACTTGACCCAAACCCTCGCAAAAATATCATTATTTTTAGGAATAACACTAGTATTTATTTCATGTGATGCAGTTAAAAATGTACCTAAAAATAACTATTTACTTACAAAGAACACTGTAATAGTTGATACTATAGTAAGTAATGATGTAAAAACAAAGAGTTTATTATACCAACATCCCAACAATAAAATATTAAGAATTCCTTTTAGCCTTTATTTTTATAATCTTGCCAACCCGACGCCTGATAGTACTTTTAACAAATGGCTTTACAAAAAACCAAACCGTGAAAAAAGAATGATCAACTTTTATTCAAAAAAACAATTGGATAGAATAGATTCAAACTATGTAGGTTTTAATGAATGGATTCAAAAAGCAGGAAACGAACCTGTTGTTATTGATAATCAGAAAATTAAAAAAACCCTTGACAGGCTAGAAAGGTATTATGCAAGTTTTGGTTGGTTCAATACTAAAGCCGATTATGAAATTAAAAAGTCCGAAAACAAACGTGCAGAAATCACTTATACTGTAAAACGTTTTTCACCATATAATATAGGAACCATTGAAAAACAAATAGATTCTCCAGTAGTAGATTCCTTATTTCAACTTACTAAAAGCAATTCCTTTATTGTAAAAGGAAAACAATATGCTTCCAACGATTTTAATGCTGAAAGGGAGCGTATCAACTTTCAATTAAGAAATTCAGGATTATTTTATTTTGATCAAAGTTATATAAATTTCGAAGCAGATTCAGTAAAAACAAATCATAATGTGAATATAGTTTATCAAATCTCCGATCGAAAAATTAGAGAAGAGGACTCCATACATACCGAACCATTTAAAGTACATTATGTAAATAAAATACAAATTATAACCGATTATAATTACGAAAACCGAAAAAATGTTATAAAAGATTCGGCATCATTTGATGGTTATCAATTATACAGTTATGAAAAATTGAATTTTTTTCCGAAAGCCATAACCGATGCAATAGCAATTTCACCAGGGAAAATATTTAGAGATTTAGAACGAAGTCAAACATACAATCAGATAAGCGATTTAAAAATATTTAAGTATCCTAAAATTAGTTATATCGAAGACCCTTCAGATACAACAGGTACTGGATTAATTGCTACGGTGTTACTAACTCCTCGGAAAAAATATTCTTCAGGGATAGATTTTGATGCGTTTACTTCAACCATTCAACAATTTGGAATTGGTTTTAAAGCTTCATTTTCAATACGAAATGTTTTTAAAAGAGCCGAAGTTTTAGACATAACTGCAAAAGGAAGAATAGGTGCTTCCAAAGATGCAGGTGATAGCAACAGTAAATTTTTCAACAACTCGGATGTTGGTGCGGATATGAAACTTACCTTTCCAAGAATTATTTTTCCTATTAAAACCGAAAATTTTATACCTAAGTTTATGTCCCCATCTACTTCGGCTACCGTTGGCTTTACCAATCAAAACAATATTGGTCTTGATAGGCAAAATATTAATTTAATTTATAATTATAGATGGAAGCCTAAAAAAGCACGAACCAATCAATTAGACCTATTAAATATTCAATTTGTTAGAAACCTTAACCCAGAAAATTATTATAAAGTTTATACGAGTTCTTATAATAGTTTAAATCAACTAGCTATAGACACAGATTATGATTTTCAAGATGACACGGAACCTTTACAACTAGGAATTCCAGAAGAAACCAACGATTTTATTCTTTTAGCTTTAAGTGACAATGGCGAATTAGATATAAACACACAACAACAACAAGAAATATTAAGTATTGACGAACGACAAAAAAGACTTTCAGAAAACAACCTAATTTTCACCACCAATTACACGTGGACAAAAGATACTAGAGAAAATGTAAACGATAATAGTTTTTACAGATTAAGATGGAAAGTTGAATCGGCTGGCACATTATTAAAAGGTATTGCAAGTGCTCTTAGCTTAGATAAAGATGAATTTGGAAACTATATTATTGGCGATATTGCCTTTTCACAATATATAAAAATGGAAGCCGAATATATTAAACACTGGGATTTAAGTAAAAACAATATTTTTGCTTTCAGAAGTTTTGCTGGTATTGCAATACCCTACGGAAATAGTAATAACATTCCGTTTACCCGAAGTTATTTTGCTGGTGGCGCCAATGATAATCGTGGGTGGCAAGCATATGATTTAGGACCAGGAAGCAGTGGAGGAATATTAGATTTTAACGAAGCAAACTTTAAATTAGCCTTTAATGGCGAATACCGTTTCAAATTATTTGGTTCGTTTAATGGCGCCTTATTTGTCGATGCTGGAAACATATGGAATACCTTGGATAATGTTACAGACCCAGCGTATACTTTTACAAGTATAAGCGATTTACAAGACATTGCTGTTGGTTCTGGTTTTGGATTGCGTTACGATTTTGGTTTTTTTGTTTTTCGTCTAGACCTTGGTTTTAAAACTTACGACCCTGCCTACTTAAAAGGTGATCGTTGGTTTAAAGATTATAACTTCGGAAACGCTGTTTATAATATTGGAATTAACTATCCATTTTAAACGATATATTTATTATTTTTACCACCTAATATTTATCAATATGAGTCATACAATAAAACCAGGAATTGCTACTGGGAAAGAAGTTCAAAAAATTCATCAATATGCTAAAGAAAAAGGCTTTGCCTTACCTGCGGTAAATGTTATTGGCTCAAACTCAATAAATACTGTTATAGAAACTGCTGCCGAATTAAACTCGCCTGTAATCATTCAATTTTCTAATGGTGGCGCACATTTTAATGCTGGTAAAGGACTTTCAAACGAAAACCAAAAAGCAGCTATTGCAGGAGCCGTTGCTGGTGCAAAACACGTTCATGAATTAGCAAAACTTTATGGAGCAACCGTAATAATGCACACCGATCATTGTGCCAAAAAATTATTACCTTGGATTGATGGCTTGTTAGATGCTGGTGAAGCGCATTTTAAACAACACGGTGTCCCTTTATATAGCTCACATATGATCGATTTATCTGAAGAACCTATCGAAGAAAACGTAGCGATTTGCAAAGGGTATTTAGAACGAATGAGTAAAATGGGAATGACACTTGAAATTGAATTAGGAATTACTGGAGGTGAAGAAGATGGTGTGGATAATAGCGATGTAGATTCCTCAAAATTATACACACAACCCGAAGAAGTAGCCTATGCTTATGAAGAATTAAAGAAAATTAGCGACCAATTTACTATTGCGGCTGCCTTCGGAAATGTACACGGTGTTTACAAACCCGGAAATGTACAATTAACTCCAAAAATCTTGAAGAATTCTCAAGAGTATGTTCAGAAAAAACATCAAACTGAAGCCAATCCTATTGATTTTGTTTTTCACGGCGGAAGCGGATCTACACTTGAAGAGATTAGAGAAGCAATAGGATACGGAGTTGTTAAAATGAATATTGACACCGATTTACAATTCGCTTTTAATGAAGGAATTCGAGATTATATGAATGATAAAGTAGCATACTTAAGAACTCAAATCGGAAACCCAGAAGGAGCAGAAAATCCTAATAAAAAATACTACGACCCAAGAAAATGGCTACGTGAAGGAGAATTAACTTTTAAGAAAAGACTAATTCAAGCCTTTAAAGATTTAAACAACATAAACACTTTATAAATCATTTTTAGCATTTGTAAGTTGGCAATTGATTTTTATTTAAATACATTGCCCCAATTTAATACAATAAAAAGTTAAAAAATTAATCCTCACATACTATGAGTTGGTTTAAAAGAACAAAAAAAGGAATTCAAACACCTACCGAAGATAAAAAAGATGTCCCTAAAGGGCTGTGGTACAAATCTCCTACCGGAAAAATAATTGATACGGAAGAGTTAGAAAAAAACTTTTACGTAAGTCCGGAAGACGGATACCATGTAAGAATAGGAAGTAATGAATATTTCGATATTTTGTTTGATGATAAATTTAAAGAGTTAAATCCTAAATTATCTTCCAAAGATCCATTAAATTTTATTGACAAAAAAAAATACACCGATAGGCTTAAAGAAGCAAAAGAAAAAACAAAGCTTAACGATGCAGTAAGGACAGCCGTAGGTAAATCTATGGGCAAAGACATTGTAATTGCTTGTATGGATTTTAGTTTTATTGGAGGTTCTATGGGAAGCGTTGTAGGCGAAAAAATTGCTCGTGCTGCTGGTTATGCAATCAATCAAAAACTTCCTTTTATGATTATCTCTAAAAGTGGTGGTGCCAGAATGATGGAAGCAGCTTTATCTTTAATGCAACTAGCAAAAACATCTGCCAAGTTAGCACAACTTGCCGAAGCAAAATTACCTTATATATCACTCTGTACAGACCCGACTACTGGAGGAACTACAGCTTCTTTTGCTATGTTAGGAGATATTAACATTAGTGAGCCTGGAGCATTAATTGCTTTTGCTGGACCAAGAATTGTTAGAGATACTACTGGAAAAGAATTACCTGAAGGTTTCCAAACTGCTGAATTTTTGCAAGAACATGGTTTCTTAGATTTTATTTCTCACAGAAAAAATTTAAAAGAAAGAATAAACCTATATATAGATTTAATACAGAATCAACCTATTAGAGCATAGTTTCTAAATAAAAAAAATGCTGCCAATTGGCAGCATTTTTTTTGAAGCATAAAGAAGCTTTCTTTTGTTATAGATAAATTATTATTTCCTGCCCTTCAATAGTAAGTATTACTATATTATCACAGGTTCCGTCACCAAAATCTAATACTCCTGTAATACCTTCCTGAGAAATTTCAAGCAACCCGCTAACAAC
>JAKITD010000035.1 GCA_021648265.1 Flavobacteriaceae bacterium | reverse complement strand
CAAATATAAAACTCTTTTCCAATTCAACACTATCTTTTTTATGAAAAATTTAATCTTTTTTTATAACCAAATTTAATAGCCTGATAAAGTATATTTTACACCTGAATTTATTTTATACCTTAATATAATATCAACAATATTCATATTCAATTTAATAAAATATTTTTCATAGTATATTACCAAAATATCCTACTGTTATAAAACCTTACGACACTTCTAAACTTCTAATAATGCTTCCGAATAATTATACTTAAAGCTTTCAAATTAATACAGAACATTGTTAAAAGAATGGGGTTCGTTGAAAGTATTTAAAATCTCTAGGGTGTTTCGTAATTAGTTGGGCGTTTAATGAACTGAAATAATAAATTAAGGATGTAGTGTTTAAATCGCAAAAATTAGCTAAAAAAACAATTTACTATATCTTTATGTAAATTTTAAATGAATATTTTCTATAAAACTAAACCACTATGGACTAAAGTTCCATAGGTTTTAAATCTGACTAAAGTCTGGTGCGCGGAAGCAAACGTGCTTACTCAAGGATAAAATTATCATTGTCATTACTTGATTTACGATGATGTTCCAAATATTCATTTACCATTTTATCCGTAATGTTACCTGTACTCCAACATCCAAAACCAATCGCCCAAAAATGTCTACCCCAATATTTCTTCCTTAATATTGGGAACTCTTCCTGTATTTTTCTTGACGTTCTTCCTTTTAATTTCTTTACAATTGTACTAATGTCTTGTGATGGACGATATTCAATATGCATATGAACATGATTGTGAGAAACAACGCCTTTTAATATAACAATATCCTCAGCATCACATATTTGTATTAACAAACCTCGGCAACTCTTTTGAATATCTCCTTTCAAAACTTAATATCTATATTTAGTACTCCAAACAAGATGCACTGTTAACCTTGATACTGTATGACCATTTACTCTTTGTTTTGACATAAAGCAAAGGTAAAGTTTTTAGAAGCTAAAGCGAAATGCACTAAAGTGCATAGTTTTAACTAAAGTTGAGACCAATAAAAACTAGCATTAATTGCTATTTTAATTTAAAAATACTATCTTCGTGCCATACAGGTATTTACAAAAACGCCCAGAAATAATTGATGTAGTTATCTATGAAAAAGACAATATTCTTATTACTTATATTCTTAAATATTCCATTTGCAAAAAGCCAAGACTGCATACAAGATGATGGTACTTATCAATATCGCACGGTTTTAAACATAGAAAATCTACCTGCCGATTTTAATAAGAGTGATTTTATAATTCGTATTACTGAAATAGATATTATATCCAACGATGATTTAGCCATATTAAACGACAATATAACTTCTGTTTTTAAAACAATTCCCTCTTACGAGCCAAGTAAGTACATTGCTATTGTAGCTACTATCGAAATCTATACCATATTAGATAGTTTAGAAAACTCTTTAGACTTTCTTTACTGCTTGGTTACCGATTGTGAAAAAACTGATGGGACTTTTAAGTATATGACGGCACTTACACTAAGTGAGGTTCCTAACGATTTTAACAAAGATGACTTTATCAATTTTGTTGTAAATTCAGATACCATTTCTCCAGAAGATTTAGCAACGCTAAATGCAGAAATTACTTCGGTTTATAAAGCTTTTCCCTCTTCTCAAAACGAGTTTCTTTTAAGAGTGGTTTCCATAGATGCTACTTCTGAAATTTATGCTATTTTGGATAGTTTAGTTAACTCTGTAGAATTTATTGAGTGCGATAGTGATGAGGTAATATTAAGTAATAACGATATGGAAACTGAAGAAAAATTTGTGGTGTATCCAAATCCAATTACCGAAGAATCTGTCATAAAATTTAGTGAATCTAACGATTATCAATTAGAATTTTTCAACAATCTTGGACAACTAATTTATCAAGAAAATATATCTAACAGTACTGTTTTTAATCTTAAAAATGTGTCTTTTACAAAAGGATTGTATTTTGTTAAAATCTACAATCTAACTAATGGAAACACGGAAACTTTAAAACTGATTAATAAATAAACTTTCCATTATAAAAAAATATCATTTCATCTTCAAAAATCGGAAACTGTTCAAGTTATTTTATACTCCATAACCAGACAAAAATTAGCTGAAATAGCTAATAACTCTTTTACAGAAGAAAATCAAGAAATCACTTTTTTAACTAAAAATTTAAGTGCTGGATTGTATTTTATCACTATAAAAACTAATGATTCTAGTTATAGTGTTAAAATGGTGAAGGGGTAAGGTATATAAGTGGTTTTTATGTTTTAGTTAAAAAAAAGAGGTTTTTCCCTCTTGATACTTTATTTTTAAAAAACACCTTCGTTTATCTTGAAGGTAAACGAACATTCTAAATTACAACTCCAAAACCGTAAACTCATTCACCAAAGAATCCAAATTTCCTTTTAACTCTTTTAACAAACCATCTCCAAACTCCAAATAAAGCTCGGAAAAATTAACAGTTCGTTCTTGTAAGCTTTCTTTTGGGAATAACTTATTTTGAATGGAAGTCAATCTATTAAGCTGATCTACTAATTTTCGCTTTTCTGCTTTTAAAAAGCGTTTTTCAAGTTTGTCCAAGCCGTTGAGTTGCTTCTTTTCTTGAGCAGCAACAGCTCCTAAAAAAGATTGGTCTGTTTTTTTGGCAACTTCGTATAAGTCTTCAAATTGCTTTTTTAAATGTTCCCGCTGTTGCGTAAAATCTATTTTTATATCGGAAAGTTGTAGCGTATGTTTATTTTCTAAATCGTATTGCGAAAAAAATAAAGCTTCTATGTTTTCATTAAGTTTTTCTAATTTTTTGGAAAGTCTTTTGGGAACCAGCAATACCGAATTTCGTAATAACAATATAGGAAAAGTTACTTCCACACTTTTAAAATAATCCTTTAACTGAAACCAATACGCTAATTCTCCACCGCCACCAACATAGCATAAATTGGGCAATACTATTTCCTGAAACAATGGACGTAGTAAAGCATTAGGTGAAAAACGTTCTGGGAAATTTTGAAGCTCTTTTAAAATTTCTTCTTTTGAAAAAGTGAGTTCGGTATTATTGATTTTAAAAACTCCTTCTTTTTTAACAATTCGTTCTCGTAAATTTTTTTTTAAGTAGAATAAATTAATTTCACGAGGGTTCACTTGTTTTTTATAACCTACAGACTCTAACTTTTCAGTCGTTTTATTAATAACGTGAAATGCTAAGTTTTCAGTCAATTCTTTTTTCGCAAAAGGGATAAATTGCTGTTTTAAATCGTGATCGTTTCCATCGATGATTATGAGCCCGTAGTCTGAAAAAAGTTCGTTTGCTAAATACCGAGTGGCATCTGTTAGGTTGTTATGTTTGATGTAAGCTTCAGAAAAAAGTTGAATGAGTTTTTGTGCATTTTCACTTGCTCCTAATTCAGATTCTAATTCCTTTAACAATTCCTCTAATCCTTCCGTTGACAATTCGCCAACCGCACCAGAAGCAGTTCGTTTCCACTCTATTTTCTTTCCGAAGAGATTAAAATAGTTAATTTCATCAAAATCGTGATCTTCGGTTGCCATCCAATACACTGGAGCAAAATGGTTACTGGGGTGTTTTTTATTTAATTTTCCTGAAAGATTTATCACCGAAAATATCTTATATAAAAAGTATAAAGGACCCGTAAACAGATTAAGTTGATGTCCTGTGGTGATGGTAAAAGTGGTTTCTTTAGTAAGGGAATTGATGTTGTTTTGAGTAGCTTCGGAAACTGCTAGGTTTTGGTATTGGTTGTTTAAAACATTAACTAAAGTTAATCTTGTATTAGTCGCTGAACGGTTCCGATTGATATCGGAACGAAGCGACTTTTGTTTTTCTTCAAGTTGCCCTTCAAAATTTTCCAATTTCGGAAAGCGATGATAAAACGATTGCAATTCGGGTTTTTCAGCTAAATAATCACCCACTAATTTCGAAAAATAGTTGGTTTCGGTATATGGAATGGTTTTTACAGACATATAATATTTGCGTATTCTGTCGTAAAAATACAAAATCCTTAATTGTGATTTGCAAAGTGACGGTAATTCTAAATTTTTATTTTCCGTAGAATTAATTCCTATAAAAAATCAGTAACTTTACGCTTCTAAAAAAATCAATCAAATGTTTCGTTATTTTTCATTTCTACTTTTATTTATTTCTTTTTCAATAACTGCCCAAATTAAATCTCCTTCCGAATTTTTAGGATATGAAATTGGCACACAATTTACTCGTCACGCAGATGTGTTAGATTATTACGAGTATGTTTCAGAAAACAGCAATTTAGTAAATTTTAATATTTACGGAAAGACCAACGAACGCAGAACGCTTTCGTATGCAGTAATTTCTTCCGAAGCAAACATAACTAATTTGGAAACCATTAGAACCAACAACCTAAAAAACACTGGAATTTTAGACGGAGATGCTAGCCCCGAAATAGCTATCGTTTGGTTAAGTTATAACGTTCACGGAAATGAAGCTTCCAGTTCTGAAGCAGGAATGTTAACGCTTTATAAGTTAATTACTGAAAAAAAAACATGGCTTGAAAATGCCGTTGTAATCATTGACCCTTGTGTAAATCCAGATGGGCGTGATCGTTATGTAAATTGGTACAACCAAGTAAAAGCAACGCCTTACGATGTAAAACAAATTGCTGCCGAACACAACGAACCTTGGCCTGGAGGTCGTCCAAATCATTATTTGTTTGACCTCAACAGAGATTGGGCTTGGGCAACGCAAGTGGAAAGTGAGCAGCGATTAAAAATTTATAATAAATGGATGCCACACGTTCACGTAGATTTTCACGAACAAGGAATTAACGAACCGTATTATTTTGCTCCAGCAGCAGAACCTTTTCACGAAATTATTAGTGATTGGCAACGAGATTTTCAAGTAGAAATAGGAAAAAACCACGCTAAATATTTTGACAAAGAAGGTTGGTTGTTTTTTACTCGCGAACGTTTCGATTTGTTATATCCAAGCTATGGCGATACTTATCCTACTTTTATGGGAGCGATTGGAATGACCTACGAACAAGCTGGACACGGTAGAGCAGGTTTAGGAATCAACACCGACGAAGGTTATGTTTTAACTCTAAAAGATAGAGTTGCACATCATACTACTACGGGATTATCTACGGTAGAAATCTCTTCGAAAAACACAAAAAATCTAAACACCAATTTTAAAGAGTTTTTTAATACGAGCAACTTAAAGTATAAAAGTTATGTGTTAAACGGAAACCAAGACAATATTAAAAAACTAACAAACCTGCTTGACAAACACGAAATAAAGTGGGGAATTTCAACCCAAAAATTGGTGAGCGGTTATAATTATTCTACTCAAAAAAATGGAAGTATCCATGCCGAAAATGCTTTGGTGGTAAGTACCAATCAACCAAAAGGAAAAATGGTGAAAGCACTTTTTGAGCCTGATGTAAAATTAACCGATCCTTTAACTTACGATATTACTTCTTGGAGTTTACCTTATGCTTATGGACTAGAAACCGTGGCGAGCACCAACTTAATTCCTGCTAATAATGTATTTATTCAAACTGCCATTAACAACAATCCTTCACCCAATGGAGCTGGATACATTAGCAAATGGCATAGTATGAGTGATGCTGCTTTTTTAACTGAATTATTAGAAAATAATATTAAAGTCCGTTTTTCTGAAATGAAGCTAAGTTTTAACCATACAAAATTTGATAGAGGAAGTTTAATTATTACTAAAAGTGATAACAAAAGTAATCCAGAATTCGATAAAATGGTCACTTACATTGCCAACAAACACCAACGACAATTGTTTGTTGCTTCTTCTAGTTTTTCGGATAACCGAACCGATTTTGGATCGCCAAACATAAAATTGGTGAACAAACAACGCATTGTCGTTTTAAAAGGAAAAGGAGTATCATCATTAAGTTATGGAGCTATTTGGCACTTTTTTGAAACACAGTTAAAATATCCAATAACATCGATAGATACAGATAATTTCAGAAATAGTACTTTAAACAGTTTTGATATTTTAGTTTTACCTGAAGGGTTCTACGAAAAGTCATTCAACGAAGAAGGGTTGAAAAGTTTAAAGCAATGGATTCAAAAAGGAGGAAAAGTAATTGCGATGGGGAAAACCGTTGGTTTTTTCAATGAAAAAGAAGGCTTTGGATTGGAAAAAAACGGAACAGACGAAGAGGAAGATGATGAGGAGTTTTTAGAAGAAAATACTGACGATTTATTAACTCCTTATGCAGATAAAGAACGAAACAGTGTAAAAAACTTTATCACCGGAAGTATCTACAAAGTAGCAATAGACAAAACGCATCCAATGGCTTTTGGTTATGGAGATACCTATTATAGTTTAAAACAGGGTAAGAGTTCTTTTCAGTTTTTAGAAAACGGTTATAATGTAGGGTATATAAAAGGTGATGCAGAAAGTGTTTCTGGCTTCTCTGGAAAAGACGCCAAAGAAGGACTTAAAAATTCATTGGTTTTTGGAGAGCAACGAGTAGGAAAAGGAAGCATTATTTATATGGTAGATAATGTTTTATTCCGTTCGTTCTGGGAAAATGGAAAACTGTTTTTTGTAAATAGTATTTTCTTTGTGAATAACAACAAGGTGATTTTGTAGTGTTTTTTTTAGTCTATACCATCTAATAAATTACAAAACAACAATCTAATTAATATATAATCCCTCTATGTTATTCTCTAAATATTAAAAAATACTTAATTTTCTTAAAACACTAAAGTTTAATTTATCTTTCAATTAAATAACTATATTTGAAAATCTTACTTTTATTATGTTATTAAATATTTTTATTGGTGTTCTTGTAATAGGAATTACCATTACAATTCAAGCCTATGGAACACGTTATTGGCTTAATCGTGTTTCAAGAAACAAACGCCTTCAATCCTTGGCAGGTTTTGATAAAAACACAGTTAAACTACTTATATTTACAGCACTGTTCCTATTAACTTTAAATTTTATTGAAGCTATTGTTTGGGGATTTACCTACTATTTATTACCAGGGATTACAGAATTTCAAAGCTTAGAAAAAGCAATTTATTTTTCAATGGTTACCTTTACAACTTTGGGTTATGGAGAAATCACCATCAGCTCTTCCAATCGTATTTTAGCAGGATTTGAAGCAATGAGTGGAGTATTATTATTAGGTTGGACTACGGCAATGATGTTTTCAGTAATACAATTTATTATGAAGAATACATTTCAGCAAAATAATAAAAAATAATATGGCTACCGAAAACAACGATACAAACCCTTCTGAAGAAACTATTGAAACTGAAAATATAGAAGAAATAACTGAGAAAGTTACTCTTCCAGAAAAAAAAAGCCCCATAAAATCAATTACACGAATTGTTCTTCTTATATCCTTATTGTTTTTTGTTTGGTATCTTTTTTCTGAAAGACACACACCATACACCGATCAAGCTCGGATTAAAGGGTTGGTTACTCCTATTACTTCAAGGGTTTCAGGAAATATAATTGATATTAGAATACAATTACACAGCAACGTACAAGCGGGCGATACCTTATTTCAAATAGATCATTCTCTTTATGAAATAGCAGTTTTAAAAGCGGAAGCAAATATCGACAACACCACACAATCGGTTGCTGCGAGTACTTCTTCAGTAAAATCTGCAGCAGGGAGATTAGGCGTAGCAAAAGCACAATTAGATAGAGCACAACGTAATTGGAACCGAGTAGAGAAAGTAATGCGAGAAAATGCAGGTGCTTTATCTGAAAACGATAAAGATCAGTCTGAAACCGCCTTATTAACTGCAACCGAACAAGTAGCATCTGCCGAAGCCAATCTTGATAGAGCAAAACAATCACTCGGAGATTCAGGCCCTGACAATCCTAAAATTAGAGCTTCCATTAAAGATTTAGAAAAAGCACAATTAGATTTGGCATTTACAACCATTATCGCTCCTACCGACGGTGTGATTGAAAGTTTTGACATAGATTTAGGTTATTACGCTTCCACTGGGCAGCCGTTAACTACTTTAATTTCTAGGTCGGATGTTTGGATTCAAGCAGATTTAAAAGAAAACAATCTTTCCTTTATGAATGTTGGTGATCCTGTAAAATTCACCTTGGATATTGCACCAGGAAAAGTATATGAAGGTACTGTTCGTAGTTTGGGATTTGGAGTTTCTACCGACAATTCAAACAAAGGAGGACTGCCAAGTATTAGTAGTAAAAACGGCTGGTTGCGAGACCCTCAGCGTTTTCCTGTGATTATAAGTTTGGATAATTCCAATACCGATTTTCAAAATAAAATAAGATTAGGTGGTCAAGTAGATGTAGTTGTTTATACGGGTGATAATGTATTATTAAATGCCTTAGCTAGTTTTAGAATTAAATTTAACTCTTGGTTATCTTATGTTCGGTAAAGCCAACATATTTTCTAGCACTATTTATAATTGGAGTATTTCTATTCCAGTTCTTCGTTATGTATTAGGAATTAGTTTTATAATGTTGGTAAGTACCTTATCGGCATATCCTATCTCCTATTTAACTCCTGTTTTAGCATTGGGTTATATTTCTCCTGGCACCAAACCACTTACCTTTAAACAAGGTACAGGATTTATTGTTATTCTAATTATTTTCAATACGATAACTTTTGCTTTTAGTTCTTTTTTTAAAGATTATCCTTTCGTTTTTATGCCTCTTTTATGTTTAGGAATCTTATGGCTGTATTATTCAAATAAACTACCCTTTATGGTAAAACTTTTTGCAATTATCAGTATTTTAGTGATACCTCTAATGTCTTTAGAACCAACCGGTGTCAGTTCAATTGTAGCTTTGAGTTTAATCTTAAATGCTTTGATAGCTATTGTGCTTTCACAATTGGTTTTTAAAGTTTTTCCTTGGTCTGAAGCAGATGAAGCTTTTGTAAAAGAAAAACAACAAACAGCAATTCAAACAGGTTATCAGCGGTTTTGCTACGCCCGAAATATATTATTAATATTACTTCCTGTTTTATTATTATTCTTTATTTTTAAATTATCTGGAGGCCTTATTGTACTTATATTTATTGGTATATTATCTATAAGTCCTGCATTAGCGAATGCTAAAGTGGGTAAATTTTTAATAGCTGCTAATATTTTAGGAGGACTGTTTGCCATTATCGCCTATAAATTATTAGTCATTGTACCGATGATAGCATTTATGTTGTTGTTGGTATTATTAGTAGGATTTATCTTCGGAAGTAGATTATTCTCAAAAGCAAAATTAGCAGCAATATTCGGTACGGGATTTTCTACCTTTTTGTTGATTTTAGGAACTGTAACTTCATCAGGCGATGCAGCAGGTTCAGAAGTTTGGACAAGGTTAGTGCAAATTTCCATCGCAGTTATCTATGTGGTGGCAGCCTTTGCTTTATTAAACTATTTTCAGAAAAAGAAACAACCTATCAATGATTAAAAGGAACATATATAAAATAATTAGTTGTTTTTCAGTTATAATTTTTCTGAACCTATCCTCTTGTAAAGTGGGTGAAGATTATGAAAGAACAGAACAAAACTTGCCTGAAACCTATCGTCAAGATTCTAACACTGAAGCTTCTATTGCTACTATTAATTGGTGGGAATTATTTAAAGACCCCGTTTTAGTAGAGTTAATTAATACAGCATTAAAAGAAAATAAAAATATTAAAATAGCTGCTGCTAGATTACAGGAATCTCAAATATTCTTCGATATTTCGAAAGCAGATTTTTACCCTGCGGTTAATTATTACGGAGGCACTTCGAGCGGGTTTAACTCTCAAACATCCGAGTTTAGCAATAATGTTGCTGCTGGTGTAAATGTCTCCTATACCGTAGATTTATGGCAACGAATTAAATCGTTAAACGAAGCTTCAAGGCAAGAGTATTTAGCCACCGAATATGCCTACCGTTCGGTAACCATCTCTATTATTTCTGCGATCGCTTCTGCTTATATTTCCTTACGAGATTTGGACAACCGATTGATTATTTCAGAAAAAACAGCTAAGAATTTTGAAGATAATTATGATGTAATGAAAGCTAGACATGGTGGAGGCTTTATTAATGAAGTTGATTTGTCGCAATCCAAAATTCAGTTAATCGAAGCCAAAACTACCATCGAAACTTTATTGCGTTCAAGAGTACAAATTGAAAACGGAATAAGTGTATTATTAGGCTCAGTTCCTGTTGATATCCCTAGAGGTCTAAGTTTGCAAGAACAAATTTCATTACCAGAAGTTCCTACAGGAATCCCTTCCGAGTTAATTTCAAGAAGACCAGACGTATTAGAAGCCGAACGTAAACTAGAAGCACAAACAATACGTATTGGAGCTGCAGAAGCACTTCAGTATCCTTCATTAACTATTAGTTTAGATTTGGGAGCTAGTTTATTAAATCCGGTAACTTTATTTGCAGATTTGGGAGCACAATTATTTGGTCCTTTATATAATGGTGGAATAATTAAAAAAGGAATTGAGCTAGAAAAAGTACGAACAGAACGATTACTAAATAACTATCAGTTATCGTATCTTACAGCAATTAAAGAGGTGGAAGATGCTATGATAGCACAAAGCACCTACAGTAGAGAGCATGATTTAAGAACCGAACAAATGGAATTAGCCACCAAAGCGGCACATTTAGCGTGGGTACGTTATGACGGTGGACTCACAAGTTATTTAGAAGTGTTAACTTTACAGAGCAGTCAGTTTTCAGCAGAATTAAAAGCTTCTGCTGCCTTACAACAAGAATTACAATCCATCATCAACCTATATATTGCCTTAGGCGGTGGTTGGGAAATAATCCAAGAACAAAACAACTAAAAACACCAATTATGAGTATTCAAAATTCAAAAAATGCAATTAACACTTACATTAAAATTGCAGTATTAACCATATTATTAGTATGGAGTTTCTTTATCGTCAAAGTTTTTGTATTATTAATGATTTGGTCTATTATTGTAGCAGTAGCATTGTATCCATTTTATAAAAAAATAATTGGAATTTTTAAAGGAAAGAGAAAAGGCTTGGTTACCTCCTTATTTATCATAGCATTAATGGCAATAATTATTGTGCCTTCTTTTAATGTTACTCAGAATATTGTAGATAAAACAAAAGATATTTATCACAATTTTGATAACGGAACTTTAGAGGTTCCTCCACCAAATGAGTCGGTTAAAGAATGGCCTTTAGTTGGTAAAAAATTATATGGAGCGTGGTCAAATGCTTCAAACGATATGGAGGCATTTATAAAAAGTAACCCTGAAGAGATTAAAAGCTCAGTAGGTTGGTTTTTCAATTCATTTAAAGGTTTAATGACTTCCGTATTGCTTTCTCTAGTGGCATTGATTTTAGCTGGAGTTTTTATGTCTTCTGCGGAGGAAGGGTATAAAACAGGCTTCAAATTTATGGATAAATTAATGGAAGGTAAAGGAAAAGAACTTATGGAAATGTGTACCAACACAATCCGAAGCGTTGTAAAAGGAATCTTACTAGTAGCTGTTATTCAAGGAGTTCTAGCTTATTTTGGTTTTGCTATGATTGGGCTGTCTTCTATGGCAGGAATATTAGCTATTGCGGTGATTTTTGCTGCGATTATTCAAATTCCTGTTTCTTTAGTAATGATACCAATAATAATTTATGTATTCTCTTTTGCTGAAACAACACCAGCAATCATTTTTGCTATCTATATGATGATTGTAGCTTTATTAGACAATGTTTTAAAACCAATGTTATTGGCAAAAGGATTACAAACACCAATGATTATTATACTAATGGGAGCTATTGGAGGAATGATTTTTCAAGGGATTTTAGGACTCTTTATTGGACCTGTAGTGCTGGCAATTATGCATAATCTTTATACGGCTTGGGTGAATGATACTGAAGCTGCTTTATAACAACCAATAAATTATAAAAAAAATGAAAAATGATACTAAAATAAATACAGAAATTAAAGAACAATCGAAAAAACAAATATTCTTTGTTAAATATATTTTATTAGTACTAATAGATTTAGTAATACTTGGATTGTTTGATGAGTTTTGGAAATACGTAGAATTAGATTCTTTCTCGATGGCATTAATTGCCGCATTATTACTTCAAATAATGTTAAAACTCACACTGGCTTTAGAACATAAAGTAGCTGGATATTTTAAAAAAAAACCGGGAACTTTACCCAAAGTACTGCGATTTTTATCTGCTTGGGCAATTTTGTTTGTTTCAAAAATACTAATCCTAGAAGCTATTAGTTATGCCTTTGGTGATCACGTTCAGTTTTTAGGACCTGTTCATGGTTTGGTTTCATTTATAGTGGTAGTAATTGTTATATTAATTGCTGAAGGGCTATTACTTAAGCTATATAAAAAGCTAGCTTAAGAGATATTAAATTGCTTGAAACAGGAAAATGTTATTAATAAATGTGGTATCAAATAAAATCATACTTTAAATTTTTTCTGAAATCCAATAATCAGCACGGAATTCATTCGCCTTTTGTGTACGATTTGGTGACCAACTGTTTTTATGTTAAAAAAAACTATACTGAATATGCTGAAATAAAAAAAATTAGAAATCAGATTTTTCAGAATACTAATGAAATTGATATCACCGATTTTGGTGCAGGTTCTCGTGTTTTTAAATCCAATAAAAGAAAGGTTTCAGACATCGCAAAAAATGCTGGAATTACTTTTAAACGACAGAAATTATTATTTAGATTAATACGATATTTTAATCCTGAAAACATTCTAGAACTAGGAACTTCTTTGGGCTTAGGAACTTCAGCAATGGCATTTTCAAATCCTTCAAACAAAATCAAAACAGTAGAAGGCTGCCCAAATACTTCAAAAGTAGCACAAAGCTTTTTTGATGAATTCAACTTAAAAAACATCAACTTACATTCCGAAACTTTTGAAGAATTTTTCAATAAAAACCCTTCAGACATTTACGATTTAATATATGTGGATGGGAATCATAAAAAGGAAAACACGCTTCAGTATTTTAAAATTCTGTTAGAGCGAATAAATAACAATTCAGTTATTATATTTGATGATATTTATTGGAGTTCAGCAATGACGGAAGCTTGGCAAGAAATCATTCGACATCCAAAAGTTACGGTAAGTATTGATACCTTCTATTGGGGCTTCGTTTTTTTTAGAAAAGAACAAGAAAAAGAACATTTTACCATAAGATTGTAACAAGGGTATTACTAATGCGTCTTATGTAGAAATAAAGCTGATGCTTGAAGACCGAAGACCGTAGTTTTACTTTTTTACTTCGGTCATCTGTATTCTAACATCAAGCCAAAAGATTATAAAGCCTGTTAAAAAAACTGGTTTTATTGAACAAATAAAAAATATTGCAAAAGATAAAAACATAAAATTTCAATGAGTTTAGTAATAAAAATAAGAAGTATTGTAAGAAATTTTCCTTTAGGACAAGAAGTCGTTAAGGTTTTAAAAGGAATCGATTTAGACATCGAACGTGGCGAATACGTTGCCTTAATGGGACCTTCTGGCTCAGGAAAATCTACCTTGATGAACCTTTTAGGATGTCTTGACACTCCTACTTCTGGAAATTACGAACTCAACGGAAAAGATGTAAGTAATATGACGCAAGACGAACTTGCCGAAATAAGAAACAAAGAAATCGGCTTTGTATTTCAGACCTTTAATTTATTGCCAAGAACTACCGCATTAGACAATGTTGCCTTACCAATGATTTATGCAGGAGTCTCAAAAGAAGAACGAAAAAAACGTGCAGAACAAGTTTTAAAACAAGTAGGTTTGGCAGATCGAATGGATCATAAACCAAGTCAGTTATCTGGAGGTCAAAGACAGCGTGTTGCGGTAGGGAGAGCTTTGGTTAATAAACCTTCCATCATATTAGCCGATGAACCAACGGGAAATTTAGATTCCCAAACCTCTTTAGAAATTATGGCTTTATTTAAGGAAATTCACGATCAAGGAAACACCGTAATTATCGTAACACACGAAGAAGAAATTGCAAAACACACCCACCGAATTATTAGATTGGTAGATGGAATGGTTTCTAGCGACGAGCGGATTAAGTAATTTCAGACTTCAGTTAGTAGTCGCTGTAATCAGTCTGCAATCGTAAAATCAGTAGAATCAGTGTTCCTATTAAATGGTTTTTGTAAATTTGTATTAGCAATAAACCTAACACTCAATTTTATGGATTCTCAATTATTTTTAAATCCAATATTTCTTGTAGTTGGAGGTATCGCTTTGTTAATACTTCTTCTTTTTTGGAACAAACACAACACCAAAAAAACAAGAAATAGAAACCGAAGAAGCTTCCGAAAAAGTTACTACGATAAGAAAAAAGATAATAAGTAACTAAAATTTAATTCTGCATAAATTAATAAAATAACCGCAATTTAAATTTCTGCTAAAATTTGCGAGATCTGCGGGAAATAAATATGAAAAAAGTAATCATCATAGGAGCCACTTCAGGAATTGGAAAAGAACTAGCAAACCTTTTTGTAGCCAATAATTACAAAGTAGGAATTACAGGAAGACGTACAGAATTTCTCGAAAAATTGAAAGCAATCAATCCAGAAAAATTCATAATTAATTCTTTTGACTGTACTACAGAAAACAATTCAGAAAAACTAACTGAGTTAGTTAATAAATTAGGAGGATTGGACTTGCTAATTATGAGTTCAGGAACAGGTGATGAAAACAATAATTTAGATTATAGAGAAGACGAAAAAACCGTCAACCTAAATGTAAAAGCATTTACAGAGATAATGGACTGGACTTTCAATTATTTCAGAAAGCAAGGATTTGGGCATATTACCGCAATTAGCTCAGTGGCAGGATTGCGAGGTAGTGAACACGCTCCTGCTTATTTTGCTTCAAAAGCATATCAGATAAATTATTTAGAAAGCCTGCGGAAAATTGCTAAAAAACCAATTTACATCACCGATATACGTCCTGGATATGTTGATACTGCCATGGCTTTGGGAGATAATTTATTTTGGGTATCAAGCAAAGAAAAAGCTGCCAAGCAAATTTTTAGTGCCATCACAAACAAAAAAGATGTCGCTTATATTTCAAAACGTTGGCGACTCATTGCTTGGGCTTTAAAGTTGGTTCCTAGATTTATTTATAAACGGGTTTGATTAATCTGGTCATTTCGATACTCCCGAAACATCGGGATTCAAAAAAGAAAAACACTTAATGACCTTACTTTCGAGTACCCTGAGTGATTTCATTTTTTTTGAAATCGTATCGAAGGGTACGGCAAAACGATCATTTCGATACGATGCTCCTACCCTCGCATCACTTAATAACCTAGCATTCAATCATCCTGAGCGATTCACCCCAAAGCATCCCGAAGCGTCGGGAGTATCGAAGGGTACGACAATTCATTTTTAACCGCAAAGCACGCAAGGATTTTACGCAAAGTTCGCTAAGAAAAAATATAATAACTATTTACTCCGTGACCTTTGTGAAAATCTTAGTGCTCTTTGTGGTTAATTTAATATCGAATTAAGTATTTTCGTGCTAATAAGCAAAACACTGCCCAATGAAAATATACACCAAAACAGGTGATAAAGGGACCACCGCATTATTTGGCGGAACTAGAGTTCCAAAATATCATATTCGTATTGAAAGCTACGGAACGGTAGATGAATTAAATTCATACATTGGTTTGGTTCGGGATCAAGAAATGGATACACATTCCAAAGAATTACTAACTCACATTCAAGAACGCCTTTTTACCTTGGGTGCTATTTTAGCAACTCCTCCAGAAAAAGAAAAACTTAAAAGTGGTAAGGAACGATTGAACATTCCCAGAATCGACGAAGAAGATATTCAACTTTTAGAATCCGAAATGGATACCATGAATGACAGCCTCCCTCCTATGACACATTTTGTTTTGCCTGGCGGACATCCAACAGTGTCACATTGTCACGTAGCACGTTGTGTTTGCCGTCGTGCCGAGCGTTTAGCAACCTTATTAAACAATCAAGAACCAATCGACCCATTGGTTATAAAGTATTTAAATCGGCTTTCTGATTACCTATTTGTGATGGCACGAAAGTTGACTAAAGACTTACAAGTTGAAGAAGTTAAATGGATTCCGAAGAAACTATAATTTTTCAATAAAAAAATAAATTATAAGTATCTGTTTTTAAGTTACTTATAAACGTTCTTGAAAATAAAGCAGAAATAACTACGATTTTACTTGGCTTTTTGATCAAAAAAATTATTTTTGCAGAAAATTAAAACATAATAAAGTCTATGTATTGGACATTAGAATTAGCATCCTTTTTAAGTGATGCACCTTGGCCGGCAACGAAAGATGAATTAATAGATTTTTCTATTAGAACTGGAGCTCCTATGGAAGTAGTTGAAAACCTTCAAGCAATTGAAGACGAAGGCGACTCTTACGACTCTATCGAAGAAATTTGGCCGGACTATCCCACCGATGAAGATTATCTGTGGAATGAAGATGAATATTAAACAATTAATAAAAAGAAAAAGTCTCTAATTTAAGAGGCTTTTTTTTTGCTCAAAACAGAAAAACTAAAAACAGCCTAACCTTTGGCTATGTTGTTTTTTTACAGTTTTTTTGTAGTAAGTTTAAAATAAACTTTGGGCATTTTTTAAATACTGATATTTAGACAATTACTTTGCGAGCTTTGTACAAAACTCAGCGAGCTTTGTGGTTAAATTTTATAATTTTAACCACTAAATAACTAAAGAAAAATAATTTAAAGGATTTTCCTTTAAAAACAACATACAGAAATGGGAATATTAGATAGCGTTTTAAAACTATTTGTAGGAGATAAATCCAAAAAAGACATGGGAGATCTTCAGCCTTTGGTTAATGAAATTAAAACATTTGAATCGGCAATAGCACAACTTTCTATAGATGAACTTAGAGCAAAAACCGCTGAATTCAAATCCAAAATAAAAGAAGATCAAAAAACGATTCAACAGCAAATTGATGACCTAGAAAAACGTTCAGAAACGATTGAAGATATCAACGAAAAAGAAGAAATTTACAATCAGATTGATCAATTAAAAGACGATCGTTACGAGGTTGAAAAGAAAACGTTAGATGAAATTCTTCCAGAAGCTTTTGCCGTGATGAAAGAAACCGCAAAACGTTTTAAAGATAACGAAACACTTACCGTTACTGCAACTCCTTTTGATAGAGAAATTTCTGCAAGTAAAGATTATGTTACTCTTGATGGTGATCAAGCTACTTGGCAAAACTCTTGGGATGCTGCTGGTAAAGAGATCACTTGGGATATGGTACATTACGATGTTCAGTTAATTGGTGGTATTGCGCTTCATCAAGGAAAAGCTACCGAAATGCACACTGGAGAAGGTAAAACATTGGTGGCAACGCTTCCGATGTATTTAAATGGTTTGGCTGGAAACGGAGTTCATTTAGTAACTGTAAATGATTACTTAGCAAAACGTGATAGTGCGTGGATGGCTCCATTGTTTCAGTTTCACGGTTTGAGTGTGGATTGTATCGACTATCACCAACCAAATTCTGAAGAAAGAAGAAAAGCATATAATGCAGACATTACTTATGGAACCAACAATGAGTTCGGTTTTGATTACCTTAGAGATAATATGGCGCACGCACCCGAAGATTTGGTGCAACGCCCACATCATTACGCGATTGTGGATGAGGTGGATTCAGTTTTAATTGATGATGCTCGTACACCTTTGATTATTTCAGGGCCAGTTCCGCAGGGAGATCGTCACGAATTTAATGAACTGAAACCTAAGGTTGCCGACATTGTTGCGATTCAGAAAAAACAATTAACACATGTTTTAGCCGAAGCGAAAAAACTTATTGCTTCCGGTGATGACAAGGAAGGTGGTTTCCAATTATTGAGAGTTTTTAGAGGAATTCCGAAGAACAATGCATTGATTAAATACCTTTCAGAAGATGGTATTCGTCAATTACTTCAGAAAACAGAAAACCATTATATGTCCGATAACAACCGTGAAATGCCTAAGGTGGATGCGGAATTGTACTATGTAATCGATGAGAAAAACAACCAAATAGAATTATCCGATAAAGGTATTGATTACCTATCGGGAGAAGACAATCCAGATTTCTTTGTGATGCCAGAAATTGGCTTAGAGATTGCAAAAATTGAAAAGGAAGGACTTTCTTCGGAAGAGGAAGCTGATAAAAAAGAAGTGCTTTTCCGTGACTTCGGAATTAAAAGCGAGCGAATTCATACCATGAACCAATTATTAAAGGCTTATTCATTATTTGAAAAAGACCAACAATATGTGGTGATGGAAAATAAGGTGATGATTGTAGATGAATCTACAGGTCGTATTATGGACGGAAGACGTTATAGTGACGGATTGCACCAAGCGATTGAAGCCAAAGAAAATGTAAAAATTGAAGCGGCTACTCAAACTTTTGCAACGATTACCCTTCAGAATTACTTTAGAATGTACCGCAAGCTTTCAGGAATGACAGGTACAGCGGTTACGGAAGCAGGTGAACTTTGGGAAATCTATAAATTAGATGTGGTTGAAATTCCTACCAACAGACCTATTCAGCGTGATGATCGTGAAGATAAAATTTACAAAACAAAACGCGAAAAATACAATGCAGTAATTGAAGAAGTTACTAATTTATCTGAAGCAGGAAGACCGGTATTAATTGGTACAACTTCGGTGGAAATTTCAGAATTATTAAGCCGTATGTTGAGCATTCGTAATGTTAGACATAATGTACTAAATGCGAAATTACATAAAAAAGAAGCAGATATTGTTGAAGAAGCAGGACACGCAGGAGTAGTAACTATTGCTACCAATATGGCGGGTCGTGGTACCGATATTAAATTATCTGATGAAGTTAAAAAAGCGGGCGGACTAGCCATTGTAGGTACCGAGCGTCACGATTCGCGTCGTGTTGACAGACAGTTACGTGGTCGTAGTGGTCGTCAAGGTGATCCAGGAAGCTCGCAGTTTTATGTGGCATTGGACGATAATTTAATGCGTCTCTTCGGAAGTGAACGTATCGCAAAAATGATGGATAAAATGGGATTACAAGAAGGTGAAGTAATTCAGCATTCTATGATTTCAAAATCTATTGAAAGAGCACAGAAAAAAGTAGAAGAAAATAACTTTGGTATTCGTAAACGATTATTGGAATACGATGATGTAATGAACGCTCAACGTGAAGTAGTTTACAAACGTCGTTTCCACGCATTGTTTGGCGATCGTCTTCGAGTAGATATTGCCAATATGATTTATGATACGGCAGAGGTAATTGCTGAAGGAAATAAAGGAGCACAAGATTTTAAGAATTTTGAATTTGAATTGATTCGTTATTTCTCTTTAGCCTCTCCAGTTAATGAAAGTGAGTTCGAAAACATGAATGCACAAGAAATTGCAGGAAAAGTATATAAAGCTGCCTACAATCATTATCAAGATAAAATGATTCGTAATGCAGAAGTAGCTTTTCCAGTAATTAAAAATGTTTATGAAACACAGAAAGATCAATACAAACGTATTTTGGTTCCATTTACTGATGGAGTAAAGACTCTAAATGTAGCAACCGATCTTGAAAAAGCTTATGAGACAAAAGGAAAACAATTGATTCACGATTTTGAAAAAAATATTTCATTAGCGATTATCGATGATGCTTGGAAAACCCATTTACGTAAAATGGATGAGTTAAAACAGTCGGTTCAATTAGCGGTTCACGAGCAAAAAGATCCTTTATTAATCTACAAATTTGAAGCTTTCGAATTGTTTAAAGCAATGATTGAACAGGTGAATAAAGATGTAATTTCTTTCTTATTTAAAGGAGAATTACCTCAAGAAAATCAGCAACAAATTACAGAAGCTCAACAAGTAAAATCAAATAAAAATTTAACAGAGCAGAAAGACGAAATTCAAAATATGGACGAACGTGCTGCCGAGTCTCGTGCTGTTGGTAAAACACAACCACAACAGCAGATTACTGAAACCATAGTTAGAGAACGTCCAAAAATTGGTCGTAACGAAAAGGTAACCATTAAAAACGTAATGAGTGGCGAAAATAAAACGGTGAAATTTAAGCAGGCCATTCCTTTATTAGATAAAGGCGAATGGGTTTTGGTGGAGTAATCTATTATTAAATTATACTATTAGAAAAGTCTTAGAAATAAGGCTTTTTTTTATTGGTTTTATTCCACTTAATCGTAATAAAATATCAATTGCTAATTATTTGTGTTAAAAAAGATTGTACTTTTATAAATTAATTCATAAAACATTATAAATGAAAAAAAGAATAATTCTGTATTCATTACTTTCTGCTTTGTTTTTTGTTTCCTGTAACTCATCAGAAGAGGGGAAATATGATACTAGAGCAATTGAAAGCTTAGACAAATTAACCGAGACCATTGGAAAAATGGAATCGTTAAGTTACACGGTGGAAGGCTATATAGTAAATGAAAAAAGTGAAGAAATCAGTAAACTAAGTGATGTTTACCTTAAAGGTGCCAATAAAATGTTTATTGAAAACCAAAGTAATAAAGGAAATAAAAGCTTTTGGTACAATGGAGAAAAATTTGCTTATTTCCTATTTAACAAAAACGAATACGATATTTTAGATGCTCCAGATAACACTTTAAAATTAATTGATAGCATTAATAATAAGTATGGTATTTATTTCCCAGCAGCAGACTTTCTATACCCTTCATTAACTGATGACTTAATGGATAATTATGATCAAATTTTATACTTTGGCGATGAAAATATAAATGATGTAGCATGTATTGTATTAGAAGCAACTAATGAAGAAACAATTGTTCAAATCTGGATAGTTAAAGAAACTAACTTACCTCACAAAATGATAGTTGAGTCTAAAACTAATGAGAACAAGTATTATGAGGCTGAATATTCTAATTGGAGAATCAATCCAAAATTACCAGACATCATGTTTGAGTTTCTACCTCCATCAGGTTCTAACAAAGTTAAATTCCAACCTTTAAATAAAAAATAATCGATATGAAAAATTATAAATTTATAGTATTATTTATTATGCTACTCGTAGGTTCATCAGCCACAGATTTATTGGCACAGCGTGCACGAGGTGGTGGCGGAAGCAGAGGTGGCGGTGGTCATAGTATGAGTCGTGGCGGTGGCGGAGCAAGTAGAAGTTATAGTGGCGGAGGTCGAAGTAAGTCTATAAATGGAGGCTCAAGAAAAGCTACTACAAGACCCAGTACTAAACAATATAATAAACCAAAAACGACGAGACCGTCTACTAGTAATAGATCTAGACCAACTACGTCCAATCGAAGTAATGTTAGACCTTCTAATGGAAATAGAAAATCTACTACTACAAACAGATCTAAGGTAACTCCTAAAAACAAATCTAGAAACACTAGTAATAGAGCAAGTACTTCTAATAGAAACAAAGCAACCAATAAAGCTTCAAGCTCTAACAGAAACAAAAATGTGAATAGAAACACTAATGTAAATAGAAATGTTAATGTAAATGTGAATAGAAATGTTCGAGTAAGTCACGGAGGTGGTTATTATAATGGTCATCGTGGGTATCACTCCTATCGTTATCATGGGTATCATGGATATAGTTATGGAGCACATTGGCATCCTTGGGGATTCTTTGTAGCAACAATAGCGGTTACCGCAATTATCGTGTCTGTAAATAGCACCCCATATTATTATGATAATGGCGTATATTACACCCAATCTACTGGAGGCTATACAGTAGTAAATGCACCAACAAATATTGTTGTAAATACTTTGCCTGATGGAGTCGAAACCATTAAGCTAAACGATGACACCTACTATTATTTCGGCGGAGCATTTTACATAAAAGAAAATGGAAAATATAAAGTAATAGAAGCTCCAGACGGAGCCGTCGTTACAAACATTCCTGAAGGTGGCGAAGAAGTAGAAATTGAGGATCAAAAATACGTAGTTTATAACACTACGTATTACCAACCAATGAATCAAAACGGAAAAGATTTATATCAAGTAGTTGCTATGGAATCGGCTGATTAATAAAACTATCTACATCAAATATATTCAAAAAAGTTTCTCATTAAACAGGGAAACTTTTTTTTTTGCACCTTGCATTTTCTAATTCAATAAAATCACTCATAAAAAAACTATCGCTTTCACTTATCTTTTTTGCTTTTATCGCTTGTAAAAACGATAAACAAACAGAGGTTACTTCAGAAAAAAAACTACTGCTGAAACTACTTCAGAAACAAAAACTTCAAAATACCCAACCAATGTATATTTTGGCGACGACACCTTCATACCACCTTATCAATGGATGCTGGTGCCTTCTAAAACCGAATTGGAATGGATGAAGCATATAAATTTGCCCGTGGTGAAGAAGTTACCTCTTCAACTGGTAAAAAAACAAAGCTAGATGTGCCTTTAGATTTCTTAGTATCTGTTAAATAATAAGTGGTGCAGAATCGGGGCAATTATTTTGTTTTTTTTTAAAGTTAAAATTATCAAGCATAGCCTTGTTACGGTTGAAAATTTTGACAAATAAAAAAGGCAAAAGAACAAGCCGAAATGTATCAGTTATTATTTAACAGATACTTAGTTATCGCAGATCATTATGATGGTTTAGGTTTATTTCCTGCTGTTTTCAATAAAGAAGAATGGGTAATGAAAACTCCTGAAGGAAAAAGATGGCGTAAAATGTTAGACGAAGGTAAAAACTCTGAATTTGCATTAGATTTAATTTTTAATTTTAGTCAAGGGAATTTCTTTTTTAAAACAAACGACCCAACTATTATGAAACCTGTTTGGGAAACCATTGTTGTTGTTGCTGAAAAATACAACGAACCGTAAAAATTTACCGCTTTTATTGGTTACGAATGGACATCACATCAAAGGAAATAATCTACACCGTAACGTTATTTATCGTGATAATGGTGATGTAATACCAATTAAATCATTAGATGACTTAAAATTATCTAATAATTATTTAATATTAGACTGCCTTTTTTTTAGGCAGTTTTTTTGTAAACAAATCGGTTATTAACAGATTTCCACTCTTTATTTAATTAATTTTGCTGTTGAATAATTTCTTACAATGAAAAAAAAGTCGATTAAAATACTATTACTAATTACTGGTATTATTGTAATATTCTTACTATTCCTTCCAGGAATTTTAAAACGCTATGCAATTAATAATAGTAAAGAATTATTAGGACGACAAATACAAATAGAAAAATTAAAATACAACTATTTTACAAGCACAATAAAAATATTTGACTTTAAAATGCTTGAGCAAAATGAGCAAGATAATTTTATAGCCTTCGATACTTTAATTGTAAACATAGAACCTTTAGCTTTAATAAAAGATAAAATTGAAATTGAAGCATTTTATCTTAAAGGTTTAGATGTTAAGGTTATTATGAAAGACTCCACATTTAATTTTGACGACCTTATCGATTTTCATACAAAGGAGGAGGATTCAATTCTTAACGATACTGAAGTTGAAACCTCTTTTAAATATAGCCTATCTAATTTAGAATCAAAAGATGCTAATTTCTTTTTTGATAATAAAGATGTAAATGATGTAACACATCTTGAAGATTTATCTTTTCTCATTCCTTTTATTGGTTGGGATCAAGCTGAAAAAAGTAATGTTGATATTAAATTTAATTTCAAAGAAGGCGGTTATATCGAATCTAAATTAAATATACAACCAGTAAATGGTGATTATGATGCAACTATAATAATTAGCGATTTATATTTAGATTCTTTTTATAAATATGTTGCTGAATATGCAACTATTAATAGTTTGAAAGGTAGCGTAAATTCGAAATTTTTTATAAAAGGAAACACTAATGAAGTTAGAAACTCTGTTGTTTCAGGTAAAGTTGAGGTCAATGATTTTAATATAACAGATACTAACAATGAATCCTTTCTTACAGCTAAAAAAGCAGTTTTCATTCTAAAAGAAATAGACGTTACCAATGGTTCTTATGTTTTAGATTCTTTAAACATTTATGAGCCGTTTGTGTCTTTTAAAATAGATTCTATCTCTAATAATTTATCAAAAATATTCTTACTCAAAGAAAAAATAAATGCAACTAATCAAGAAGTAAATACTATTGAAGAATCCGATTCTATTGATATAACACCGCTTCATTACGCAATTAATCATTTTAAAATATATAACGGAACTATAGATTATTCAGATAGTTTAATGGGAAGTCCTACAAATTACAATTTTAGCAATATAAAATTAAATGCCGATAGTATTTCAACTAATAATAAATGGGGTACGATACAATCTGAAATGACTATTAATGATGATGGTTTTTTGAATATAGAATTAGACTTTCATCCCATTAATAAAAACTTTAATGTAACTTTTAGTTCCCAAAAATTGAGTTTAGAACCATTTTATAAATATAGTGTCGAATATGCAAATATTAATTCGATTGAAGGTCAATTCAATACGCAACTAAGCATTAATGGTACTATAAATAAGTTTGAAAATGTGTTGATTTCTGGTCTTATAGAAGTTTCAAATTTATCAATGACAGACAATCAGAATAAGAAATTTATTTCTTCAAAAAGCATCAGCTGCAATTTAGAAGAAATAAACGTTGCAAATAGTTCTTATAGAATCGATAATTTAAAAATAACAGAACCCTATCTCTATTTTGAAATGGATTCGATAACCAACAATCTATCTAAAATATTTTACCTTGAGGATGGTTCTACTACTAATAACAATTCAGAAATTTCTAAAAATCCGCCATTATTTTATGCTATAAATCAACTAAATGTAATTAATGGTGTTTTAGATTATACCGATAATCTTACAGGAAATCCATTTAATTATCATTTAAGTGATATTAAAATAGACGCTGATAAAATTTTGAGCGATGCAGATTGGGTGAAAATTAATTCGGATATGTTACTAAACAATCGTGGCACTTTAAATGCTGCAATTGGATTCAACCCTTCAACATTAAACGATGCTGATATTGATATTGTTATTGAAAATTTCCTCTTATCAGATATTAATATATATACCAAACATTATACGGGTCACAATATTATTGAAGGCGATATGTATTACTATTCAAATTCAAAAATTACAAGCGGAGACATTGTGAGTGAAAATAGACTCTTAGTTAAAAGTGCAACGCTAAACACAACAAATGAAGGGTTATACAAGTTACCTTTAAAATTTGCCCTTTTTCTATTAAAAGATAAAAATGGAGATATAAACCTAGAAATACCTGTTCGTGGAGATTTAAATGACCCAAAGGTTAGTATTGGTAAAATAGTATGGAATACCTTTAAAAACCTGATTGTAAAAACTGTTGCAAGCCCTGTAAACTTTTTAGCAGGTTTGGTTGATGGAGACCCTAAAGAAATGGAAGTAATTAAATTTAGTTACCTAGATTCAATTCCTACTGAAAAACAATACAAACAACTTGATAAAATTTTAGAATTAGAACAAAAAAAATCAGGATTAAAAATTGAAATGAACTATTTTGTTGATAGAAATTTTCAAAAAGAAGCCATTGCCAAACAAGAAATAGGTACGCAATATTTTGAATACACTCAAAAGGATTATTTAAAAGATGAAAAAGGTTTTGAAACCTATTTACTCAATAAAATAGAGAATGATTCAATATCTGTAGGCAAAGCTGCTGTAATTATTATTGGCGATGAACAACTAAATGAACTTGTTTTAAATCTAAATAATAATTTAATATCAAAAATAAGAGATTATATAAAAGTCTCTCAAGACTCAAGTTTAATTCAAGTTAACATAATAGACCCTAAAGACATAAAAAACAAAGGATTAGAGCCTGTTTTGAAAATAGAATATGGTTTACAAGAAAACAACTTACCTCAATAAATCATAATTCATAAAATTTTAGTTTACTAAAAAATGAAAAAACATTAAAAGAACCTTTTGTTTAGATAATTATGGGAAGCGATACAAGAGTAAATTTTATTTTTTTCTAATTTTCTTTACGAATGCTACTATAAGAAAAGCAAAAAATCTTGACATATATATGCTGTTTTAGCTTATACAAAATTAAGTTAATAACTTTTATTTAATTGTCTTTTCAAAAAAGGAATCTGAACTAAGAATAAACCTAAAAAACCTATTCCGTAAATAGTGATTTTTGAAAAATGTAGTTCTGGTAATTGAAATAAAAGTTTTTCAAAGTTTAAATTTGGCAGGTTTACTATAGTTTCTGAAGAGGAAGGAAATATGAATAACAAACCCGTTACTATTACTGAAGCAACCAATAAAATTATCCAAGTTTGTTTAGAAATCAACGATTGATAAACAATTGGTTTCTGTATTTTTTCGATTTCAACAGCATTCATCACATTTGCAAAAAAATCTACAGAAGGTTGTTGTAATCCAGCTTCTTTAATCAGATTTCCTGTGAATGATTCGATTTTTTTAGATGGCTTTTCCATTTGTTTCTGTGTATTTTGGAAGTATATTTTGTTTGAGTAAAGTAAACATTTTTTTTCTACTTCGGTATAATTTAATTTTTATATTTTCTTCAGATAAATCTGTAATTACTGCAATTTCTTTGATGGATTGTTCTTCAAAATAGAACAAGGTAATAATCGCAGCTTCTTGTTCAGGTAATTTCATAATACAATTTTGAATTGCTTCTTTTCGCTCTTCAGTTTCTAAAAAGCTTAAAGCGTTTTCAATCACAGAACAATCTCCTTCCGTAATGTCTTCAATTAATTCCAGATTGCTATTCTTTTTGCTTTTCCGAAGTGCATCTAAAGCCTTTCGGTAAGCAATACTATACAACCAACTTGAAAACTTAGAATCCCCACGAAACTTATCTAAGGATTGATAGGCTTTTATAAAGGTGTCTTGTGCTACTTCTTCCGCTTCTTCTCTAACTTTCAACATTCTAATGACAATGGTAAACACAAACGTCTGGTATTTATCCACCAATTGCCCAAAGGCTTTGGTATCGCCTTCCAATGTTTTTTGGATTAAATATGGGTCAGTGCTAGGTTGCATTTTTTATAAGACGAGCAAGTGTTGGTTTTGGTTACATTAATTTGTGAAATATTAGGATTTAATTGAGTGGAGTGCTCACTGAGCGAAGCCGAAGTGCCGAAGGGATAAATAATACAAAATAAAAATAATCAATAATTCCTGTAACCTACTTTCAAAACCACACGTCTTATTAGCAAACGAACAAAAATTTAAACTTTAAAACATCAATCATTATGGGATCAGAAATCGTTATTATACCAATCATTTTCGGAGTTATCTTCGGAATATTTTACTTATTTATTTCAGCTAGAAACAAAGAGCGTTTAGCATTGATAGAAAAAGGAGCAGAAGCTTCTATTTTCTACAGTAAAAACAAGAGTGCCACTCCAATGTGGAAAGTAATAGTGGTGAATTTCGCTTTATTATTAATGGGAATTGGATTAGGGATATTCATCGCAGGAATATTAAGTCAGACCTTTGGTGTAGATGAAGATATCGCCTATCCTGGAACTATCTTTTTAATGGCAGGAATTGGATTGTTTACAGGGTTTTACCTTACCAAAAAATTGAATAAGGATATTTAAAATTCCATCTTAAATCACATTAATTAAAATCATTTTGAAGGCTTTTTAAAGTTTTTAAAATGATTTTTTTATTAATAAACCTCTAATCATTAAAATAAACAAGCCCCTTAGTAAAACTAAGAGGCTTGTCAAATTAATTTTTATTTAGATAAATACGGCTAAGTTCTAAATAAGTCAGCAAATTATTATATATTTGTATTATGAAAACAAGTAAAGAGATAAAAGTCCTATTCAATGAGCTTCCGATTGGTGTTCAAAATGAATTGTTAGGTGAGTTACTTAT
>JAKITD010000034.1 GCA_021648265.1 Flavobacteriaceae bacterium | reverse complement strand
CGGTTTCGTTTTAAAAAATTGTTTCTGTCAAATGCATCACTGCTCCAAAATTCGGTAATAAATCCTCCGTTTTCTTCCACCAGATTCATATACTTTTTATGCGTTTTTGGATATATTTGATCAAGTCCGTGCGCCAAACAAGCTACTGTTTGTAAATTATTATCTAATGCTGCTTTATGAGCGGTAATATCTACTCCGTAAGCAAATCCTGAAATAATTACTGGATTTAAAGGAGATAATTCTTCTACTAATTTTTCACAGAATACTTTTCCGTAAGTGGTGATTTTCCTAGTTCCAACGATGCTGATAATTTTTTTTCGTTGCAGGTCTATATTTCCTGTTTGAAAAAACAAAATTGGTCCGTCAATGCAATGTTTTAATCGTTCGGGATATAATTTATCTTTAAAATAAGTCCATTCAATTTGGTTGTTTTCAATAAAATTGATTTCATCATCGGCTTGATCTAGTACTATTTTTTCAGAAAGCTCTTTCAATTTAAATAACCCTATTCCGTCAATTTTTAAAAGATTTGATTTCTTTTCCTTGAAAATCCCTTCCGCAGAACCTACTTTATTGAGTAGTTTTTTTGCAGAGGAATCTCCTAAATTCTGGACACGTTGTAATGCCAACGTATAACGCAATTCGTTTTTAGATAACATAGTTGAAAATAATAAAAAGGGAGACTATAAAAATAGTGTTTTTATCTGTTAATAAAAATCTGATTTTAATATTGTTTGAAAAATAAAAAAACTATATTTGTTAATATGCAATTATCCACTTACATAAACGATTTATTATACCGCTACGAATGTGTGATTATTCCTGGTTTTGGAGCCTTATTAACGCAGTATCATTCTGCCGAAATTAACTCGGAATCACATACTTTTTACCCTCCTAGAAAAACGGTATCGTTTAATAGACAGTTACAAACTAACGACGGATTGTTAGCAAACTATGTAGCTTCAGTTGAAAATTGCAGTTACGAAACAGCCCTTCAGAAAATTCGAAATTTTACTGGAAAATTATCGCTTCAGCTTTCTGAAAAGGAACCAGTTTCATTACATAATATTGGTGAATTTCATTTAAATGAAGAAAATTCGGTTCAGTTTACACCGTCTTCAAAACAAAATTTTAATACGGCAGTTTTTGGAATGACTTCTTTTGTTTCCACTAAAGTATCACGTGAAGTTTATAAAGAAACAGTAGAAGCTTTAGAAGAAAAAGCGCCAATTTATATCACACCAGAAAGACGTTCTAGACCTTATTTAAAATATGCTGCCATTGCTTTAGTGGCATTGTCTATTACTGGATTGGGCGGAATAAAAATCTACGAAGCGGGAGTAAAAAAGCATAATTTTGCTGCGAAACAAAAGGCAAATACTTTAGTAGAAACACAGATTCAAGAAGCCACTTTTGTAATTGAGAATCCGTTGCCAGCTTTAAACCTCACTTTTAAAAAGCAAACCGGAAAATACCATATTGTTGCAGGTGCTTTTAGAATCGAAGAAAATGCAAATAAAAAAATAAATCAGCTTCGTGAACAAGGATTTACACCAACCGATTTAGGAATTAACAAATACGGACTTCACATTATTGCTTATAGCAGTCACGAAAGTAGGCTGGAAGCCAAACAATCACTTAGAGATGTTAAGAATTCTCAAAACAGAAGTGCTTGGTTATTGGTGAAAGAGATGGAGAAATAACCTTACAGTTTACAAATTCAATTAATTTTAAAATCCTTCTTAACTAGCATTTGCTTATTAAGTTCTTATGGATTTATTTAACCAAAATTCTATACCAAATATTTTGCCTTTTGATGGTGAAGTAAATTACTACGGAACAGTTTTAAGTATAAAAAAAGCCCAAGAATATTATCAAAAATTATTAGAAAACATCCAATGGGAAAACGACAAAGCCATCATTTATGGAAAGCTTATCATCACCAAACGAAAAGTAGCTTGGTATGCCGAACAACCTTTTGAATATACTTATTCTAAAACTACCAAAAAAGCTTTGCCTTGGACTAAAGAGCTTCTAGAACTTAAAAAATTAGTAGAAGAAAAAACCGATGAAACCTATAATTCTTGTCTCTTAAATCTGTACCACGATGGCTCTGAAGGAATGGCATGGCACAGCGATGGCGAAAAAGACTTAAAAAAGAACGGTGCTATTGGATCTTTGAGTTTTGGAGCCGAACGTAAATTTTCCTTCAAACATAAAGAGAGTAAACAAACCGTATCGATAGTATTAGAAAAAGGAAGTTTATTGGTAATGAAAAGAGAAACGCAGACTCATTGGGTGCATCGACTTCCACCAACAACAAAAGTAAAAACACCTAGAATAAATTTGACATTTAGAACGATAATGAAGTGAGATTGCAAGGGTTTTACTTCAAAAAATAAATATTATAAAATCTAATACAAATCGTACTTTTGCAAAAAATTAATTTCAGATGATTTCAAGAAACCCAAGTGAATCTCTTACGATTTTAACCGATATGGTATTACCAAGCGAAACCAACCCAGTTGGTAATATGTTTGGTGGCGAGTTATTAGCTCGTATGGATCGTGCTGCGGGTATTGCAGCAAGAAGACATTGTAGAAGAATTGTAGCAACAGTTTCGGTTAATCACGTGGCTTTCAGTAAAATGATTCCTTTAGGAAGTGTGGTTACCATTGAAGCAAAAGTGTCAAGAGCGTTTAAAAGTTCTATGGAAGTATTTATGGATGTTTGGATAGAAGATCGAGAAAGTGGAATTAGAAAAAAATCCAACGAAGGTATTTACACCTTTGTTGCTGTAGATGAATCTGGGCAAATAGTTCCAGTTCCTCCAATTGTACCAGAAACAAAACTTGAAAAAGAACGCTTTGAAGCAGCTTTAAGAAGAAGACAACTAAGTTTGGTGATTGCTGGAAAGATGAGTCCGAAAGACGCCACCGAATTAAAGGCCTTGTTTTTATCTTAAGTTTTTTAACTTCTCTTATTATTTTTTCAAATAGTAAATAGATATATTTGAAGTTCTAAAAATTTATTTCTTTAGAATTTAATTATTAACTAATTATTCAAATATGAAATTCTTTACTATTAAATCTACTACCTTTTATCTTTCTTTGTTTTTGTTTTCATTGTCTTATGGACAAAGCGATTACAGCATTCTTTTTCAGGATGAAATTATTGAAATCCCTGAAAATATAGAAACGTTTCAGTGGAGTCAAATGCCAGAATCATCTCGTATAAACAGTGGATATATTGGATGGGTTCAATTTTTTGAAACACCAACTCAAAATATTCAGAATAGTTTTAAAACAAATAATCTTGATCTTATTGAGTATATCCCAAATAAGACATATTTATTTTATTTTCCAAATTCAACTTCTATTTCATATTTGAAAAATAGTGGAGTAAGATCTATTGTTCCTGTAGATGGACAGTTTAAGTTAAGTTCTAATTTAAAAAATGGAATTATTGGAGATTGGGCTTCTGTAGGAAATAATATACTGGTTACATTACAATTTCATAAATATGTTTCTGTAGATTTTGTTATTAATGATTTGGCAACAAGACAAATTACAGTAAATCAGCAATACAAAGAGTCTAATAATATTGATCTTACGATTCCAAGTAATTGTTTAGAAGAATTGTCTAACTTGTCTTATGTGAAATGGGTTGAAGTTCTTGTTGCTCCTTCAGTAAAAGACGATACTCGCGGAAGAAGCTTACATCGTTCCAGTAATCTTGACACCCAAACAGGTGCTGGAAGAAATTATACTGGTGCTGGTATTGGAGTGATGGTAAGAGATGATGGTATTGTGGGACCGCATATTGATTTTCAAGGTAGAATAGATAATTCTATGGCTAGTGGTACAGGAGGCACCCATGGTGATGGAGTTGGTGGGATTATGGCTGGAGCTGGAAATTTAGATCCTTCTATGAGAGGTATGGCTGCAGGATCTGATGTATATATTGTTAATTATGTTCCTAATTTTTTAGATACCGCAACACAAACTTTTATAAATAATGGCGATGTTCAGATTACAAACTCTTCTTATAGTAACGGTTGTAATACTGGTTACACAACAATTACGCAAACTGTTGATAATCAAACAATAAATATCCCCACGTTACTACATGTTTTTTCAGCAGGAAACTCTAACAATAATAATTGCGGTTATGGAGCTGGAAATCAATGGGGTAATATTACAGGGGGGCATAAGCAAGGAAAAAACGTAATTGCAACTGCAAATGTTTTTTTTGATGGAAGCCTTGTAGCCTCTAGTAGTAGAGGACCAGCACATGACGGAAGAATAAAACCAGATATTGCTGCTAATGGGCAAAATCAACAATCAACTACCGAAAACAATCAATATCAAAGTTTTGGAGGAACCTCGGGTGCTGCTCCTGGAATTGCTGGAATTGCAGCTCAATTATATGAAGCCTACGGGGATATTAATGGCGGAACATTACCACAATCAGCATTAATAAAAGCAGCATTAATAAATACCGCAAATGAAGCTGGAAATATTGGTCCCGATTACAAATTTGGTTGGGGAATTGTTAATGCTTTAAGAGCTGCAATGTTAATTGAAGACGGCAGATATTTATCAGATAATATTTCTCAAGGAAACACAAATACACATACTATTAATGTTCCTTCCGGAACTTCTCAAGTGAGGTTTATGGTATATTGGAGTGACCCTGCTGCTGCATCGGGAGCAAGTCCTGCACTGGTAAACGATTTGGACTTAGTTGTCACCGATCCAGCTGCAAATACACACGAACCTTGGATTTTAGACCCAACTCCTAATGCAACAACGCTAGACTTACCAGCAACATTAGGACCAGATCATTTAAATAATGTAGAACAGGTTTTACTTAATAATCCTACAGCTGGAGATTACGATATTAATATTACAGGATTTAATGTTCCAATGGGACCTCAAGAATATTTCATAGTTTATGAAATAATTTCAGAAGAGTTAACCATGACATATCCAAATGCTGGAGAATCATTTGCTCCAGGCGAAACAGAATCTATACATTGGGATGCTATTAATACTTCAGATGATTTTGTACTTGAATATTCGACAGATAATGGTGGGTCTTGGAACTCAATTACTACCGTTTCTTCAACAACACACACCTATGCTTGGAACATACCAAATACAATCACAGGAGAAGCTCTCGTAAGAGTTACTAGTGGTGCTTTTACTGATGTAAGTGATGGGTTTTTTTCTATAGCAAGATTAGCAACTAATGTAGAAGTATCACAAATATGTCCAGATGAAGTTACTTTTTCCTGGGATTCAGTTCCAAACGCCGAATCTTACGATTTTTACATTTTAGGAAATACTTTTATGGATTTAATCGGAAATTCTACAACCACTTCTTTCACCTATTCTATCACCAACCCTAATGATGAAATTTGGGCAGCGGTTATTGCTAAGAATGATACAGAAGGTTGGAAAAGTAGAAGAACGATTGCAATATATCATTCTGGCGGATTAGTTAACTGCTCATTAGCAGATGACTTGTCATTAGAATCTATTAACAACGACCCTACTGATTTTAATTTTATTTGTGACGCAACACCTGCGATAATTTCAGCAACAATTAGAAACACAGGAATTAATAGTCAAAGTAATTTTATTGTTTCTTACCAAATTGATAGTAATCCTGTTGTTGAAGAAACTTATACCGGAACGTTAAACTCAGGTCAAGAAGATGTTTTTGAATTTGCTATCGAAGCCGATATTACAACCGATGGGGAATATACTCTAGTTGTAAGAGTTGAACTTGCTGGAGATTTAAACCCATCTAATGATGAAGCTATATTAGATTTTTATGCCGTTACACAAGCAACTTCATTAAATTTTGTTGAAGATTTTGAAACAAATGGAATGCCTCCTGCAGGATGGAATATTGAAAATCCTGATGATAGTACAACTTGGATTGAAAGAACTGGTGTAACTGGAGCAGATGGCAATGCAAGTGTAACTGCATTTATTGATAATTTTACTTATAATGCTCCTGGGCAAGAAGATATTGTCCATACTGAAATATTTGACTTGAGTAATGCTTCTGTTCCTTCATTAACTTTTGATTTAGCAAAAGCACAATATTCTACCTCATTTTCAGATGAATTTAGAGTAGATATATCCATAGATTGTGGAGATACTTATACATCCATCTACGAAAAAAATGGATTAGATTTATCTACGGTAGGAGGTTATATTACTTCAAACTGGACTCCTAGTTCAGCTAATGATTGGAGAACAGAAACCATAGACTTAACTCCTTATGAAGGTGAATTTGTTCTTTTTAAATTTGTAAACATTAACGGTTATGGTAACAGCACCTATATTGATAATATTAATGTTTTTGCTGAAACTCTTGGAGTAGTAGATAATGTTTTATTGGGTATATCAATTTATCCTAATCCAAGTTCAGAATTAGTTTTTATAAAATTTGATTCTAATATTGGAAGCTATTTTGAAATTAATATTATAAACAGTCTTGGGCAAATTGTTGGGCAAATTGAAAAAAGATTAATCAATAGATCAGAAACTACTTTTAATATTTCTAATTATAGTAGTGGAATCTATTTTATAAAAATAAAAGTTGATAATCATATAACTATAAAAAAGCTTCTAATAAAATAAGAACGAATTTTGTATTTTACTTAACAAGAGCTGTTTTAATTAACAGCTCTTGTTTTTTAATGGTAACCATTGTTACAAGAAATATGTACTCAATAATTTATTTTTGTCAAAAATGAAAAGTAATGTTTGGAAAGGGAACAAAGTTATATAGTATTGTAAGAATGAAATGTCCTCGTTGTCAAGAAGGAGATTTTTACAAAGGGCATCCCTATATATATTCTACAATGGGCAGAGTAAAAGAGGAGTGTTCTGAATGTAACTTAAAATATAATATCGAACCTAGTTTTTACCACGGATCGTATTATGTAACCTATGCTTTAGGTGTTGCTTTATTTGTAATAGTAGGTGTTCTTACATATTTGCTAATTTCCGATGCTAGTCCTAAAACAATATTAATTTCCACCTTTGTTTCTCTTGCAATACTATCTCCCTTATTCTACGCATTATCCAAAATAATATGGATTAACTTCTTTGTAAAATACGATAAAGGAATTTTAAAGAAAAGGTCGTAAATTTACCAACATGATTCAAGATTTAAAAAATAGCTACGGAGACCTTTTCGAAGATGATTTACTTGCCGAAATAAACCAGTTTGGAACTTATAAAGACGTTCCCGAAGGATATAAATTAATAGAGATAGGAAATTATATAAAATCAATGCCATTATTAATAAGTGGTGCTATTAAAATCATGCGAGATGATGATGATGGTGACGAATTATTACTTTATTTTTTAGAAAGTGGTGACACCTGTGCGATGACTTTAACCTGTTGTCTCGGAACCACAAAAAGTGAAATTAGAGCCATTGCAGAATTACCTACCAAACTCATCATGATTCCTATTGAAAAAATGGAAGAATGGACAGGTAAATATAAATCTTGGAGAAATTTTGTTTTTGAAAGTTACCATACTCGTTTAATGGAAATGCTCGAAACTATTGATAGTATTGCTTTCTTAAAAATGGATGAGCGTTTATTGAAATATCTACGTGATAAATCTAAAATAAATAACTACGATACTATATTTAGTACCCATCAAGAAATTGCTTACGAACTGCACACTTCACGCGTAGTAATTTCTAGACTTTTAAAGAAACTCGAAAACCAAGGTAAAATCAAATTAAACCGAAATAATATTAAAATTATTTCGCTTTAATTTAATAGTGAAAAATCTTCTTTGAATTAAATTCAACTAGTTGTTTGTTAGCTCATTGTATTATTAAGAAATAAATAATACTTTTTAATCTTTTAATATTCCGTGTTTTGCTATGTAACAAATGTTACTATGCAACCAATGTTACATAAGTATATTTAAGCTCTAATTTATAAATACTTATGGATTTTATACTACAACCTTGGCCTTGGTATATCGCTGGTCCTTTAATTACATTCGTGATGTTTCTTCTGTTCTTCTTCGGAAAGAAATTTGGAGTTTCCTCAAACTTAGAAACTATTTGCGCCATTGGTGGTGCTGGAAATTTAGTCGATTTTTTTAAGTTCGATTGGAAGAAAAACACTTGGAACCTTCTTTTTATAGTAGGAACTATTGTTGGAGGATTTATTTCTTATCAATATTTAACTCCTAACGAAACTGTTGCAATTAGCTCACAAACCATTCAAAATTTATCCGATCTTGGTTTTCAAAACGCAGGAGTGCAATATCTCCCTGACGAAATCTTTAGCATCGAAACTATGTTTTCTTTAAAAGGATTTATCATTCTAATCGGCGCAGGAATTTTAGTAGGATTTGGTTCTCGTTATGCTGGAGGTTGTACTTCAGGCCACGCAATTGTAGGATTAAGTAATTTTGAATTGCCCTCACTAATTTCAGTAATTGGATTCTTCATTGGAGGATTAATTATGACTTGGCTTCTTTTACCTTTAATCTTTTAAAACTATTGATATGAAAAACATAAAATTTTTATTTATTGGAATTCTCTTCGGAATAGTTTTAAGCAAAGCTGAAGTAATTTCTTGGTACAGAATCTTCGAAATGTTTAAATTTCAATCCTTTCATATGTATGGAATTATTGGTTCCGCAGTCGTTACAGGAATGATTCTCTTTTACTTTTTTAATAAAGGAAGTATTAAAACATTTCAAGGAGAAAAAATAAATATTGAACCCAAAAAAAAGGGTTTTTCAAGAAATATAATTGGCGGAACTATTTTTGGATTGGGCTGGGCACTTGCAGGAGCTTGCCCTGGACCTATGTTTATTTTATTAGGAAGAGGTGTTGCAGCAATCGTAGTTGTAATTATCGGAAGCCTTATGGGAGCTTTTTTATATCATGCTGTAAAAAGTAAATTACCTCATTAATAAATGATAATTCACTAAATTGCAAGAACTGAAAAAAACATATAAATTAATAATAATAAAAGAATGAAGTACGGCTTTATTATTGACAACAGAAAATGTATAGGATGTCATGCTTGTACCACAGCTTGTAAATCGGAACACGATGTTCCTGTTGGTGTTAACAGAACTTATGTTAAGCAAGTTGAAAAAGGAGTTTTTCCCGATACCCGAAGAATTTTTTCAGTAATGCGTTGTAACCATTGTACCGATGCACCTTGTGTGACGATCTGTCCTGTGGAAGCATTGTACACACGTGACGATGGTATCGTAGATTTTGATAATAATCGTTGTATTGGTTGTAAATCTTGTATGCAAGCCTGTCCTTACGATGCTTTATATATCGATCCAGATACACAAACTGCAGCAAAATGTAATTATTGTGCGCACCGTGTAGATGTTGGGCGTGAACCTGCTTGTGTTACGGTGTGTCCAGAACACGCAATTATTGCAGGCGATATGGATAATCCAACTACAGAGATTTCACAATTACTAGCTAAACAACAAGTTAAAGTTCGGAAACCAGAAAAAGGAACGCAGCCTAACTTATTTTATATCGACGGTGATGATGCTTCTTTAAACCCTGAAGCAACAGACAAATCAGGAGATTGGTTATGGAATTCTCAATCTCGTGGTGTAGGACATTTCGCAAAAGCTGCCGAAAAAATGATGCATACCAACGACGATATCGATTTATTACAAATGACGATCGATAACGAAATTGAAGCTGCTTATCAGAAAAAAGAAACAGAGAATCCAAATTATATCGATGTACTTACTGGAAAAGCTCGTAGAGTTTATGATACTCCAGATAAAGGTATTCTTTGGGGTTGGGAAGTTTCGGCTTATGTAACTACAAAAGCAGTAGCAGCAGGAGCCTTTTTAATTCCATTTTTAGCTATGATTCTGGGTTATGATTTGTCCGATACTACCAAATTATGGTCAGCAGGAATCTCATTAGTATTCTTATCATTAACAGGATTATTTTTGGTGATGGATTTAGACAGACCCGATCGTTTCTTAAACGTATTACTAAGACCACAATGGAATTCTTGGTTGGTAAAAGGTGGATATGCCATTACTATCTTTGGATTATTAATAACCATTTGGGGAGCAATGACCTATTTTGAAATTGAAACAGGAGAAACTGTTTTACTTTGGATTACTGCATTTTTCGCAGTGATGTTAGCCATTTATACTGCCTTCTTATTTGCACAAGCAAAAGGTCGTGATTTCTGGCAAAGCCCTTCATTAGCATTGCATATGTTAGTACATAGTGTAATGGCTGGAGCAGCAATTTTTGCTTTGGTTTTATTAATCACAGGAAGCGAGGATTGGATGTCAATTTTAGGAATGGTAATGATTATTGCACTTTCAGTAAACTTATTTACAATGATTACTGAATTAACCATAACACACCCAAGCACCTCAGCACATATGGTGGTAAAAATGATAACCAAAGGAAGGTATAAAAACCTTTTCTGGTTTGGAGTTGTGTTTGTAGGTAACGTATTACCATTAGTATTGTTGTCATTCCGAGGTATCGAGGAATCTCTTGATGGAAGTATATTAACAATTGCAGCAATCTTAATATTATTAGGAATTTACGCAACTGAAAAGATTTGGGTAGAAGCTCCGCAGAGAGTTCCGTTGGCATAAAATTAAACCTTTGTGAAACTTTGTGTTTCCTTTGTGAATCTTAGTATAAGAACTATTTCACAAAGCCACACAAAGAAGTTACAGAGACTCATAAAGAAAAGTTTTAACTGACATTAAGTTAAAAATTATAAGATTCCTGCCTGCGCAGGAATAGCAAAAAAATAAAAATATGGGATATAAAAAACCGTCTTTTATTGAAAACATAGCAGAAAAAATAGGAATCATTCCAAATCTGCACAAAGAAAAATACCAAGAGTTTGATGGCGATATGCGTCATTTTACCGATGAGGAAGTAGCTCAGATGTATGAGAACTTTCCACCACCAGAAAAGTGGGACAACTGGGTAGAATACGACCCAAAAGCGTGGCCAAAAAAGAAAAAAGTAACCTATCAAATTGTACCAACAACTTGTTTTAACTGTGAATCTGCTTGTGGATTAACAGCTTTTATCGACAAAGAAACTCAAGTGGTTAAAAAGTTTGAAGGAAATCCTCATCACCCAGGAAGTAGAGGTAGAAACTGTGCCAAAGGTCCAGCAACTATCAATCAAATTACCGATCCAGACCGCATTCTATTTCCTTTAAAAAGAAAAGGAAAACGAGGAGACGGAGATTGGGAGCGAATCTCTTGGGATGAAGCTTTAGATACCATCGCAACAAGAATTAGAAAAGCAATAAAAGAAGATCGTCACAACGAAATTGCTTATCACGTAGGTCGTCCAGGACACGAAAAATTTATGAACTGGATTCTTCAAGGTTGGGGAATCGATGGTCATAATTCGCATACCAATATCTGTTCTTCGGGAGCACGATTTGGTTATAATATTTGGTACGGTTACGACAGACCATCTCCAGACCATTCCAATGCAAAATTTATTTTATTGATTTCGGCGCATTTAGAGTCGGGACATTATTTTAATCCACACGCACAACGAATTATCGAAGGTAAAATGAAAGGTGCTAAGTTGGCAACTATGGATCCTCGATTGTCAAATACGGCGTCAATGTCAGATTATTGGATGCCAACCTACCCAGGAACCGAAGCTGCGGTGTTATTAGCAATGGCGTTGATTATTTTGGAAGAAGGATTGTACAACAGAGACTATCTTGAAAACTGGACCAACTGGCAAGAATATTTAAGAGCATTGCATAGCGATAAGGAAGTTACTTTCAAAAATTACATCGCTGGAATGATTGAAGAATACAAAGAGTTTACCCCAGAATATGCTGAAAGTGAATCAGGTGTAAAAGCTGATACTATAGTTGAAATTGCACGATTAATTGGTGAAGCTGGCGAACGTTTTGCTTCTCACAACTGGCGTGCAGCAGGAGCTTCTAACCTTGGTGGTTGGGGCGTTGCACGTTGTTTACACTTCTTAACAGTACTTACGGGTGCGGTTGGTGCAAAAGGAGGAACTTCTCCAAATTCTTGGAACAAATTTAGTCCTACGCAACCCAATCCGCCAAAACCACAAAAAGTATGGAATGAGCTTCATTTCCCAAAAGAATATCCTTTAGCATTTTTTGAAATGAGCCAGTTATTACCTCATTTCCTAAAAGAAGGAAGAGGGAAAATGGACGTATATTTCTCTAGAGTATTCAATCCTGTTTGGACCTATCCTGATGGATTTACTTGGATGGAAATGTTTCAAGACGAAGATAAATTCGGACTGCACACTGCCTTAACTCCAACTTGGAATGAAACCGCTTTTTATGCAGATTTTGTACTTCCTATGGGATTGGCTTCAGAACGGCACGATATTAATTCTTATGCAACTCACGGAGGAACTTGGGTGGCATTCCGTCAACCAGTTTTACGTGAAGCTGCTCGTAGAAACGGAAAAGAAGTTGAGTTTACCTACGAAGCAAATCCGGGAGAAGTTTGGGAAGAAGATGAATTCTGGATTGAATTGTCTTGGCGAATTGACCCAGACGGAAGTATGGGAATTCGAAAACATTTTGAATCGCCATATCGTCCAGGAGAAAAAATTAAAATTGGAGAATACTACCAATATATATTCGAAAGAGTTCCAGGATTACCAAAAGTTGCCAAAGCGGAAGGCTTGACCGAATTAGAGTATATGCAGAAGTACGGTACCTTCGAAATTGAAAAAGGAGAATCCTATAAAATGAATGAAACCCTTTTAACTAAAGAACAATTGGAAGGTTCAGAAATTGATCCTGTTTCAGAAGTAGTTCGTAAAAACGGAAAAGACATTGGAGTGATGATTAACGGTGAAGCAATGGTCGGTTTCCCAACTCCTTCACGTAAAAATGAATTTTATTCGCAAACAATGGTCGATTGGAAATGGCCAGAATATGCAGTTCCTCAATATCTGAAGAGTCATATTCATTTAGATAATTTAGATAAATCGAAAGGAGAATATGTGTTGGTTCCTACATTTAGGTTGCCGACATTAATTCACTCACGCTCTGGAAATGCAAAATGGTTGGTCGAAATCTCAAATCGAAATCCAATTTGGATGCACCCAGAAGATGCTGCAAAATGGGGTTTCAAAACGGGAGATTTGGTGAAAATGAATACCGATATCGGATATTTTATCGATAAAGTTTGGGTAACTCAAGGAATGAAACCAGGAGTTGTGGCTTGTTCGCATCATATTGGACGTTGGAGAAGACCGCAAGATAAAACAGGAAACCGTTGGGCAACCAATACTGTAAATATAGAAGGTGACGGAAAAGGAGGTTGGAAAATGAATACCATTTCAGGAATTAAACCATTTGAATCGGCAGATAAAGATTCAAAACGTATTTTCTGGAAAGATGGTGGTGTGCATCAAAATATTACACACGCAGTTCATCCAGATCCAATTAGTGGAATGCATTGTTGGCATCAACGCGTTCGGATTGAAAAACCAGGACCAGAAGAAAACTACGGAGATATTTTTGTAGATACTAACAAGTCTCACGAAATATATAAAGAGTGGATGAAAATGACACGTCCAGCACCAGGACCTAATGGAGAGCGAAGACCTCTTTGGTTTAAACGTGCTTTTAGACCCGATGAATCTACTTATTATATTGATAAGAAGGACGAGTAGTAATTATCCTGCAAGGTCTCAAAGACCTTGCAGGAAAGTAAAAGATTAACAAAAAAATGCTTCAAAAATTATTTCCAATTCTACTTTGGCTTCCATTAGCAAAAAAATCGTGGAAAGATGATTTAATTGCCGGAATCACAGGGACTATTATTGTAATTCCGCAAGCAGTAGCATTTGCAATGATAGCAGGAATGCCTCCAATTTACGGGTTTTATACAGCAATGTTAACCCCTGTAATCGCAGCTATTTTTGGATCATCTTATCATTTAGTTTCAGGTCCTACTACCACAAGTTCGATTGTATTATACGCAATTATTAGTAAGTATGTACATCCAGAAACGGATCTAGAAGCATTTGTTTCTTTGGCAATATTACTGTCGTTTATGGCGGGAGTTATTAAGCTTTTTATGGGAATTGCACGAATGGGAAAACTGGCAAGTTTTGTTTCAAACTCTGTAATTATTGGTTTTTCTGCAGGAGCAGGAGTACTCATTGCTTTTAAACAATTAAAGCATATTTTCGGAATTGAAGTGCCTCAAGGAAGTTCTTTTTATAATATTGTTAGCTATATAATTTCACATATTTCTGAAACCAATTGGTATGCATTGGGTGTTGGAATGATCACTTTAGGAATCGCTTTATTGATTCGGAAAATTAAAAAAATCTCCAAATTGTATATGTTGGTTGCGATGATTTTGGGGAGTCTAGTTGCAGTTTGGTTGGCTCGATATTCCATTCAGATAGAAACTGTAGGAACCATACCTTCCAATTTACCTCCCTTTAAAATGCCTGCTTTTGACTATTCAGATATGCGAATGTTAACCACAGGAGCTATTATTTTAGCAACCTTAGGACTGGTAGAAGCTTCAGCAATATCAAGATCTATTGCCTTACATACACACCAAAAATTAAATACCAATCAGGAATTTGTGTCACAAGGGATTTCGAATGTAGTTTCAAGTTTCTTTTCTTGTTATACAAGTTCGGGCTCATTTACTAGATCAAGCATTAATTACCAAGCAGGTGCCAAAACACCAATGTCTGCAGTTATTTCAGCAGCTGGATTGATGATTGTGGTTTTACTTTTTGCTAAGTATGCCGCCTTTTTACCCAAGCCTGCAATGGGAGGAATTATATTATTAGTGGGCTATAATTTAATAGATTTTGAACATATTAAAAAAATAATTAAAAGTGGAAAACGTGAAACCACCGTATTTTTAGGAACTTTTATTGGCACCTTATTTTTAGACTTAGATCAAGCTTTGATCATAGGGATCTTTATTTCTTTCTTCTTTTATATGGAAAGAACCTCCAAACCAAACATCGCAACGCTAGCATTAAACAAAAACGGAAGGCTGATTAATATTATTCGTGATGAAAATGCTAAAGAATGTTCCAATTTAAAAATATTGCGTATTGATGGATCTCTATATTTTGGTTCTATCGAAAAAATTTCGGATTATTTTTCTAATTTATACAATCAAAATAAAACACAACACGTTTTAATTGCAGCAGATGGAATTAATTTCATCGATTTAGCAGCAGCCCAATGGTTGAGTAATGAAGTGTTAAACTGGCAAGAAAACAGAGGAGGTATTTATTTTGCTGGACTAAAAATGGTAAGCCAAGATGTGCTTGAAAAAGGTGGATTTAAAGATGAAATCGGAAAAGGTATTTTTTTTAAAGATAAAAGAACCGCCATCGCAGAAATTCACAAAAAAATTGAAATTCCTTGCAAGACAAGAGCTTTCAAAGAGTGTGAAGGATAATAAAATCAGAACTTAATGTGCTAATTGTTACAAACAAAGCGAATTACATTTCTTAATTTTGCATTTTTAAAAAATCAACTCCTTTATATTTAAAATGAATTTAAAAAAATTCCTTCCCATATTAGATTGGCTTCCCAACTATAAAAAAGAATGGCTTAAAGGAGATATTAGTGCCGGACTTACCGTTGGTGTAATGTTAATTCCGCAAGGGATAGCCTATGCTTTAATTGCTGGTTTACCTCCTATTTATGGTTTATATACGGCTCTAATTCCGCAGATTGTTTATGCAATTTTCGGAACTTCCAGACAATTAGCTGTTGGACCTGTTGCGATGGATTCGTTAATCGTTGCGGCGGGAGTGGCAACTTTAGCACAAATTGGAACAGATCTTTTTGTAGAATTTGCTATCCTGCTTGCCTTTATGATGGGGTTTCTTCAAATCGCTTTTGGTATGTTTCGACTCGGATTTTTAGTCAACTTTTTATCAAAACCCGTAATTAGTGGATTTACTTCTGCTGCTTCTTTGATTATTGGGTTAAGTCAGTTAAATAATTTATTAGGAATTGACATTGCAAGAAACAACCGATTACAAAACCTACTTGCTGAAGCGTTTCAACACCTCAACGAAATACATTGGTTAACCTTTATTATTGGAGCCTTATCCATTATAATAATCATTCTTATTAAAAAATATGCTAGAAAGATTCCTGCTGCACTAGTAGTCGTAATTATTTCAATAATTGTGGTAAAATGGTTTCATTTAGACCAAATGGGAGTTGCGATTATTGGTGATATTCCGAAGGGATTACCCAGTTTTAGATTGCCATATTTCGATCAAAAAATATTAGAAGACCTAATGCCCATTGCTTTTACTTTGGCTTTTATTGCATTTTTGGAAGCTATTTCGGTAGCAAAAGCAGTAGAAACCAAACACACCGAATATAAAGTAGTTCCCAATCAAGAATTAATCGCCTTGGGAATGGGGAATTTAGTTGGTTCCTTTTTTCAAACTTATCCTGCAACGGGAGGATTTTCCAGAACTGCCGTGAACGAACAAGCCGAAGCAAAAACACAATTAGCTTCCTTAATTTCAGCAGGCGTTGTGGCTTTAACCTTACTATTTTTGACACCCGTATTCTTCTATTTACCAAAAACGGTTTTAGCAGCAATTATTATGGTCGCAGTTTTTGGACTGTTGGATTTTTCAATTCCGAAACAATTATTAAAATTCTCAAAGCGAGATTTAGTCATTTTGAATGTAACTTTAATAATTACCGCAACTGTAGGTATAAAAGAAGGGATTTTAATTGGCGTGATACTATCATTAGGAATGTTAATCTACAAAAGCACCAAACCACATATTGCAATTTTAGGAAAAGTTCCCAACACCCATTTTTATAGAAACCGGAAACGTTTTAAAGACGTAGAAATTGATGAAGACATATTAATTATTAGATATGATGCACAATTACATTTTGCAAATACTACTTATTTTAAGGATAAACTTCAAGAATTTTCAGCTTATAAAGGCGAAAAATTAAAGCTATTAATTATTGATGGAGAAAGCATTAACAGTTTAGATAGTAGTGCAATTTATGCTTTAATTGAAGTTTTAGAATACTTTAATAGAAAAGAAGTGACCATCGCTTTTACAGGATTAAAAGGCCCTGTGCGCGATAAAATGATCCTTTCGGGTTTTATGGAAAAAGCCAATGAAGACCTGTTTTTTATGAGTATTCAAGAAGCGGTAGATTGGTATCGAACCGGAAATCAAAAAGAAGATTTTGAAAAATATTTGCAACAAAAAAACCCAAAAAAGAAGCTATTCAAAAAATAATGTAACAAATGTTACTTTCTTAGTCTCAAAAATAATTTAGTTTAGTCCCTTAATATTAACAATTTAGAAAGATAAAAAAATGAAAGTAGAACAATTATTTACAGGTTGCCTCGCAGAAATGGCATATTATATTGAGTCGAACGGTGAAGTGGCAATAGTAGATCCATTAAGAGAAACTGAGCCGTATTTAAGAATGGCAGAAGCCGATGGTGCAAAAATAAAATACATATTTTTAACTCACTTTCATGCAGATTTTGTTTCGGGTCAATACGATTTAGCCCAAAAAACAGGAGCAAAAATAGTTTTTGGTCCTTCAGCTAAAGCAGAATATGATATTTATGAAGGAACCGACAATGAAGTTTTTCCTTTAGGAGACGGTAAAATTACCTTAATTCATACTCCTGGACATACCATGGAATCTTCGTCTTATTTAATTACCGATAAAGATGGAAATACTCCTTATATTCTTACAGGAGATGCTTTATTTATTGGCGATGTTGGTCGTCCAGATTTAGCTGTAAAACAAGGTGCTTTAACCGAAGCTGATTTAGCTGGGTTTTTATTCGATTCACTTCGAAATAAAATCATGAAATTACCAGATGAAATTATTGTGTATCCAAATCATGGAGCAGGTTCAGCTTGTGGAAAAAACATGAGTTCTGAAACTTTTGATACTTTAGGAAACCAAAAGAAAACCAATTACGCTCTTAGAGCAGATATGACAAAAGAAGAATTTATCGTTGAGGTGACTACTGGTTTAAAACCACCACCACAATATTTCCCTAATAATGTTCGTATGAATAAGTCTATCAATACTAGTATTGATGAAATATTGCATAAAGGCTCTACACCTATTGATGCTGCTACTTTTAAAGAAATGAGCGAGCAAAAAGATGTCTTGGTAATTGATACAAGAGCAAAAGAAACCTATTATGAAGAAGGTACCGTTCCTGGTGCTTGGTATATTGGTGTTGATGGAAATTTTGCTCCTTGGGTAGGTGCTATTGTTAATGATATTAACCAAAAAATAATTTTCCTTGCAGACGATGAATTACGTGTAAACGAAATAGTCACTCGTTTTTCAAGAGTGGGTTATGACAATACTTTAGGATACCTTAAAGGAGGTTTTGCTGAATGGAAAACTCAAGGGTACGAAATAGATAAAATTGAATCTGTTTCCGCAGCAAAATTTGTAGATATGCTTGCTGAAGGAAAAATAGAAAAACCTATGGATGTTCGTAAAGAATCTGAATATTTATCGGAACATGTAGTAGGAGTTGAAAACTTTCCATTAGATTTTATCCATACTAACTTTGCTGAAATAGACCCAAGTAAAGAATACTTTTTACACTGTGCAACTGGATACCGCTCATTAATTGCAGCATCCATTTTTAAAGCAAACGGTGTAGAAAAAGTGACCGATGTTCGTGGAGGTTTTGAAGATATAAAAGAAACTAAAGCACCATTAACCGATTATGTTTGTCCTACAACATTGTTGTAATATTTATCCCCACAAATAAAATCAACTTAAAAAGCGGCAAATGTCGCTTTTTTGCCCAATAAACTCATTGTAACCAATGTTACTGCATACCTAACAGATACACTTTACTTTTGCACTATAATAAAAACTAAAAGGACTATTGAATGAAAATTGAACAGATTTATACAGGCTGTTTAGCACACGCTGCTTACTATATAGAAAGCAATGGTGAGGCTGCGATTTTTGATCCTTTACGAGAAGTGCACCCTTATATTAATCGTGCAAAAATGGACGATGCGAAAATTAAATACGTTTTCGAAACTCATTTTCATGCCGATTTTGTGAGTGGTCACATCGATTTAATGAAAAAAACTGATGCAAAAATTGTATTTGGTCCTAATGCAAATCCTAGTTATGAAACTATAATTGCTAAAGACAATCAAGTTTTTGAAATAGGCGATTATAAAATAAAAGCAATTCACACACCAGGACATACGATGGAAAGTACCACGTATTTGGTGATAGATGAAAACGGAAAAGAGCACGGAATAATTACTGGAGACACCCTTTTTATTGGTGATGTTGGAAGACCCGATTTAGCACAAGAATTAGTTTCAGATTTAACCGAAGAAATTCTTGCAGGGTATCTATATGATTCTCTTCGCAATAAAATAATGCCGCTTAATGACGATTTAATTGTATATCCAAATCACGGTGCAGGTTCAGCTTGTGAAAAAAACATGAGTACCGAAACTACCGATACTTTAGGACACCAAAAAGAAGTAAATTATGCTTTACGGGCAGATATGACTCGTGAAGAATTTATTACCGAAGTTTTGGAAGGATTATCGGCTCCTCCTAAATATTTCCCGCAGAATGTAATGATGAATATTAATGGTTATGAAAGCTTTGATGCTATCATGGAAAAAGGGAAAAAACCACTTTCTCCTGAAGCTTTTGAGGTTGCAGCAAATGAAGGCAGTGCTATTGTAATTGATGTTCGTCATCAACACGATTTTGCAAAAGGACATATTCCTAGTTCCATTTTTATCGGGTTAGATGGTGAATTTGCACCTTGGGTGGGTGCTTTGATTGCCGATGTAAATCAGCCAATTTTATTAATTACTCCCAACGGAAGAGAAAGTGAAGCCTTAACCAGACTTTCAAGAGTTGGTTTCGACAATACTATTGGATATTTACATGGAGGTTTTGAAGCATGGAAATCTGCTGGAATGGAATATGACAAGGTTACGACCATTTATGCAATGGACTTAAAAAATGCAATTGAAAAGGAAAATGCTATTGTTTATGATGTTCGGAAAGAATCTGAATATCTTGCAGAACACGTAGAAGGAGCACAACATATTTGTTTAAGCACCTTAACCAATCATATTTCTGAATATCCTACCAATAATAAATTCTACCTTCATTGTGAAGGAGGTTATCGTTCGATGATCGCTTCATCAATTCTTAAAAACAGAGGCATTCATAATTTAATTGATGTAGATGGTGGATATGAATCTATAAAAGAAGTAAGAATTCCATTAACAGACTATATTTGCCCGTCAACATTAAAATAAATACATGAAAAACATAAATCAACAAGAGTGGAAAGAGTTAATTGCAAACGATGCCAATGCTGTTATTATCGATTGCAGGTCTGAATATGAATGGAATGATGGCGTAATTGAAAATTCAACGCTACTTGACATTTTTGACTCTCACGGCTTTATGAATGAAGCCAATAAAATGGATAAAGATAAAAATGTATATGTTTATTGCCGAAGCGGCGTAAGAAGCGTTTCTGCTTGTCAAATACTTGAATCTATTGGCTTCATTAATACTTTTAATTTATTAGGAGGAATTATGAGTTGGCAAGGAAAAATAGTAGTGCCTTAATAAAAATTAAAGTCAATTCAAAAGGTATAAAAATTTATTACCTACTGAAAAATAAAAAAATTAAATGTTTTATTGGTTGGTTAGTTAGTTAAGGAAGTGGTTTGTTTTATACGACCACTTCCTTTCATTTTCAACTAAATATATATACCTTTCGCATTAAATAAAATTACATATGAAAAAAATATCAATACTAATATTATTCGTTTTAATGTCGTTTGCAGCAACTTCACAAGAGGTTACAAATGCATTATTAAATACGGAAAACTTTAAAGAAGTTGTTGTAGGTAAAGATGTTCAATTAGTAGATGTTCGTACTCCAGATGAATACAATGCTGGAAAAATTGACGATGCTATTAACATTGATTATTTTGACCAAGAAACCTTTAAAAAAGAATTTGAAAAATTAGACAAAAACAAAGCAATCTATGTGTATTGTAAATCAGGGCATAGAAGTCATGAATCTGCTGTATTGCTAGAAAAAATGGGCTTCAAAGAAGTTTACGACCTTGAAGGAGGTTATATGGCTTGGAGCGAAAAAAAATAAAAAAATGAATACAACTATAGTCGTACAAAACTTAAAATGTGGTGGTTGTGCAAACACGATTACCACAAAAATCTCCACTTTAGAAAATGTAAGCAATGTGATGGTAGATGTAGCAACATCATCGGTTTCATTTGATACAAATTCCGAAGAAGATATTGCTACAGTTAAAAACAAACTAACTGCTATTGGTTATCCTGCTGAAGGTGAGAACAACAATGTCATTTCAAAAGCGAAATCTTTTGTAAGTTGTGCTACTGGTAAAATGTCAAACTAAATATTTCAGAATTATGAAGACTCCTTTTTATTTTATTGCACTTATTTCATTAGTTCTTTTTTCTTCTTGTAAAAATGAAACGAAAGAAACCATAAGCGCTTCAGAAAAAGCTGCTGAAACTGAAGAAGCATCTTCAAAAATTGAGCCTTCTTATGCTCAAATTGGTTTGGATATGGCATTTTCAACCAAAGCTCAATTAGGAAAAAACCTAATGGGAACGATGAAGAAAAAGGGAACTAAAGAAGCTTTAAAATTTTGTAATGTGAGGGCGATACCATTAACAGATAGTATGGCTACGGTTCATCGTGCACGTATTAAAAGAGTTTCGGATAAAACCAGAAACCCAAATAATAAGGCAAATGAAACTGAGCTAAAAAACATTGAGACTTTTAAAAATGCCCTTGCTAATGGAGAAGAAATTGCACCAATCTTAGAAACTAAAAACGATAGTGTTTATTTCTACTACCCGATTGTTACTAACGGAATGTGCCTTAAATGTCACGGAAGTAAAGACAGCATCGATGAAGAAGTTTTAGCAAGTTTAAATACGTTGTATCCAACCGATACTGCATTGGATTATTCTGAAAATCAAGTACGAGGAATTTGGAGTATTCAGTTTAAACAAAAATAATTTATTATGAGTAGTTTTTTTGAAATTATAAAAAGCGACCAACTTGTTTTAGTAGATTTTCATGCTGAGTGGTGTGGACCTTGTAAAACGATGTCTCCCATATTAAAAGAAGTTAAAGATACAATGGGGAATGCCATTAAGGTATTAAAAATTGATGTTGACAAAAACCAACGGCTTGCAGCATCCCTAAATGTTCGTGGGGTTCCTACTTTAATCCTTTACAAAAACAATGCTATTGTTTGGCGACAATCTGGAGTGGTTCAGAAAAATGATATTATTTCAAAAATTAATGAATATCTTTAGGTATAATTTTATGTGATGATTTTAGATGAATTTTTTTGGGATAGTAGATATCAAAATCAAAACACAGGTTGGGATTTAGGAAAAATTTCTACGCCTTTAAAAGAATATTTTGACCAACCCAACAACAAAAACTTAAAAATATTAATTCCAGGTGGAGGAAATTCCTATGAAGCAGAATACCTTCATAATAAAGGATTCACAAATGTTTATGTGGTAGATTTATCGAAGACAGCTTTGGAAAACCTTCAAAAAAGAATTCCGAGTTTCCCAAAGGAGCATTTAATTCACGCTAATTTTTTTGAATTGGAAGAAACCTTTGACCTCATCATAGAACAAACTTTCTTTTGTGCTTTAAACCCTGAACTTAGACCACAATATGCCATAAAAATGAATGCGCTTTTACAAGCAAAAGGAAAGTTAGTTGGATTGTTCTTTAACGTTCCTTTGTTTATTAATCATCCTCCTTTTGGAGGGAATAAAGAGGAATATATTTCCTATTTTAAGCCTTATTTTAATCTTGAAATTATAGAACCTTGTTATAATTCGGTTTCTGAAAGAGCCAATCAAGAATTATTTATTAAACTCATAAAAAAATAATTCGATGATTGCAAAAGTCCTAGAAACTTACTTTCCAGATTTGGCTAAAATACCAGCCCTAAAAGAAGAATTAATAGCCATAAGCAGTATTCACTCTTTTGAAGCAGGAACGGTGATTTTAAAACAAGGTGGTTATATTAAAGTGATTCCGCTATTGATCTCAGGTTTAGCAAAGGTGTTTAAAGAGGAAGCTGAAAATGGAAATGAAGTGCTACTTTACTACATAAAGCCCGGAGAAAGTTGTGCAATGTCGATGCTTACGCTTTTAAGAAACAATAAAAGTAAAATAAAAGCCATAATTGAAGAAGATGCTGAGGTAGTGGTAATTCCTTCAGACAAAGCCTTAAAAATTGCTCAGAAATATCCTGTTTGGAATGCATTTGTATATGAACTTATCAACCAAAAATACGACGAACTTTTAAACGTAGTAGAGATTTTAACTTTCTCTAACAAAGATAAACGTTTGCTAGAATATTTAAAAAAAGAAGCCAAAGTAAAAGGAAGCACAACTATAAAAACCACCCACCAACATATTGCTTATGACTTGGGTTCATCACGAGAAGTAATTTCAAGGTTACTTAAAAAAATGAAAAATGAAGGATTGGTAAAACTTCGTCAAGGAGAAGTTGAAATTTTAAGTTAAAAAATATGAATAAAAAAATATGCATCACTGGAGCGAGTAAAGGAATTGGATTAGCGGAAGCTAAACTACTTTCAGGAAATAATGAATTGTTTTTACACGCTTCTAATAAATCTTCTTTTAAAGATACAAACTTTAAAAACGCACATTTATTTGGTCAGGATTTTACAAACCTTGAAAATGTAGCTATTTTTGTTGAGGAGCTAAAACAAAAGACAGATTCCTTAGATGTTTTAGTAAATAATGCAGGTTTAATGTTTATTGAAAAATTCGCTGATTTTCCAGATAAAGACATTAACACTTTACTGACTTTAAACTTACACGCACAACTTTTGGTTACCAAAAAACTGATTCCTTTATTATTAAAAAGCAAGGATCCACATATTGTTTTTATGTCCTCGATGTCTGCTAAAAATCGAATTATTGGAGAATCCGTCTATGCCGCAACCAAAGCAGGAATTATGCAATTTGCCCACGTTTTGCGAAATGAACTCGCCGGAAAAATACGCGTATCTACCATTCATTCTTGGGGAGTAAATACTTGGAATGACACCGAAGGAGCCGAAATTCTAACTCCCGAAAATATTGCAGAAACCTTAGAGTTTATTATTTCAAGAAAACGTCCTTTCTTAGTAGAATCTATAGATCTTGGTCACGAATCTCATTGGAATGGTGCTGCTGCTCCTTGGTCGCCGGAGGTTTGATTTTACTCTTGCAAGATTTTTTGAAATCTTGTAGATTCCTCATCTATTATTTTTCTGAACGACATATTTTGTCTTGGTCAACTTAGATTTAAAACACTTCACAAACAATTATCGTTTGTGAAGTGTTCTTCTTAAAAAACATAACTAAATTACTCCTTAATAAGCATTTTCACAATTTTATCATTATTAGATTCGATGATTATCAAATAGGAAGCAGTTGCTAATTTTGAAATATCTAGTTGCTTTTCTATTCCCATATTATCTAGATTAGATGTTATTAGTAATCTTCCGTTAAGGTCATAAATAGAAATTTTATTTAGTGGTAATGAAGAAGGATTGCTAAGCCTTATATAATCTTTTGCAGGATTTGGATAAAGGATAATACTTACCAAATCTTGAAAATCTCCAACTCCTAATAAGCTTTCAATTATAAGCTCAAAGTCACAAGTACCTACGTTTCCGTACTCATCTTCTGCAGTCATTGTCACAGTATAGGTTCCATCAGGCAATAATGTTCCAGCTGCTGGATCTTGGGTAGTTATTTCTACTGGATCCGTACAATTGTCTGTTGTAGTTGCTTCGCCATTTGCAAAGAAATCTGGAACTTCCCAGAATAAATTTCCTGGCCCTGGATCTTGTGTTTGATCTTCTGGACAAGTAAGTACTGGTGCTAATAAATCTACGACAGTTACTGTTGCATAGCAGGTTGTTAGGTTTCCATTTACATCTTCAGCAAAAACTTGAACTGTCACTGGATTTCCAATATCTGAGCAATAAAATTCAGTGATATCTACTGCTGAAGTATTAATACCACAAGCATCATTTAAATTTTCTATTACATCGGAAGGAATAATCGTTGCCATTCCGTTTCCATCTAATTCAACCGTAATATTCATGCAAATTAATTCTGGTGAAGTAGTATCTTCAACCGTTACAATGGCTGTACAAGTTGAAGTATTTCCATTAACATCTGTAACGGTTAGAACAACTGTATTGTCACCAATATTACTACAGTCAAAAGTATTAATATCCGAGACATAACTTGCAATTCCGCAGGCATCTGTACTTCCTCCATCTACATCGTTCCCTGAAATGGTTACAGTACCTGAAGTACCTAGTTGAACCGTGATATTTTGACAGATTACTGAAGGAAGAGTAATATCTTCCACTGTAACAACTGCGATGCAAGTTGAAGTATTTCCGTTTATATCTGTAACGGTAAGCATCACATTATTATCACCCACATCACTACAATCAAAATCTGTTTGCGATGCACTTATAGGAGCAACTCCACAGTTATCGGTAGAACCCCCATCAATATCTGCTGCGACAATACTAGCATTTCCTAATTCATCTAATTGAATAGTGATATCTTGACAAACAGTAACAGGAACTTCATTGTCTGTAACCGTGATGATAAAACTACAAACTGTTGTATTTCCGCATTCATCAGTTGCTGTAAATTCAACAATACTTACTCCTACTGGGAAGAAACTATTACTTGGTAATCCACCTGTTTGAGCTACGGTAACACTTCCACAAGAATCTAAAGCAACTGCCATAGGAAAATCTACTTCGGCTCCACATACGCCAGGATCTGTTGAAATATCAACGTTCATTGGACATACTATGGTTGGTGCGGTTGTATCTTCAATAGTAAAGGTAGCAGATTGTGTGATTGTATTTCCGCATTCGTCAGTTAATGTAAAAGTTACTGTTTCTGTTCCTGTTGCTCCACAATTGTCAGAAAGTCCAGTACTATTATTTGTAATTATAGCTGTTCCACAAGCATCAGTTCCTGAGAAACTAGTTAACCAAGTTGCAAATGCACCTAAAGGATCTGAAGTTCCATCACATTCTACAATTAAATCTGAAGGAGCATTGTCCCAAGTAGGATCAATATTATCTTCTACAGTTACTGTTGCAGTACAGAAATCTGTATTTCCATTATTGTCTGTTACGGTAAGTATTACGGTATTTACTCCTAAATTAGTGCAATTAAAAGTAGCAATATCTAAAGCCATAGAAACGGCACCACAATTGTCTGATGATCCATTATCGATATCATCTGTAGTAATTGACACTTCTCCATTAGCATCCAATTGTACCACCATATTTTGACAAATTGCTGTTGGAGCTATATTATCTGAAGTGTCTACAAATGCTGTTTTTATCATAGTTCTACTACAACCATCAATATCAATTATAGTTAGACTTACATCAAAGACTCCGAAACTTGTATATTGATGTAATGGGTTTTGAAAATTAGATGTATTTCCATCTCCAAAATCCCAAATCCAAGCTACTATTGGTGCTCCAAAAATTGTTAAGTCATTAAATTGAATGTCAAGTGGAGGACAACCAGAAGTTGTAGATGTTGTTTCAAAATCAATATTAGGTCCAATAACCTGTACAACACTTGTTTTTACATTTATACAGCCTGTAATTGCTAAAATTGTGGTAAGTGTAGGAGAATATACTCCAGGTTGCTCATAAATATGTGTTGGGTTTTGTTCTGTAGAAGATTCGCCATCTCCAAAATCCCATAACCAAGTATCAATAGTATCATTTCCTAGTATTACAGAGGTATCTACAAAATTAACATCTAAAGGACCACATCCAAAAGCATTTGTAGTTCCGTTTAAAGTAAAATTAGTTTGAACGGCTGCTACTTTTACTAAGCGCTCTTTGATATCTGAACATCCATAAATAGTATCTTGCACCCATAGTCTTACAGGAAAATCTCCGTAGGTCGTGTAATTATGTACTGGGTTTTGTGCTGTTGAAGTGCTACCGTCTCCAAATTCCCAAAGCCATATATCGGGTTGTGTTGACAAATCGGTAAAAAAAACAGTGTGAGGTGTTTCACAGCCAATTTCAGGAGTTAACGTAAAATCTGCTATTGGCGGATGAACTGTAATTGAAGTTGAAGTTGTGCTTTCACATCCATTAGAACTGGTGGTAGTTAGCGAAACAACATAAACATTAGGAATACCATAGCTATGTGATGGATTCTGAACGGATGATGTATTACCATCACCAAAATCCCAAAGCCAAGAAGTAATAGTTTCACTACCAGAAGCTGTTGACGTATCTGTAAAGTTTATAACTATATTTCTACAAACAGCATTAGAATCAGTTGTAAAAGCTGCCTGAACACCTAAAACTTCAACAGTTGCTGTAGCTGTAGCTTCGTTTCCACTAGTGTCAATTACTGTTAATATAACCGTATTATCACCAACATTTGAACAATCAAAAGTAGTTTTATCTAAACTCATAGAAGCAATTTCACAATTATCTGAAGAACCATTATTTACCAAAGCTGTTGTTATTAAACCGTTTCCATTACTATCTAATTGTACGGTAATATTTTGTGTAATTACTATAGGATTAATCTCATCTTTTACAGTTACGATAGCATTACAAGTTGAAGTATTTCCATTACTATCTGTAATGGTTAATTGCACCGTGTTTTCACCAAGATTAGAGCAATTAAATGTGCTATTTGAAATACTTAAAGTAGCTGTTCCACAAGAGTCTCCCGATCCATTATTTAGTTGATCTGCTGTTATGGTTGCATTTCCGTTACTATCTAAAAGAACTATAATATCCATACAAATTGCATTTGGTAATTCGGTTGAGCTTCCTTGATCTGTTATAGTCCAACCTTTTACGGTACTTAAATTATTTCTTGCTGCTGCACCCGAACAGTAAGTACTATTACCTCCACTTAGAGATATATTTGTTGGGATTAATGTCTCACCTGGGTCTAAACTATTCCATCCAATTAATAAGCTATCATAATTTTCTGTAGAAAGCGTTACACCGGCAAACATATTATTTGCTCCAGCAATACTAGCAGGTCTTGAATTGTTTAAACCACTAATATCCCAGTTTCCTATGTCTTGATTAAAAGAAGTTGCGCCTGAAAACATTTGTGCAACAGAATCCGCTCCACTAATAT
>JAKITD010000033.1 GCA_021648265.1 Flavobacteriaceae bacterium | reverse complement strand
CCATGAAATTACACAAAGAAGTATAATTTACCAAATAAAAACACTGAAAAAATGACATGAAAAACAATATTTCTTCAATGCCTTTTTGTCATGAAAAAAAACAATATATTTGGGACTGATTAGTTACAAATCTTTATTTTCAGATTCTACAACATCTCCAAATTTATATTCTTTAAATAATGTAAATTCAGGTTCTTTTCTAATCCCATAGTGGTCATATTTTTTTATTTTATCTCTATCAATAGAAAAGATTTCTTTTTCTATAAAATCAAATTCCTCCTTAACAGAGGTTAATGCAACAAACGCATATTTTTTTTCTTTTTGAAGATATTTAAATTGTAATAAAATTATTTTAGAATCAATTAAATAAAGACCTCTTAATTCACTTCTGTTAACTTCAATTTTATCGCTTTTTAATAAAGTTAAATCTTTATTATAATGTTCTATATAATAGCCAATGGGTGAAGCAACTGATTTAAAATAATTGCGAACTAAAAAAATATCTCCGTTAGTGTCTTCTTTTGCAAAAAGCAATGTCGTTTTATATTTTTCGTTTGTAAAAATTTTACTTTTAATAATTTTTAAATTGGATTCTTGGGCCTTTATTCCAAGAGAAATAATTAAAAAGAAAATTGGCAAGTAGTATTTCATATTAATTTTTTTGGATTTAATTATTCCCCAGGAAAATCAGCACGACGTTTTTCTAAAAAAGCAGTAGTACCTTCTTTAAAATCAGCAGTTCCAAAACATTTTCCGAAGCTGGAAACCTCTGCATCAAATCCGTTTTCGCCTTCTTCAAATCCTGCGTTAATAGCACAAATTGCGGCTGCAATAGCTACGGAAGAATTACGCATAATTTTTGAAGCTGTTTTTTCAACTAATGGCATAAGTTCTTCTTGCGAAGTAACGTGATTTACCAAACCATAATTTTGAGCGGTTTTTGCATCGATCATTCCAGCGGTCATGATCATTTCCATGGCACGCCCTTTTCCTATTAATTGTGGTAATCTTTGCGTTCCTCCATATCCTGGAATAACACCCAGAGAAACTTCTGGCAATCCCATTTTGGCATTATCACTTGCGATTCTGAAATGTGCTGCCATCGCTAATTCCAATCCGCCACCTAATGCAAAACCATTTACTGCTGCGATAACTGGTGTTGAAAGATTGGCGACAAAATCGAACAATAACGCTTGTCCTTCTGAAGCTAAATCACTTCCTTCAGCTACAGAATAATCTGCAAATTCACTTATATCTGCTCCAGCTACAAATGCTTTTTCTCCGCTTCCGGTGATGATGATTACTTTGGTAGTTTTATCTTCATCGGCAGCTTTAAATGCTTGGTGTAATTCGTTAATGGTTTCCCTATTTAAAGCATTTAATTTGGAAGGTCTATTGATAGTTATAGTGCAAATACCTTTGTTGAATTCTGATAGGATATTGTTGTAGTTCATAGTTATATTATTACGCAAAGATTCACTGAGGAAACACAGAATCTCGCAGAGGTTTTATTAAAAAACTTAATCGCAAAGCTACAAAAACAAAGCTTATTTTTTAGGCAACCGCACCGTAAATATAGTGCCTTCATTTTCTTTAGAAGTAAAGCTTATTTCTCCTTCTAAGGTTTCTACAATGTTTTTTACCATCGCTAAACCAAGCCCCATTCCGCTAGTTTTTGTAGTAAATTTTGGCTCAAAAACTTTCTCCTTGTGTTCTTCTGATATTCCTATTCCATTATCTGAAACTGTGATGACTGCAAAGTTGTCTTCTTCAGAAACGACAACTTCAACTTTAGGGTTTACAGGTTGTTTTTCGTTAATAGCTTGAATACTGTTTTTTACCAAATTAGTGATTACTCGAATGAGTTGTGTTCGATCAAAATTGATAATTATTTCTTCTTTTTCTGAACTAAAATAAATATAATTTTCATTAAATATATCCAAAGAAAGTTTAGTAATCTTAACAATATTAATAGATTCTTCTTTCTGAGCAGGCATTTGTGCATAGGTTGAAAATGCCGACGCAATCGAACTCATCGTGTCTATTTGCTGAATTAAACTATGGGTATATTCCTTCATTTTCTGAACAATATCTGGATCGCTAGGATCAAATTTTCGTTCAAAACTTTGTACGGTCAAACGCATGGGTGTCAACGGGTTTTTAATCTCATGTGCTACCTGCTTTGCCATTTCTCGCCAAGCTGCTTCCCGTTCGTTCGTTGCTAATTGGGCGGCACTATTTTCCAGCTCATCAATCATTTCATTATAAGCATTTACAAGGGTAGAAATTTCTTGTGATTTTACAGGAATTAAGATTTTTTCATTCCGTTTATCCAGTCGAGTTTCCTTAATTTTTTCTGAAATAGTATTTAAGGATCGAGTAATATATTTTGATAGAAAATAGGACAATAATATTGCAATAAGCAACATAAAAATATAGGCAACTCCCAACCTTCCTAAGTATTCTTTAAGTTCTTTATTTAAAAACTCATCGTCTTCAAAATAAGGAAGATTTAAGATAGCTATCGGTTTAAAATGTGCATCATTGATGTATGAAAAAGAGGATTGATATACAGATTCTCCTTCCTTAAATTTCTTTACAAAATGTTTCTCCCGAGAACCTTTTAATCCCCTTAAGGATACTTGAGGAATTTTTCCGCGAGTAGAATCTTTTAAAAAGGATGCTTTTGATGAAATGAGTAAATTTCCTTCCAAATCGTATAAAAATATTTCGAGTTTATGAATGTCTTTAATTTCATAAATTTTGTTTTTGAATATCAGTGGAATTCGATCCGTTTCGATGGGGTAAGTCGTGTTTTTTAAAATATAATCTATATTTTCATGAATCGCATTTTCTTTTCTAATTAATCGTTCACGATGGTAATCTTGAGTGTTTTCACGATATTGATAAATGGTCACCAAAGCGATAAGTATCGATGCTCCTATTACTAGAAGTATCATCGATAAAAATATTCGGGATCGTAACGATCTGTTGAAAATGCTCATTCTTTAATTTATATATTTCCTTGTATCAAAAACACAGCCAAAATAATGAATCTACAGGGCAAACACATACTTTCACTTTAAAAAATAGAAAGTCAATGATATCAATAGGCTTTCTTTCAAGAAACTTATAATCTTGTAAATTGAGATTTTATAACTCCTTGATTATCTATTACAATTAAAGAGTACGAGTTTACCCTGTACCCTAAAACTTGTTTGTCTGAATTTATAGTATGGTTATTTTTGCCTTTCCCTATTTGGATTTTGAAATATTTAATTTTGGAATTTAATTATTTTCGGGATGTAACTTAGTCCGGTTTAAAGTGCTGGTTTGGGAGACCAGAGATTGTATTCGAACCTCTCATCCCGACCACGCCTTCCGAAACCTTATGGCGTAGGAGGGTTTTTTTAGTATTTGACAAAATCAGAAATTAATAAAGATATTCAAAAGCTTTATAATTTTTGTTTTAGAACCCGCAGGTTTTCCAGCGTAAAATAATAATAAGAATTAATTGGTAAACAAACGACTAAAACATAGTTTACCTGTATTGTGAATTGCTTTATCAACGCTTAGGCTAAGAAATCGTAGGGGAGTTTGAAACGCTGCCCTTTCAATTTAGCACTTAGCCAAGCCAAATATTTTTATAATTATTTTTCTTTTTTCATTATCAAAATTTTGGTTTGGCGGACTTTAATCGAAGCTCTGAACTTCCAATTTACCACCAAAACCCCTATGTTTTTTAGCCATTGTTGGCATTAGTGTTAGTCTTTTCCGCCAAATAACCCAGTCAAAAGAAGTCCTACTCCTAAACCCACTAAACCACCAATTGCAACAGCATTTAACATTTCGGACTTTTCTTTGTCTTTACGTGCAAGAATTAAATCTTGCCAAGAATTAAATCCTGCTCGATTTAAATAAGAATAGATATAGTCGTGAGATAATCCTCCTTGTTCAAGTAGTAGCTCATATCTTTGATAATCAGTTAATGAAGCGGTATTGTACTCTATTTTTTGAGTCAATTTTTCAAGTTCGTTATATATATTTCTATTCATTGCTCCCTCCATTTTTTAGTCCTCTGATTTCTCTTTCTTTCAACATTAAAACGGTATTAATTGTTGCTTCCATTTTTGTTGATAAAATAATCGAATTATAGAGCTTTGTTTCAAGGTCTTTAATTTTAGACTCACTATCAGAAATGGTCTTAGTCATTACTTTGTGTTCTTTTTCCATTTCAAGAACTCTTTTGTCAAGTTCTTCAATTTTGGATTTATGAACCTCTTCAGCTACACGTCTAACTATCTTTTTTAGCCACTCCAAGTCAGTTAATTTAGTAAGGTTTCTATTTCAGGTTTAATCTCAATTTGAACATCAATATATTTAATCAATTGTTCAACAACTCCTGTTTGAGTTATTTCAAATTTGTGGGCATTACTGTCAGAAAGACCTGGTCCAATTGTTACAGGGTCATCTGTTATATCCACATTTCTTAAATTAATATAAGTCCCACATTCATCAAGAAATTCTATAAGCCCAAAAGACACACTTATTACGTACATTATCCAACGATAGATTTGAGTAATTCTTTGTTTCTCTACTTCATCCAACGTTGTGTAGTAATTCTTTTCGACAAGAATAAACGCTTTCTTTTCAGCTTTATAAACTTGAATTCGTGCCTGAGAAAGTTCCCTATCTATAACATTCGCAAGAAAAGTCCTTCCAGAGGGGTAGTTCTTAAATCTTTCAATAATTAGTTTTTCATTATCAGTAAACATATTTTTTCTTTTTTGGCATTAATTTATTCTCCATATGCTTGTTTCTTGTATGACTCAAGGTGCTGAGAATTAAATATTAATGATTTGTTTAAATTTTTCAGTAAAGCATATTTTTCCAAAAGAGGTTTCATTTTATCATAACCATAAGTCGAAAGTCCGTTGTAAAATATGTTTGCTAATTCATAACTTGAAAGTTGTGCTCTAACAAAATTTGTATAGGTTTTTTTATTGTCGATAGAAGAAGATTCTACAAACTTAATAATGTGATATAAGTGTCTAAAATAATGTTCTAAATCACTCTTATTTGCGTCATAAAAACTCAGGTATCCTTGAAGTGTTAAGGTTAGATTTGCAGTTTCTTTTGAATTAATTTGACCACCAATTTTCTTGTAAAAGTTGTTAAAACAATCTCTTCCTGTAGCAATTATTTGTGTCTTGTCAGTAGTCTTTCTTAAGTCAATGGATTTTACATTTTCCATATGCACTCCTATTAACTGGAAGAATGTATTTTCAAATTTTTGCTGAATTAATGTTTCGTTCTGTTTAATGAATTCACCTCTTGTTTCTTCCATTTCCTCTCTTTGCAGTTTAAGTTCACGTTTTTGAAGGAAAATAGTAAATATTATTCCTGCAAATGCAAGAGCCGAGAAAAGAGCATTTATAGCACCAAATTTATCGCCAAAAAGTCCTCTTGCTTCAGTGTCCGAAAGTCCACATTCTTCTGATAATATTGAATTGTCAATATATTGCCAAGAGAAATACCACACAGCAAGAACCAAAAGAAACAGAATTAAACCGCCAATTATATCTTTTTGGTTTGTCTCTTTTTCTTCTTTTTTTTTCTTTTCAGTCATTTTCTTTCATTAATGCCAACGTAAGTATATCAGCATTTTACTTATTAAATTGATGATATATATTGTTGTAAAGTTAGCCTAAAAAATTGACAAAGTCAAGTGAAAACAATAAGGAATCTAAAATAATTTTGTTATTTTAAAACAGGATTAAGTACTTTTGTAATGTTTTAAGAAATATTCAGGGCAAACACATACTTTCATTTTAAAAAACAGAAAGTCAATGATATCAATAGGCTTTCTTTCAAGAAACTTATAATCTTGTAATATGTACAATTGAGATTTCATAACTCCTTGATTATCTGTCACAATTAAAAAGTATAAGTTTGCCCTGAATGAATCTATTCTTTACCATCCTCCACAATTAAATATTGTAAATTCAGGGTATTAAATACTTCGTTAAAAGCCTTTATTTCTTCTGAAACTAAGGCATTAAACTTATCTAGTTCTGAATTAATTTGACCTGTTAATTCATTTTTAACAGCAATATCTTGCTCCGTTGGCGGAAAATCTCCCATACCAACCAAGCTGTTTAAATGACCTAATTTATTTGTTAATTTAATTGGGAAATTCAACGGATCCTGACCACTTTTATTTTGAGTTTGATACAACGCCTTTTCAATTTCTGAAAAATCTTCACTCAGTTTTTTAGCTTTTTCAACCAATTCTTTTATACGATTATCGTCTTTATATTGTTCTTGAAAGGATGCCAATTGAGAATTGATTTTCCGAATATTTTTAATGGAAGTATGTGCCTTATCAATCGTTTTATTAATATTGGTAATAAAATCAAACTGCTGTTGCATTCCATTAATATCACTTTCAGAATTTGGATTAGGAATAATAGAAAAGTCTTGAGTATAACTTTCGTCATCTACACTCAATACAACTTTATAAGCTCCCGGAACTGCTTTTGGAGCATTTAAACTTGCCCACCATAAAATCATTCCGTCTAACTTTTCTGCTGGCTTGCCGCGGGTATTCCAAACAAACATATTAGAACCTTCTTTTACTTTAAAATTGTCTTTTTTATTCTTCGTACTTACCGTTTTAATGGTATCGTTTTTAACATTTAAATAGCTTATTTTTATTTCCTTTTCTGAAGGGTTTTTTACATAAAAATAAGTTATCACTCCAGATGGATGATTGGTTCCCGAAGTCAATGATTCTTTGTTAGAAAACCCTCTCATTCTGTAGGTTTCTTTCGGTTTAAAAAGAATATTTTCTTCATTATTTACATTGGAGAGTTGATGCAACATACTTAAATCGTCCAAAATCCAAAGGCTTCTTCCTTGGGTGGCAACAATTAAATTATTCTCTTTTACTTTTAAATCGGTAATCGGAACTATCGGTAAATTTAACTGAAGTGATTGCCAATTTGCACCGTCATTATAGGAAACATACAAACCTGTTTCAGTTCCTGCGTATAAAAATCCTTTCTTTTTTGGATCTTCCCGAAGTACTCTGGTAAAATGTTCATTTGGAATTCCGTTAGTGATTTTTTTCCAAGTTTCTCCATAGTCATTCGTTTTATAAAGGTAAGGTGCAAAATCACCTGTTTTATATTTTGTTCCTGCGATATAACAAGTTCCTTCATCGTAAACGGAAGGTTCGATGCTGTTTATCATCATCCATTCTGGCATTCCTTTGGGTGTAACGTTTTCCCAAGATTCGCCTCCGTTTCTTGAAATATGAACCAATCCATCGTCACTTCCTGTCCATAATAATCCTTCAGTAATTGGAGATTCGGCAGCTGCAAAAATGGTGCAGTAATATTCTACCGAGGTATTATCTTGAGTTATCGGTCCTCCAGAAGATTTCAATTTTGTAGAATCATTTCTAGTTAAATCTGGACTAATTACTTTCCAACTTTGACCTTCATTCGTAGTTACGTGAACGTGATTGGAAAAAGTATATAGTTTCTTAGTATTGTGTTTTGAAAAGAACATCGGGAAATTCCATTGAAAACGATATTTCATATCCTCTGCTCCGTGTCCCATCGGATTATCTGGCCATACACTTACACTTCTTACGGTATTTGTTTTATGATTGTAACGTGTTAGAAACCCGTCATAACTTCCGCCATAAACAATATCGTTATTTTCTGGATCGATGGTGATATGGGCACTTTCTCCACCTGCGGTAGGTTCCCAGTCGTCTTCACCAATAGACCAACTCTCATTTCTATGGCTAATCCTAATGGTAGAATTGTCTTGTTGAGCTGCGTATATACGATACGGAAATGAATTATCGGTCGTCACTCTATAAAATTGAGCGGTTGGCTGATTGTGATAGGTACTCCAAGTATCGCCACCATCGTAAGTGATTTGAGCTCCACCATCGTCACCCATAATCATTCGTTTTGGGTTTTCTGGTGCAATCCATAAATCATGATGATCGCCGTGAGGAGCGTTATAAGTACTGTATGTTTTTCCGCCGTCGGTACTTTTATGGTAATTAACATTGAGTACATAAATCACATTTGCATCTTGCGGATCCGCATAAATACGAGAATAATACCAAGCCCGCTGTCGTAATTTTCGTTCGCTATTGATATTACTCCAAGTTTCTCCACCATCGGTACTTTTATAAACACCGCCATCGTCTTTATTTTCAACTATTACCCAAACAATATTGTTATTTACAGGAGAAACGGTCACTCCCATATTTCCTAAAATTCCTTCAGGAAACCCTTCGTTTTTTGAAATCTCTTTCCAAGTTTCGCCACTATCAGTGCTTTTCCACAGAGCAGAACCTTCACCGCCACTACTCAAACTATATGGAGTTCTTCTAAGGTTCCAAGTAGTTGCATATAAAATTCTTGGATTGGTAGGATCCATAATTAAATCTACAGCTCCTGCATTTTCATTGACAAATAATTTATTTGTCCACGTTTTTCCACCATCGGTAGATTTGTATATTCCTCTTTCGGAAGTAGGTTTGTATATGTTTCCTAAAACGGCTGCAAATATCGTATTATGATCTCTAGGATGTATTACAAATCTAGGAATATGTCGGCTGTTTTTAAGTCCAGAATGTGTCCACGTTTTTCCTGCATTTTCGGTTTTCCAAACCCCATATCCTGAAGAAACATTTCCACGAACGGTAGATTCTCCTCCGCCAACATACATCACATTTGGGTCGTCTGTACTTACAGCTATCGAGCCAACGGAACCCCCAAAAAATCCATCTGAAATATTTTTCCAGGCTCTTCCGCCGTCTTCAGTTTTCCAAACACCTCCACCCGTTGCACCAAAATAAAACAAATTTGGTTTATTAGGAATTCCTGTTACTGCTGCACTTCTTCCGCCACGGAAAGGACCGAGCAATCTATATTCCATAGCATCGAAAAGTTCAGGGTTATAATTTTGTGAAAAGGTGAATTCTGAATTTATTCCGAAGAAAAAAAGGAATAGTAAACCTATAAAACTATAGTGTGTTGGTTTCATAATCTAAAAATTTATTAAAGGCAGGGATTTTAGAGGATTTTATCTTTTCTTAATCTTCAAAATGAACATGTTTTATCACTTCTAAATCTTTGTCGTCATAAGGAATATTGCTTAGAATATACTCGATAGCTTCAATTCTTGCCTTTGTTTTTTTATTGGCTTTAATCACTTTCCAAGGGGCAATTTCTGTATCGGTTCTTGTAAACATTTCATTTTTATAGTAAGTATAATCGTCCCACAATTCCAATGCTTTTTGATCTACAGCACTGAATTTCCATTTCTTTATCGGACTCGAAATAATATCTTCAAAACGTTTTTCCTGTTCGCTTTTCGAAATCGAAAAATAAAATTTAATCAAACGCACTCCAGATTCGATAATCATCCGTTCAAAATCATTAACTTGATTCATAAAAATCTCATACTCTTCCTTAGAACAAAAACCATTTACAGGCTCTACAATCGCCCTATTATACCAACTTCTATCAAAAAGAACCATCGTTCCCTTCATTGGTAATAAATTGATGTAACGTTGAAAATACCATTGACCTAATTCTTCATCGGTTGGTTTTGGTAAAGCAACAACTTTAAACTCTCTAGGATTAAGATGCTCCATAGCTCTACGAATAGCTCCCCCTTTTCCAGCGGCATCTCTTCCTTCAAAAATGAGGACAATTTTTTCATCATTTTTCTTTACCCATTTCTGAAGCTTAATTAATTCTTCTTGAAGTTCCGTTAGTCGAGATTCATAATTTAAATATCGCAATGCCCTTGAAACTGAAGGGTTCTCTTTTGATAAAAAATATTTTAATGCTTTCTTTTTATTTAACAGTGAAAGGTCTTTTTCTGAAATATTATCCTTCATAACTACTTTGTTTTACTGATCTGTGATAGCGTTGTACAATATTTGGGTCTGGAAGTAATTCGGTTCCTGAATCTCCTTTTCCGTCATAATCAAAACGAGAAAGTAAATACCGAATACTTTCTAACCTTGCTTCCTTTTTATTGTTGGTCTTTACGATAATCCAAGGACTAAATGTGGTATGGGTATTGCCAAACATTTGGTCTTTATAATAGGTATAATCATCCCAACGTTTTTGACCTTCTTGATCTACTGGACTGAATTTCCAGCGTTTTAATGGACTTGCTAATCGAGATTCAAATCGTTTTACTTGTTCTTCTTTGGTAACCGAAAACCAAAATTTAATCAAAATTACGCCGTCTTCATATAGCATATGTTCAAATTCGGGAACTTGAATCATAAATTTATCATATTGCTCTTTGGTGCAAAATCCCATAACGGGTTCCACTACAGCACGATTGTACCAGCTTCTATCGAAGAAAACAAGTTCTCCAGGATTGGGCATTTCTTTAATATAACGTCTAAAATACCATTGCCCTTGCTCCACTTCTGTAGGTTTGGTAAGTGCAACAACCCTTCTGCTACGCGGGTTTAAGTGTTCTGTCATTCTTCTAATAGATCCTCCTTTTCCGGAAGCATCTCTACCTTCAAATATTACACAAACTCTTTTTTTATGTTTTGTTACCCATTTTTGGAGGTTGACCAATTCGGCTTGTAATTGAAGTAATTCTTTTTCATATTCTAAATCATATAATATCTCAGCTAATTTATTTTCGCTGACATCCGATTTTAAAAGTTCGAAGAATGCTTTTTTGTCGATCTTCCCTTCAACTAAATCTTTAAAATTATCTCTTGTTAGCATATTTTAAGTTGTAATCTATAAAGGTCTTAAAAAAAATAGAAATTAATACTGAGAAATATCAGTTTTATTTTTTATTTGAAATGATTATTCTATATTTCTGTAAATTAGTCGTTATTTTAGATGATAAATTTTAAGAAATGAAAAAAGGATTTCTACTTATAGTATTACTGAATATTTCAACTTTTATGGCACAACAAATCACACCTAAAACAGCTTTCCTTGAAAAATGGGAAAACTCCAAAAATTATCTTCTTGAGATTACTGAAGCAATGCCCGAAGAAAATTACGGCTTTAAACCTACGGAAAGAGAGATGAGTTTTAGTGAGCAATTACTCCACATTAAACAAAATATGGATTGGCTGAGCACTTTGTATTTTACAGAAAAGGAATATAAAAAAGCTGAAAACACCTTACATAAAAGCAAAGCTGAAATTATTTCTGAATTAAAAAAATCCTTCGATTCTGTTTCTGAAATTATAAGAAACACCCCAGTTGAAAGTCTTCAAGAAACTGTCACTTTTTTTGCTGGACCAAAAAGTAAACTTCAAATTCTTAATTTATTACAGGATCACGTAACGCACCATCGAGGACAGTTAATAGTGTATTTAAACCTTAAAAACGTAAAGCCTCCAAAATATGTAGGTTGGTAATTATGGATACAATTTACTTTAAATCTCCAATAGGAACTCTTGAAATAAAAGGAAATCAAGATGGTTTGTCATCTTTACATTTTCTAGATTCTGAAGAAAAACCAACTTTAAAAACCTCTAAACACCTTCAAGAAACTGTTACTCAACTTCAGGAATATTTTGAGGGAACTCGAACCGAATTCAACTTAAAATTAAACCCACAAGGAACTGAATTTCAGAAAAAAGTTTGGGCAAAACTACAAGAAATTCCGTTTTCAAAAACAGTTTCTTATCAGACAATAGCAAATCGTTTGGGCGACCCAAAAGTGATTCGTGCTGCGGCTTCGGCTAATGGAAAAAACCCTATTGCGATTATTATTCCTTGTCATCGAGTAATTGGGAAAGATGGTTCGTTAACAGGTTTTGCTGGCGGATTGCATCGTAAAAAATGGTTGTTGGAACACGAATGTCCTGTGAAGCAACAAACACTGTTTTGAATTAATAATTATTTAGTACCTTTATAATCCCTCCCCGATTGCAATTTTATAAATTATGTTGAAACGAATAAAACTAGAAAATATCCTTTTTCTAGATATTGAAACGGTCCCTTTATTTGAAAATTTTTCAGATTTAGACGAAACTGCCCAACAGCTTTGGGAACAAAAAACCAATTATCAACGCAAAGACGAATTTACTCCCGAAGAGTTTTACAATCGGGCAGGAATCTGGGCAGAATTTGGAAAAATAGTCTGTATTTCTGTAGGGCACTTTGTGTTTAAAGGAGATGTTAGAAACTTTAGAGTAACTACTTTTCAGGGAGAAGAAATCCCCCTTTTAGAAGAGTTTAAAACGCTTCTTGAAACTCATTTTAATAAGTCTTATCATTTGCTTTGTGCCCATAACGGAAAGGAATTTGACTTTCCGTTTATCGCTCGTAGAATGATTATTAATCGAGTTGATATTCCGTTTAAATTAAATCTCTTCGGGAAAAAACCTTGGGAAGTTCCACATTTAGATACGCTGGAATTATGGAAGTTTGGCGATTATAAAACCTACACTTCACTTAAATTAATGACCCACGTTTTAGATATCCCATCACCAAAAGATGATATTGATGGTAGCGAAGTTCGAGATGTTTATTATAAGGAAAATGATATCGATAGGATTATTCGGTATTGCGAAAAAGATACCATTGCGGTAGCTCAAATTATTTTACGCCTTCGGAATGAGGATATTTTGGTGGATGAGGAGATTTTGTCTGTTTGATGGAAAAATAGAATACGGAGGACACAGATTTTACGGATTGTCTCGGATTTTTAAAACTGTGTAAATCCGTAAAATCCGTGTCATCTGCGTTCCAATTAAAATCCGTTTGACCCATAAAATCAGTGTTCCTATTTATATTAATCATACTTTTACTAATAAAAAATTTTACATGAAAAACATCATCGTATTAGGTGCTGGAATGGTAGGAAGCACCATCGCTATTGACCTTACCAAAAATCATAAAGTCACACTAACAGATTACAGTCAGGAAGCATTGAATAAAGCTTTTAAAAAATGTGATCAATTAAATACAAAAGTTTTAGATGTAACCGATAAACCCACTCTTCAAAAAACTATTAAAACTTTCGATTTGGTAGTATGTGCGGTGCCTGGATTTCTTGGGTTTGAAACTTTAAAAGCTATTATTAAAGCTGAAATGAACGTCATTGATATTTCTTTCTTTTCAGAAAACTCTTTAGAATTAGACGCTCTTGCCAAAGAGAAAAACGTAACAGCCATTGTAGATTGCGGAGTAGCTCCCGGAATGGATAATATTATTTTAGGGTACGAAAATGAAAACTTGCAACTCACCGATTTTGAATGTTTGGTAGGCGGATTACCCAAAGTAAAAAAGTGGCCTTTTTGTTATAAAGCTCCTTTTTCACCCATCGATGTTATCGAAGAATATACTCGCCCTGCACGCTACGTAGAAAACGGAAATATGATTACCCACGATGCCTTAACCGATTGTGAATATATCGATTTTGATAAAATCGGGACTTTAGAATCTTTCAATTCAGATGGGCTTCGTTCTATTATTTTTACGATGCCGCACATTAAAAATATGAAAGAAAAAACCTTGCGTTATCCCGGTCACGTAGAATATGTAAAGGTGTTAAAGGAAAGTGGGTTTTTTAATATGAAAGAGATTGAAGTCAATGGAACTAAAATTTCACCACTCGATTTTACTAGTAAAGTTTTATTCAACGAATGGAAGTTAGGTGAAACCGAAGAAGAACTCACAGTGATGCGAGTTACTGTAAAAGGCAAAAACAAAAACGGAGATACAGAAGAAATTGTTTATAATCTTCACGATGAATATTGCAACGAAACAAAAACATCCTCTATGGCAAGAACTACTGGTTATACCGCTGCATCGGCTGCCAATTTATTTTTAGAAGGATTATTTACCAAAAAAGGTGTTTTTCCTCCAGAATTAGTTGGCAAACATGAAGTTTGTTTTCATTATTTCATCAACTATTTAAAAGACAGAAATATTCATTATGTAAAAACTTCAAGAATATTGTAGAGATTCCTATCTTTGGAATATGTCAGATGAAACTTTACTTTCTATAAAAAACCTCAGCATTTCCTTCGGGAATAAAAAACAATTTGTTGAGGTGGTTCACGATATTTCGTTTGATATTTCTGAAAACGAAATCACAGGAGTGGTAGGAGAATCGGGTTCTGGAAAATCGGTGACTTCATTAGCGATAATGGGATTGTTAGCTGAAAAAACTTCCAAATTAACCGGAGAAATTTTATTTAACGAAAAAGACCTATTAAAAGAAAAACCCGAAGCTATTAGAAAACTAAGAGGGAAAGAAATCGCGATGATTTTTCAGGAGCCAATGAGTGCTTTGAATCCTTCCATTAAATGTGGAAATCAGGTTGCTGAAATTATGCGGCTTCATTTAAACTATTCCACTTCAAAAGCAAAAAAAGAAACCATTTCACTTTTTGAAAAAGTAAAACTTCCTCGTCCTAATGATATTTTCAACAGTTATCCGCATCAAATTAGTGGCGGACAAATGCAACGGGTAATGATTGCCATGGCGATTGCTTGTAAGCCCAAATTATTGATTGCCGATGAACCGACTACGGCTTTAGATGTTACGGTTCAGAAAGAAATTTTATTGCTATTAAAAGAGATTCAAAAAGAAACTAAAATGAGTATGCTTTTTATCTCCCATGACTTGGGATTGGTTTCAGAAATTGTAGATCGAGTGGTCGTGATGTACCAAGGAAATGTGGTGGAAAAAGGTACTGTATTACAAATATTTAAAACACCAAAAGAAGAATATACCAAAGCCTTATTAGCTTCAAGACCGAGTTTGGATGTTCGTTTAAAAGAGTTGCCAACCATTGCTTCCTTAGCAGATAAAAGTTTTGAAGCAACAGAAGTAACACCACAACAAAGAGCTTTAAACCATAAAAAAATGTACACCAAAGCACCTTTGTTAGAGGTGTTAAATTTGAAAAAAGAGTATTATTCTAACGCAGGACTATTTCAAAAAAAGAAAGTCGTTAAAGCGGTAGATGATGTAAGTTTTAAAGTTTTTGAAGGCGAAACTTTAGGGTTGGTAGGCGAATCTGGTTGTGGAAAATCTACGTTGGGAAAAGCCATTTTACAATTGGACAAAGCAACTTCGGGGAGTATAAAATATCGAGGTAAAGAACTTACTAAGTTGTCATCTTCAGAAATTAGATTGCTTCGGAAAGAAATTCAGCTAATATTTCAAGACCCTTATTCTTCTTTAAATCCAAGAATGTTGATTGGAGAAGCTATTATGGAACCGATGCAAGTGCATCAAATAGGGAAAAATCAACGGGAACGAAAAAACAAAGTTTTAGCCCTTTTAACACGAGTTGGATTGGATGAAAGTTATTTTAACCGCTATCCACACGAGCTTTCCGGAGGTCAAAGACAAAGAGTAGGCATCGCAAGAACCATCGCGATGGAACCTAAACTGGTAGTTTGCGATGAGTCGGTTTCAGCATTGGATATTTCGGTGCAAGCACAGGTTCTCAATTTATTAAATGAGTTAAAAGACGATTTTGGTTTTACCTATATATTTATTTCACACGATTTGGCGGTCGTAAAATTTATGGCAGATCAATTATTGGTAATGAAAGATGGGAAAATTGAAGAAATTGGTGATGCTGATGAAATTTATGCCAATCCAACTAAAGAATATACCAAAACGTTGATTGATGCGATCCCGAAGGGGATTTGAAATGATTGTATATTTGGCTAACACCAAATTTCCTACAATTATGAAATCAATACAAATTCTATTCATACTTAGCCTTTTATTTTCTTTTGGATGCGAAGAAAAAACCACTCTAGCTAAAAAGTTAAAACCCGTTAAACAAAATCAATATTCCTCCAAAAAAATTATAGATCTCTCACACGAATTTTCAAAAGAAACTATTTATTGGGTAACTGCAAAAGAGTTTAAGTTGGATACTGTCTTTAAAGGTAAAACCGAAAAAGGGTTTTATTATTCAGCAAATAATATCACGACAGCAGAACATGGAGGAACTCATATTGATGCACCCATTCATTTTGCTGAAGGAGGACAATCGGTGGATGAAATTCCTTTAGAAAAATTAATTGGGAATGGGATTAAAATTGATGTTTCTTCAAAAGCACTTAACAATCCGGATTATTTAATAAGTATTGAAGATTTCACCAATTGGGAAGCTAAACATAAACAAGAAATTCCAAAAGGAAGTATTGTTTTATTAGAAACCGGATATTCAAAATATTATCCAGACAAAGTAAAATATTTAGGAACTGATAAACGTGGACCAGATGCTGTAAAACTATTGCATTTTCCTGGTCTTTCTCCTGAAGCTGCAGAATGGTTGGTAAAAAACAGAAATATCAATGCAATTGGATTGGATACTCCTAGTATAGATTACGGTCAGTCAGAATATTTTAAAAGCCATGTTATACTTCTTTCTGAAAACATTCCAGCTTTCGAAAATCTTACCAATCTTGATAAATTACCTTCAAACAATTTTGAAGTAATCGCACTACCTATGAAAATTAAGGGAGGAAGTGGTGGTCCTTTACGAATTGTTGCACTGTTAAACAACTAAATTTATTCCATTAAAAAACCCGTTCTAACCTCACAAAGAACGGGTTTGACCTTTATCTGATTAAAGCAGATTTGGGGCTAAAAAAATTTATAACAAATATTAATTTAAAAAAAATACTTTTTTAGCAATATAGATGACGTTCTTAAGTAGGTAAAACGTTTCTTTAATTGCTGTGTTTACTTTTTGCATTGTAGGTTAAGTTATTTAGGTTTGGGATGGCTAATATGTGAAATAAATTCAATAACAACGTTAAGAAGCATTATTATTCGATGTAATGCGCAATAATTTAACATTTCAACGTCAGTAAAAAGGGAAGTCAGAAATGCTTTTATGAAAATTTATATATTGAATACCATTAGAAAGTCATTTCAGGAACATCTCCTTCGACAATTAAATTTCCTTCGGTTGCATTTTTAATTTCTTCTACAGAAACACCCGGAGCCCTTTCTAATAATCGGAAAGAATTATTTTCAATACTCATTACCGCAAGATTACTCACAATTTTCTTCACACAATTTACTCCTGTTAATGGTAAAGAACATTCTTTTAATAGTTTTGAAGCTCCCGCTCTATTGGTATGCATCATGGCGACGATAATATTTTCTGCAGAAGCTACTAAGTCCATAGCACCTCCCATACCCTTTACCATTTTTCCTGGAATTTTCCAATTGGCGATATCCCCATTTTGAGAAACTTCCATTGCTCCAAGAATCGTTAAATCTACGTGTTGCCCTCTTATCATAGCAAAACTCATCGCAGAATCGAAAAATGCTGCACCAGGAAGCGTTGTAATCGTCTGTTTTCCTGCATTGATTAAATCTGGATCTTCTTCCCCTTCAAAAGGAAAAGGTCCCATACCTAAAACACCATTTTCACTTTGAAAATCTACTTCTATATCTTTTTGTACAAAATTGGCAACCAAAGTTGGTATTCCAATTCCAAGATTTACAAAATAACCGTCTTTTACTTCTTTAGCGATTCGTTGTGCGATTTGTTCTTTTGATAACATAATTTGTCAATTTGAAAATTGGTTAATTTGAAAATTATCGCTTCTTAGTAGAACTGATAATTTTTGATATGATTCGTATGATAGATTTTATTTCTGTGTCTAAAAAGGCGTTAGTATTTGGATAATGTTTTGAAGCATTACAAAGCTTAATCCAATACTCTGTTTCATCTGCTTCTTTCGCTGCTATTTTAAATTTATGAATAAAATCTGCTGGGCTCTCAGCGTTTTGTGCCTCTCTTGTGTTTGCACCTATTGAAGTGCCGCTCCTAAAAAGTTGAGATGCCATTTCATATTTATGAAGTTTTCTTAATTGTTCAGTGAAAGAAATTATTTCTAAAGCATAATTAAATGTCATATCAACAATTATATTTTTTTTATCATCTCTCATAAATACCTATAATTTTATTGTTTGAAGTACTATTTAAAATTTTCAAATTCTATAATTCTTCAAATTTTCAAATCATTTACTCTCTTGTTCTTACGGTTAGTTGTTCGATACGTTTTTCATAGTTCTTTCCTTCAAATATTCGTTGTACAAATATCCCTGGAATATGAATTTGATTGGGATCTAAAGTTCCTACCGGAACCAATTCTTCTACTTCAGCTACCGTAATTTTTGCTGCTCCACACATATTCGGATTAAAATTTCTAGCGCTTCCTTTGAAAATTAAATTTCCAGCAGCATCTCCTTTCCAAGCTTTTACGAAAGCAAAATCTGCTTCAAAAGCTTTTTCTAAAAGATGCATTTTTCCGTGAAATTCTCTCGATTCTTTTCCTTCTGCAACTTCGGTTCCATAACCTGCTGGTGTGTAAAAAGCGGGGATTCCACTTTGTGCTGCCTGACATCGTTGAGCTAATGTTCCTTGTGGTATTAATTCCACATCCAACTCGCCGCTTAACATTTGGCGTTCAAACTCTGCGTTCTCTCCTACATAGGAAGAAATCATTTTTCGGATTTGTTTTTTCTGAAGTAAAAGCCCTAAACCAAAATCATCTACACCTGCATTGTTAGAAATACACGTAACATCTTTTACATTTAACCGAACCAATTCGGCTATTGAATTTTCTGGAATCCCACTTAAACCAAAACCTCCCAACATAAAAGTCATACTATCCTTTATGCCTTGGCAAGCTTCTTGAACATTAGAAACTGTCTTATTAATCATAGGAAATATATTTTCTATAAAAATACAGAAAAGGAAGGAGAACTACCTGTGAAGTGAAAAGAATTTACTTAAAATTCGTCAGGAAAATCATCTTTTGTTTCTTGTTGATTTTCTTTCCATTTATTACAGTCGGTTTCGATTGAAAGGTTTTTTGGCTCTATAAAATCTTCTTTCGAAATATGAAGCCCTTCATTATTATAACACTCCCTCATATAATTCGCCCAAATTGGTAATGCCATAGAAGCTCCTTGACCATAAGTGATAGAGCCGAAATGCGTAGATCGGTCTTCGCCACCAACCCAAACTCCAGTTACTAAATTAGGTACCACGCCCATAAACCAACCGTCACTTTGATTTTGGGTGGTTCCTGTTTTTCCAGCAATTGGATTGGTGAATTCCCAAGGATATCCTGTAATTATTCTTTTATAAACAGGCGAATTTCCAGCCCATTTAGATCGTAATCGTTGTCCAGAGCCAGACCTTGTTACACCTTCCATTAAACTAATGGTAACATAGGCTGCTTCTTGACTTAAAACATCTTTGGTTTCTGGTACATTTTGAAATAATACGGTTCCGTTTTTGTCTTCAATTCTAGTAATTAAAGAAGGCTTAATATATACACCTTGATTAGCAAAGGTGCTATAAGCTCCTACCATTTCGTATAAAGAGACATCTGGTGTTCCTAAAGCAATTGAAGGTGCTTCCACAATACTTTTTGTATCAACGCCCATTTTTGAAACTAATTCTAATACTGGAGCAGGTCCAACCCTGTCAATCAGCCTTGCGGTAACAGTATTTATAGACTGAGCTAAAGCTTTTTTTAATGTCACATATCCTCCGTATTTTCCGCCAGAATTTTTTGGCGTCCAAGGTTTTAATAACCCATATTTTCCTGCGGGTATTGTATGTAATGTATTTGGTAAAGTATCGCAAGGCGACATATGCATTTGGTCTATAACAGTTGCATAAACAAAGGGTTTAAATGTGGAGCCTATTTGGCGTTTTCCACTTTTAACCATATCGTATTTAAAATATTTATAATTAATTCCTCCAACCCACGCTTTTACTTCACCTGTTTGAGGCGTCATAGACATTAAAGATGCTTGTAAAATAGATTTGTGATAACGAATAGAATCCATTGGAGTCATTAAGGTATCGATATCACCACTCCAAGCAAAAATTCGCATTTTGGTTTTTATATGAAAACTTTTTTCTATTTCTTTATTAGATTTTCCTTGTTTTTTCATTTTCCTCCAACGATCACTACGTTTCATAGCAGATTTTAAAATCTGATCTATTTCTAGTTTTGTAACATCACGAAATGGAGCTAATTTGTTTTTCTTGTTTTGTCTATCAAATTCTTTTTGAAGGTTTCGCATATGGGCATCTACTGCTGCTTCTGCATATTCTTGCATTTTTGAATCAATGGTCGTATATATTTTTAACCCATCGCTGTAAATATTGTATTCTGATTCATCGGTTTTTGGATTCTCTTTAATCCAATCGTGCATAAATTTTCGTGCATATTCTCTAAAGTAGGTAGCTATTCCTTCGTTATGACCTTGTGGTGTAAAGGTTATTTCAAGCTCGGTTGCTTGAATAGAATCTTTTACTTCTTCTGTAATAAAATCGTATTTCGCCATTTGCCCCAACACTACATTACGTCTATTTCTAACTCCAACAGGGTTTCGTACTGGGTTGTACAGCGAAGAATTTTTAAACATTCCTACTAAAACAGCAGACTCCGTGATGGTTAAATCTTTTGGTGCTTTATCAAAATAAATATTGGAAGCCGATTCAATACCAATTGCTTGGTTTAAAAAATCGTATTCATTAAAGTACATTGTCAGGATTTCTTCTTTAGTGTAACGCTCTTCCAATCTGGTAGCTATGACCCACTCTTTCGATTTTTGAATGACTCTTCCAAAAATATTTCTAGAGGCATTTTCAGTAAAAAACAATTTTGATAATTGTTGGGTGATGGTACTTGCTCCACCTTTTGTTCCTAAATAGACAACTGCTCTAAGAGTTCCTTTAGCATCAATTCCTGAATGGTCAAAAAACCGAATATCTTCTGTAGCAATTAAAGCATTTATAAGATGTGGCGGAAGTTGATCAAACTGAACTGGTGTACGATTTTCTTTATAAAATTTACCTAAAGTTACTCCATCTGAACCAATAATTTCGGTAGCTAGATTTTTTTCAGGATTTTCTAGGCTTGTTTCATCTGGAAGTTTCCCAAATAATCCCCAAGAAGCAAATAAAAAGAAAAATATTAGGACTAGTATTCCAATAGAAAATAATTTCCAGAATAGTTTTATAAACTTTCTATTTTTATTCGCTGGTTTTTTTGTGATTTTTTTTTTTGTCATGGCTTACTTTTGGGTGGTTTCTTCCACACTAATTCCTATATCTGTGATTCCTTCTAAATTGCTAACGCCTTCCACATCACCATTATTGCGAACTGCTTGTGAAATACTAATTTTATAAATTCCGTTTTCGGAAAAAGAAACATTTTCTTTAAACCATAATTTATTTTCTTTTATACTACCAATTCCTGTGCCAAGCCATGAACCATCGGGATTTGCCATTTTATATTCTAGGGTATCAGTAATTATTTTTCCGTGCGGAAAGCCTATTTCAGCAATTAAAAATATATTATTATATTTGTAATCGTTAGTATTGCGAAGATTAATAAACAAATTATATGTCTTTAATGAATCAAATTTAGGAAAATCAAATTTTATGATTTCCTCTTTACTCCATCCATTTGACAACGATTTATTTTGGCTGAAAATTATTTTAGAATCACAAGAAAAAAACAATACAATCCCAACCAATACTACTAAATATCTAAGCATTTTTTTTAGGGTTTCTGTTACGACTAGGGTTTTGATTTTTTGAATTATTTTGATTCTTATTCTGGTTTCTATTTTTATTTCGAATGTTTCTTCTTCGGCTGTTGCTTTGTTTTGGCTTGTCAAATCGCGTTAAACTATCTTGACCAACTACATTTTCATAAATTTTATTTTCTGAAACTTTTTCTTCAATAGCAAACTCTTCTAAACTCTGAACCTTATCACCTTTTTTGTTTAAAACAATAATTTCATTGGCACTGTCAACACTTATTCGTATCCAGGTTGCTGCTTGATTTTCGTAACCATACCAAAGTATTCGTTTAAAAATATCTGTTTTTTGACAAACAGCCAGTCCTTTTTCGGTTTGTAGTTTAATATCGTTTTTCGGGAAATCTTTAAGAGCGTCCAAATAAGTATCTAACTCATAATTTAAACAACATTTAAGTTTTCCACATTGCCCTGCTAGTTTTTGAGGGTTTAAAGACAGTTGTTGGTAACGAGCTGCTGAGGTTTTTACCGACCTAAAATCGGTTAACCAAGTAGAACAACAAAGTTCACGACCACAAGATCCAATACCTCCAAGTCGTGCTGCTTCTTGACGGAAACCAACTTGTTTCATTTCAACTCTCGTACTAAAAGCACTGGCAAAATCTCTAATTAATTGTCTAAAATCTACGCGTTCTTCGGCCGTATAATAAAAGGTAGTTTTAGATCCGTCTCCTTGATATTCAATGTCAGAAATCTTCATTTTAAGTCCTAAATGAATCGCAATTTCACGAGATCGTTTTTGTATTTCGGGTTCTTTGGCTCTTACTTTTTGCCAAATATCAATATCTTTTTGAGTTGCTTTTCTGTAGATTTTAGGAAGTTCATCAACGTTTTCGGTTTCCTTTTTTTTCTTCATTTGAACTTTAACCAATTCTCCTGTTAATGTTATAATCCCAATGTCGTGTCCCGATTGTACCTCAGTAGCCACCACATCTCCCATACAAAGGGAAAGGTTTTCGGGATTTTTGTAAAAATGTTTTCTTCCGTTTTTAAAACGGACCTCCACACCATTAAATGGTTCTTGATCTCCTGGCAAAGACATATTTGCCAACCAATCGAAAACCGTTAATTTATTACAACCATCAGATCCACAAGTACCATTGTTCTTGCATCCTTTTGGTTGCCCATCAGCACCAGTACTACAGCTTATACAGCCCATAAATATTTTATATAAAGCTCTTTAAATTAAAAGAGGCGAGGATTAAACTACATAAAAACCGTTCAGGATTTTATATAAGGAGTAAAGATATTAATTCTTAACAAACCTTCTTAAGGTATTTTCGATTTTCTTATTTTCCTTTTGTGATACGAATAAAGAAATAGTACCTTAGCCTAAAACATTTTAAAAAAAAAGATTGAATTATGAGCAAAGAGAAAGAGGCAAAATTAAAAGCATTAAAACTTACTTTAGATAAATTAGATAAAACCTACGGAAAGGGAACCGTAATGAAAATGGGTGATGCCGTCGTTGAAAAGATGGAAGTGATACCAACTGGTTCTTTGGGATTGGACGTTGCATTAGGAGTTGGAGGATACCCAAGAGGAAGAGTTATTGAAATTTATGGACCGGAATCTTCAGGTAAAACAACTTTAACTTTACATGCAATTGCAGAAGCTCAAAAAAACGGCGGAATTGCAGCATTTATTGATGCAGAACATGCTTTTGATCGTTATTATGCTGAAAACCTTGGCGTAGATATTGAAAATTTAATTATTTCTCAACCCGATAATGGAGAACAAGCACTTGAAATTACCGATAACTTAATTAGAAGTGGTGCGATAGATATTATTGTAATTGACTCGGTTGCAGCATTAACGCCAAAAAGTGAAATTGAAGGCGAAATGGGTGATTCTAAAATGGGGCTTCATGCTCGTTTAATGTCTCAAGCACTTCGTAAACTTACAGCATCTATTAGTAAAACAAAATGTACGGTAATATTTATTAACCAATTGCGTGAAAAAATTGGAGTGATGTTTGGAAGTCCCGAAGTTACAACAGGAGGAAATGCACTTAAATTTTACTGTTCTGTTCGTTTAGATATTCGTCGTTCTACACAAATAAAAAATACCGACGGAGAAGTTCTAGGAAACAAAACCAGAGTAAAAGTGGTTAAAAACAAAGTGGCTCCACCTTTTAAATTGGTTGAGTTTGATATTGTTTATGGTAAAGGAATTTCTAAAGTTGGTGAAATCATCGATTTAGGAGTTGATTTTGAAATTATCAAGAAAAGTGGATCTTGGTTTAGTTATGATGACACTAAATTAGGGCAAGGAAGAGAAGCTGTAAAAACACTTTTATTAGACAATCCAGAATTAATGGACGAATTAGAACAAAAAATAAAAGAAGCTATTGTTGAAAGCAAAAAATAGTTTTATTTCTCTACGCAACCTATTTGTTTATTAGGCATCTACCTTTCGTAGAAACCTTAATTATTATGGTTGCCTATTTATTTTGTTATATTTAGAATATCATTTTATAATAATTTTAGGTACTACGATTGACATTAGAAGAGCTCATATTAAAATGTAAGAAGCAGAATCTAAAAGCTCAAGGCGAGCTATACAAGAAATTTTCTGGTATATTATTTTCTGTTTGTCTTAAGTATTCTCCCAATTATCATGAGGCGGAGGATAGTTTGCAGGACGCATTTATTACCATTTTTAAACGAATTGAGCAATTCAAAGGAAAAGGTTCTTTTGAAGGCTGGATGAAACGGGTGACCGTTAATACTGTACTTCAAAAATATCGTAAGCAAAAGGTGTTTCAACTGACCAATGAAGAGCAACTGGAAGAAGAAGTTGTTGTTGAAGTAGAAGCTACTACCGTACCATTGGATTATTTATTAAAAATAGTTCAGGAATTACCAGATCGGTATCGCTTGGTGTTTACAATGTATGTGTTGGATAATTATACACATAAAGAAATTTCAGAATTGGTCGGAATCTCTGTTGGAACCTCAAAATCTAATTTGGCAAGAGCTAGAGGAATTTTGAAAACTAAAGTAGAAGCGTATCGACGTGAAGTTGATGATAAATAATAATTTAAATGCTTGTCCCTGCAAGTAATGTATGAGTAAAAAGAAAAACATAGACGAACTTTTTAAAGAGCAATTCAAAAACTTTGAAGCAACTCCTTCTCCTGACGTTTGGAACAAAATTGAAGCCAAACTAAAGGAAGACGATGACCGCAAAGTAATTCCGTTATGGATTAAATTAGCTGGAGTTGCCGCTTTATTAGCTTTGTTATTTACGGTTGGGAATTCAATTTTTAATTCCTCGTTAAATACTAATACTTCACCAATAGTTACTGAAGATGCTTCGGAAATAGAAAACAATAAAACAAAAGAGAATTCATTAATTGAAAAAGAATCGGTTTTAACAAATACTAATAATAAGGTAGAAATTGCTTCGGAAGAAACTAAAACGGAATCTGATGTTGTTGAAAACACTTCAGAAGAAAAAACAATTCATAAATCTTCCATTCAGAAGAAAAAACAAGTTTCTGAAACAAGCATCGCTTATGAAAATGAAGTTCAAAATACTTCAGACAAAAACAATACAGAAAGTCTAATTAAAGAACCTACAGAATCTTCCACTTCAGAAGAAACCATAGTTTCAAATGAAACTATTTTAAAAAATGTTTCAGAAAGCGATACTAGTAATTTGATTAAAAAAGAAACCGAAATCATCTCGTTAGAAAAAGAGGCGGTTGTTACCGAAAACAGTTCAGAAAACAGTACTATTTCAGAAAGAAACGAGACTGAAACTACCTTAAAAGAAGAAAATAAAAAATCTATTTTTGATGAAATCAATAAGACTTCAGAAGAAGAAATTGCGGCTGTAATAGTAGATAACAAACCCGATTATCGTTGGGAAGTAGCTCCAAATGTTGGGCCGGTTTTTTATAATTCAATAGGTGAAGGTTCTTCAGTTGACCCTGCATTTGCTGACAATCCACAAAGTGGCGATGTTAATATTGCTTACGGAGTTCAAATTGCTTATAACTTAAATAAACGTTTCAGTATTCGCTCAGGTATTAGCAATGTTAATTTGGGTTATTCAACCTCTGGACTTGATCTTGGGACAGGACCTGTAGCGGCTTCAACAAGTTATATTGAATATGATAGAAGAGGAGAAGTTACCATTCCGGTTGATAAAGGAACCTTAATGAGTCAGAATCCAGATGGTGGTTTTGGGGAAATTACTCCCAAATCAACTTCAGGTGAAGTGGTTTTAAATCAGAAAATCAGTTATTACGAAGTACCATTAGAGTTAAAATTTGCACTTTTAAATAAAAAATTTGGAATAAATATTATAGGTGGATTTAGCACCTTATTATTAGGTGATAATGAGATTACTGTCGATGCAGGAGATTTTAATGAAGTATTAGGGGAAGCAAGTAATTTATCATCTCTCAGTTTTACAACTAACCTCGGATTGGGTTTTAATTATAGTTTTTCTAAAAAGTTAATGTTTAATATTGAACCTATGTTTAAGTATCAACTCAATCCATATACAGATTCGTCTGTTGACTTTAAGCCCTATTATATAGGTATTTATAGCGGCTTAAGTTTTAAATTTTAGTTTAAGTTAAGTTAGTTGGGTTTGTTGAAGAACAAACCTGTTAGAGAAAACCATCTTACGCCATAAGATGGTTTTTTTTATATTTTAAAGTGAAGGGTTTTCTAATTCGTTTAAAATAATTTCTCGGGTTTGAATTCTAAGCATCCGTTTGTCTTCCATTTTAAGTATTTCTGTTGGAATTAATCCGTGACATTTTACACGCATTTTCCCAGGTCCTCCACTAAAAAAAGTATAAGAAAATCGTTTTTTGTTATCGTGAAAAGTCATTGGAGCGATAGGAATATTATGCTCTATTGCTAATCTAAAAGCACCATCTTTAAATTCATCCAACAAAATACTTTCATCGTCTGGTACACCACCCTCAGGAAAAATACAAACACTATAACCTAAATTTAATTTTCGTTGGGCACTATCAAAAACCGCTCTTCTGCTTTTTGGATTATTCCGATCTACCAAGATGCAAGTCCGTTTGTAAAAGAATCCAAATAATGGAATTTTACCCAATTCCTTCTTTCCAACAAACACAAAAGGACTTTTAGAAACATACAACATCAACATAATATCTGTCATAGAAGTATGATTGGCAACAAACATATAGCTCTTACCCTTTTTTAATTTTACATCTCTTTTAATAACGGGTTTAAAACCCATACCAAATAAAATAAAAATAGACCAGCCACGAGCCATTCTAAAAAATAAAGGATACCATTCTTCTTTTATAACACTTATAATTAAAATAGGAAGGAAAAATAAAATATAAACGAACATGAGTATATGAAACCATATTCGGTAAAAAAGGATTGCTATGTTTTTAAATATTTTCAAAACTTTCCAAAAGTAGCAATTTGAAGATAATCTAAGTCGTGTACTCAGGATAAAAAATTATATTTGTGAAAAATTATGTTTAATTAATAATTTCTGTTGAAGTTTATCTTGAGCGGAGAAGAAAGACAGGGAATGTTATGTCAAGAATTTTAACAGGAATACAAAGTACAGGAACTCCACATTTAGGAAATATTTTAGGTGCAATTATGCCGGCTATAAAAATGGCAAACGACCCAAAAATTGAATCTTTTTTGTTTATTGCAGATATGCATTCGTTAACACAAATTAAAGATGCTAATACACTTCGAGAGAACACCTATAGCACAGCAGCAGCTTGGCTGGCCTTTGGCTTAGACATCAACAAAACAGTATTTTACAGACAAAGTGATGTGCCGCAAACTACAGAGTTAACTTGGTATTTAAGTTGTTTTTTCCCGTATCAACGTTTGACTTTGGCACATTCTTTTAAAGACAAGGCAGATCGTTTGGAAGACGTAAATTCTGGTTTGTTTTCGTATCCAATGTTAATGGCGGCGGATATTCTTTTATATGATGCAGAAGTAGTTCCTGTTGGAAAAGATCAATTACAACATATAGAAATGACTCGCGATGTAGCTTCTCGTTTTCATGCAAAAATGGGAGAAACCTTTGTAGTTCCTGAAGCAAAAGTACAAGAAAACACGATGTTAATTCCAGGAACAGATGGCTCAAAAATGAGTAAGTCTAAAAATAATATTATCAATATATTCTTAGCAGATAAAAAACTTCGGAAACAAATTATGGGTATTAAAACCGACAGTACTCCGCTGGAAGAACCTAAAGATCCTGATACTTGTAATTGTTTTGCTTTATACAAATTATTAGCTTCAGAAGAAGAAATTAAAACAATGCGGGCAAATTACGAAGGTGGAAATTATGGATATGGTCATGCCAAACAAGCTTTGTTTGAATTGATTATTTCTACCTTTTCTGAAGAAAGAAAAAAGTACAATTACTTCATGGGAAACCTTGAAGAAATTGATAAATCTTTAGCAATTGGTGCAGAAAAAGCAAACAAAGTTGCTAATGATGTTTTATTAAGGGTTCGAAAAAAGTTAGGGTATTAGCTTCGGCTCCGCTCTGATTCCATAACCTTTTTTATAGTTAAGAGTACTAGAGATTTTGGGTAGAATTTATCTAACAACTTGAAACAACTTGCCAGGCAAAGGTCGAATCACACCCTTTAATTCCATTGCCAATAAAATAGACGCTACTTTATAGGTTGGTATTTTACATTCAATCGCAATGATATCAAATAGCTCTTTGTCTTTATCTTTTAAGTAATCGAAAATTGTTTTTTCTTCTTCAGTAAGATCCACAAACAATTGTGTTTGTTGAGGTTTTTGTTTTTCTTCTAACTCCCAACCCAGAATATAAATTAAATCGGCAGCAGATGTAAACAAATGAGCTTGCTGTGTTTTAATCAAATTATTACACCCCTGACTTTGCGAATCGCCAGCTCTTCCGGGCAAAGCAAACACGTCCCGATTATAGGAATTAGCAATATCGGCAGTGACTAAACTCCCTCCTTTTTCGGCAGATTCTATGACGATGGTTGCTTGTGATATTCCTGCAATAATTCGGTTTCGTTTTAAAAAATTGTTTCTGTCAAATGCATCACTGCTCCAAAATTCGGTAATAAATCCTCCGTTTTCTTCCACCAGATTCATATACTTTTTATGCGTTTTTGGATATATTTGATCAAGTC
>JAKITD010000032.1 GCA_021648265.1 Flavobacteriaceae bacterium | reverse complement strand
TTGATGCAGGAATGGTAGAGAATCAAGCAACAGCTGAAGGAACAACGCCTAACCAATCAACAGTATCAGATTTATCAGATGATAACAGTAATGTAGAAGATGATGTAACAATCACTGAACTTTGTCAATCAGCAAGTATTGCTTTAATAAAAGTAGGAACTTTCAATGATGAAGATCAAGATGGCTGTTCAAATGTAGATGAGACAATCAGCTATACATTCACGGTAACTAATACTGGAAACGTAACCCTAACAGATGTAACGATTACCGATCCATTAGTAGCTGTAATAGGCGGACCAATCACATTGGCACCAGGCGAAACAGATGTAGTAACATTTACAGCAACATACACAATTACTCAGGCAGATATTGATGCAGGAATGGTAGAGAATCAAGCAACAGCTGAAGGAACAACACCAGACCAATCAACAGTATCAGATTTATCAGATGATAACAGTAATGTAGAAGATGATGTAACAATCACTGAACTTTGTCAATCAGCAAGTATTGCTTTAATAAAAGAAGTGATTCTACAAGATGCAGATGATAATGGTTGTGCAGATGAGGGAGAGATATTGTTTTATACATTCAAAATTAAAAATGTTGGAAACACAGTATTAACTAACATAATAATTACTGATCCATTAGTAACTGTAAATGGAAGCCCAATATCATTACAACCTTCAGAAGAAGATGCTACTACATTTACTGCAGAATATGCAATTACTGAAGATGATGCGAATAATGGATTTGTTGCAAATCAAGCAACTGTTGAAGGAACAACTCCTTTAGATAATCTTGTAACAGACCTTTCAGATAATGATAGTTATCTTGAGGATGAGCCAACAATCTTTACTAATTTCTGTCCTGTCATATTTAATGAACCAGGTATTAGTTTAATTAAAGTAGCAACAATTACAGATGAAAATGAAAATGGTTGTCCTGATATTGGTGAGACTATTTTATACACATTCCAAGTACAAAATGATTCTAATGTTGAATTAATAGACATTACAATTACAGATCCATTAGTTGAAGTAAATGGAGGACCAATTAGTTTGGCTGGAAATGCAATAGATACAGATTCTTTTACAGCATTATATACAATAACTGAAGATGATTTGTTTGAAGGTTTTATTGAAAATCAAGCAACGGTAGAAGGAACAGATATTGATACTGGAGAAGTGGTTTCAGATTTATCAGATGACGATAGTTTTTTAGAAGATGATACAACTCTTGTTTTCTTCTGTCCAGATGATCCAGCACCACCAATTATTTCAATTTCATTAGAGAAATCAGGAGTATTTAATGATGATAATGGTGACGGAATACCTCAAGTAGGAGAAACAATTAGCTATGCGTTCAATATAACTAATACAGGTGAAGTGATTTTATATAACATCACAATTGAAGATCCTTTACCAGGGGTAGTTATTGAAGGCGGTCCAATAGAAGTATTATTGCCGTTAGAGACAGACGATACAACCTTCACAGGAACTTACGCAATAACTCAAGAAGATATTGATAACGGAGAAGTAATTAACCAAGCAGTTGTTATAGCAGAAGATGGATATGGGTTTGAAATTGCAACCGATGAATCTGATGATCCAAATGACCCTACAGATGTTGATAATAATGACGATGGAGAACCAGACGATCCAACAGTAACCGTTATTCCTAATGTACTTGGAGCTTCATTCGAAATATTTAATGGTGTTACACCAAACGGTGACGGATTTAATGATTATTTCCAAATAAAAGGTATCGGAATGTATCCTAATAATAATGTGAAGATTTATAACCGTTGGGGAGTCTTAATCTGGGAAACTAATGGCTACGATGAAGGAGTAAATGTATTTAGAGGAGAATCTAATGCAAGAGCTACCGTTGAAGGAGATAGAGATGTGCCAACTGGAACTTATTTCTACGTCTTAACTTTCTTAGATGAAGGTAATTTACCAGAACCACCTAAGAATAATTATACAGGTTACTTATACATTAATAGATAATAAATTCAAAAAAAATCTAGGAAGGGAAACCTTCCTAGATATAAAAATACTTAATATGAAAAAAAGTTATTTAGCAATCGCACTTTTGATTTTACTGGGGACCTATTCTGGGAAAGCCCAACAGGATCCACAATATACTCAGTATATGTATAATACTCAAGTGGTTAATCCAGCATATGCAGGTAATAGAGATGTTATGAGTTTTGGACTTTTATATCGTACACAATGGGTAGGATTAGATGGAGCTCCAAAATCCGTAACATTAACAGCAGACTCTCCTATTGGTGTTTTAGAAAATATGGGACTTGGGTTAACGTTAGTTCGGGACGAATTAGGACCTTCTGTAGAAACTAATATTACGGTAGATTATTCGTATTCTATACGTACTTCATCTAGATCTAAATTATCATTTGGACTAAAAGCTGGAGTTGACATATTAGATGTAGATTTCTCAAAATTAAATATTGCCGACCCAGGAGATATTTTTGAAAACAATATTGATAATAAAGTTGCACCTCAAATTGGTGCTGGAGTATATTTTAACACCGAAAGGTTTTATGCTGGATTGTCCGTCCCAAATTTTTTAACAACAAAACATTTTGACCAATCGGATATTACTAATCCAGAAACAGGTAATCCAGTTGCAGAAGTAACCACTGCAGCAGATAGAATGCACTATTTTTTAATTGCAGGATACGTATTTGATTTAAGTGAAAATATTAAATTTAAACCAGCAACATTAATTAAAGTAGTTGGTGGTTCTCCTTTACAGGCAGATGTTTCCGCAAATTTTTTATTCAATGAAAAATTAACAATTGGTGTAGCTTATAGGTGGAGTGCAGCAATGAGTGCAATGGCAGGTTTTCAGATAACTAATCAATTATTTGTTGGTTTTGGTTATGACTATGAAACTACAGATATAGAAAGATATAATGATGGTTCTTACGAATTAATGCTTCGATTAGATGTATTCAGTAAGCCAGAACGTGTATTAACTCCAAGATTCTTCTAAAATAAAAACAATGAAAGTATTTTTAAAAAACGCAGCCCTGCTACTTATAATATTACTTTATACAACTATTTCCTTTTCGCAAAAAAGTCAAATTGCAAAAGCAAACAAAGAATTTGATAAATATTCGTATATCGATGCAAGAGAAATTTATTTAAAAGTTATAGAAGACGGCTATACTTCTGCTGAAATATATGAAAGATTAGGTGATACCTACTATTTTAATAGTGAATATAAAAATGCTTCAAAATGGTATTCAAAATTAGTAGCCGAATTTCCAGACGAAGTAAAAACCGAATATTATTACAGAGCTTCTCAATCATTAAAAAGTGTAGGTAGTTATAAAAAATCTGATACAATGATGATTTTATATAGCGAAAGAGGAGGAGACGAATTAATTGCTGAAAATTTTAAAAATAACCCAAACTATTTAGAAAGTATTACAGATGAAGCTAGAGATTTTCAAATTAATAAAGTGACTGTAAATTCAGCTTTTTCAGATTTTGGACCATCATTCTACTTAAATAAAGTTGTTTTCGCTTCTAATTCTAAGGAATCTGAAGGAGTAAAAACATTAAGTTGGAACGGATTACCATACCTAGACTTGTATGAAGCAGATATGGATGAAAACGGAAACCTTTCTAATGTAACATTATTAAACGGAGATGTGAATACTAAGTATAATGAATCGTCATCCGCTTTTACAAAAGACGGCAAAACATTATACTTTACAAGAAATAATTATTTTGAAGGAAAAAAAGGTAGGGATAAGAACAAAACAATTCGGCTTAAACTGTATAAAGCTACAAAAAGCGGGGATACTTTTTGGGGTAATATAGAAGAATTACCATTTAATGGTAAAGAGTTTTCTGTTGCACACCCTACTTTAAGCACAGATGAAAAACGATTGTATTTTTCATCAGATATGGAAGGTACTCTTGGGCAGTCCGATATATGGTATGTAGATGTTTTAGAAAATAACGCCTACGGTACACCTGTTAATTTAGGGACTGAAATTAACACAGAAGCTAGAGAAACCTTCCCTTTTATTAGTGATAAAAATAAATTATACTTTTCTACAGATGGACGTGCTGGCTTAGGAGGTCTTGATGTTTATGTAGCCTCACTAAACGATCAAGGTGGTGTAACAGGAAAAATAACCAACCTTGGAGAGCCTGCAAATAGTAGTAGTGATGATTTTGGATTCATTATTAATGAAGAAAAAAGAATAGGTTACGTATCTTCAAATAGAGGAGGAGATAAAGGTTCTGTAGAAGACGATATTTATCTTATAAATGAAAGATGCGTTATTACAGTTTCAGGTTTAGTAACCGATATTAAAACAGGTTCATTAATTCCTGGTGCCGAAGTGTTGTTACTAGATACAAATAATAAACTTGTTTCGTCAATGGCCGTTGGGTCAAACGCACGATATAATTTTACAACAGATTGTGAAACAGTTTATACTCTTAGAGGAATAAAAGCAGAATACGAACCCACAGAAAAAAGAATTACAACACCTACGGAAACTGGAAGTATAGATGTACCATTAAAACTTAATCCTCTTGATTGCCCTCCTAACGATTTAGGTTGTCGATTAACATTGTTACCTATTTATTTCGATTTTGATAGATTCAATATTCGTAAAGACGCTTCCATTGAGCTAGCTAAAATATTAGCTGCAATGAGAGAATACAAAGAATTAATTATTCATATAGAATCGCATACCGATGCAAGAGGAGATGATTTATACAATGAAATATTATCCGAAAAACGAGCGCAATCTACCCTTAATTGGTTAGTAGATCAAGGAATTGACCGAAGCAGATTAAGTGCCAAAGGATACGGAGAAAAACAACATGTTAATGGTTGTTCTAACGGTGTAAAATGTACCGAAGAAGAACACCAATTAAACAGAAGGTCTATGTTTATTATTCAAAACTAAAACTAACTAACCAAATTTAGTTCCAAAAGCGTTTAATTAATTTTAAACGCTTTTTTTATGTCCCTTTTTGTATTTTTGAAAAAAACCAAAAATAAGCTATGACAGAAGAACAAGTGATACTTGTCAATGAAAATGATGAACAAATAGGATTAATGCCTAAACAAGAAGCCCATGAAAAAGCAGTGCTTCATAGGGCGTTTTCAGTATTTGTATTTAATGATGCAAACGAGTTGATGTTGCAGCAAAGAGCTTTCGATAAATACCATTCTCCCGGATTATGGACCAATACTTGTTGTAGCCATCAGCGCGATGGTGAAAGCAATATTGAAGCTGGAAAAAGAAGATTAAAAGAAGAAATGGGATTTGTAACTGAACTTTCAGAAACTACCTCATTTATCTATAAAGCACCTTTTGATAATGGCTTAACAGAGTATGAATACGATCATATTTTATTAGGGAAATATAATGAAACCCCTAATTTTAATATTGAAGAAGTAGCTTCTTGGAAATGGATGCCATTGGAAAAAGTAAAGATTGACATTAAAAACAATCCGCAAAAATATACAGCTTGGTTTAAAATTATTTTCGATAAATTTTACAAACACATTTCTTTATGAGTTTAACCGTTTACAGAAAGTCACATTTTAATGCTGCACATCGCTTGTATCGTAAAGATTGGGATGATGCTAAGAATCAATCAGTTTTTGGGAAGTGCAACAACCCTAATTTTCATGGTCATAACTATGAATTGGAAGTAGGTATTACCGGAGAAATTAATCCAGAAACAGGTTTTTTAATTGATATAGAAAAGTTGAAAAAAATTATTAAAGAAGAAGTAGAAGATTATCTAGATCATAAAAACTTGAATATTGACATTCCAGAATTTGAAAATTTGAACCCTACAATGGAAAACATTTCAGTTTTAATATGGAATAAATTAAGAAATAGATTGGAAAAACACTATCAAATATCTGTAAAACTGTATGAAACCCCTCGCAACTTTGTAGTCTATACTGGATAAATAAATAGCTTTTGAAAAATAATAAACTCATATATCCAATAAAATTTATTCCAATACTTAAAGAAAAAGTATGGGGAGGTACAAAACTTCGGAAGCTTTTTAATAAAAACACAAACTCAGAGAATGTTGGTGAAAGCTGGGAAATTTCTGGTGTAGCATCTAATGTTTCAATAGTACAAAATGGAGTTTTACAAGGAAAACCACTAACACAACTTATTCAAGAATTTAATTCTACTTTGGTTGGTGAAAGAGTATATAATACTTTCGGGAACACTTTTCCATTGTTATTCAAGTTTATTGATGCTAAAGAAGATCTTTCTGTACAATTACATCCCAGCGATGAATTAGCAAAAAACCGCCATAATTCATTTGGTAAAAATGAAATGTGGTATATTTTAAATTCCGAAAAGCAAGGAAAATTAGTAGTAGGTTTTAATCAAGACATGAATAAAACTTTGTATAAAAAACACTTGCAAGAAAATACGCTTTCAGAAATCTTACATTTTGAAAATGTAAAAAAAGGAGACACCTATTTTATTGAAACTGGTATTGTTCATGCAATTGGAGCAGGAGTTGTATTGGCCGAAATTCAACAAACTTCAGATGTTACGTATCGAATTTATGATTATAATCGTCCTGGAATCGATGGGAAATTACGAGAACTTCATACCGATTTAGCACTTAAAGCAATTAATTTTAAACCAGTAAAATTTAAACTATCTTCTGAAAATAAGTTGAATTCTCCAGTTCAATTATGTAAAACTAAATATTTTCAGACCAATAAGATTGAAATTACAAAAAAAATAAATCGTGATTTAAAAAATATCGATTCCTTTGTAGTTTATATGTGTGTGGAAGGAGAAGGATTAATTATAATTAATGATAATTCTGAAGAATTTAAAAAAGGCGATACATTATTAATTCCTGCACAAATTGATTTTATTGAAATAATTTCAATCAATGCTACAATTTTAGAAGTTTATATTCCTTAATAGATTGAAAATGTAGTATTTTTGCCAAAAATTAAAACACTATGGCAAATATACGCGATTTAAAAAAAGACATCAATTACGTTCTTGGAGATATTATTGAAGCTGTTTATTTATGGGAGCTTACCAATCCTGGAAAGGAAACAAAAAAATCGGAAGCGATTATTGATGAAGCAATAAATATCTTTGACGATTTAATAGTAAAAGTAAACCTTAAAAACATTGATAATAGCAAAAAACATTTTAAAGGGATTGGTCAAGAATTAGAAAAACAAGGAAGAAAGTTAATTGATAAAATTAACGCATTAAGTTAATTAATTATTTTTTCTTGATTGTATTAAAGACTCTAAATCCTTACCGTATTTAGAGTCTTTAATTTTTGGTGTTAAATTATTATATACTGAATCTAAGTATGTAAGCTTTGTGTTGCCTACCCGATTAACCATTAAATATGGCGAAATTTCAAAATCATTATTAGATAAAGCAAAACTAATAGTTGCTAAATATTTTTTTGCAATAATAGATTTTTGAGATTTATCTATTGATGTAGCTAAGGAGTCATTTCCTTTTTTTCTGGCAGAAAAACTATCTTCAATAAGTTCTAAGTTTTGATTGGAATAACGATTTATTATTTTATTATAAAGCTCTAATTTATCTTGATTTTTAGAGCCAGTAATTTTTGCAGCTACTTCAAAATTTTTAAGGGTTGTGTTGATCGTAATGGGATTGTCTTCTGCGAAAAAAGCAATCCGATCGTCTTGAAGAATTCCGTTTTCTAATTGAATATATAAATAATAAACTTCAGGTTCTAAAATGGTTTCAGAAAAACTAAACGATGAATTCCCATTAACAACAACAGAGTCAACCGTTACTAAAGTTGAGTCTTCAATTTTTTGAAGGTAAAGAATTCCTTTTTTTAATCCTCTAACATTTCCAGATAGGGACATTTCATTTTCAGATTTAGCACAACCTATTAATAAAAATAAAACAGCAGTAATACTTATAATTTTATTCATTTTTTCTTCAATTTTTAAAGAACAAAGATGCGGTATTTTTTTATAAAATAATTATGAAACAGCAGCTAATTGCATTAAAACAGTACATAAAATTGCACCAATAGTACCAATAGCATAACCAAAAACAGCCAGTAAAACACCAACAGTAGCTAATGAAGGGTGAAATGCGGAAGCAACAATGGGTGCCGAAGCTGCACCACCAACATTTGCCTGACTTCCAACTGCTAAAAAGAAATAAGGTGCTTTAATTAACTTTGCAACACCAATTAAAAGTAAAGCGTGAATAATCATCCAGACAGCACCAACAGCTATAAGTCCAGTGTTGTCTAATATTAATTTTAAATCCATTTTCATACCAATACTTGCTACCAAAATATAGATAAACACACTTCCAAATTTACTTGCTCCAGCACCTTCATAACTTCTTAATTTTGTAAAAGAAAGTGCAATACCAATTATGGTAGTAATTGAAATCATCCAGAAAAATGAAGAACCTAGGAAAGTAAACATATTTCTTGTTATTCCTGCCTCTAATCCCATTACAAAGTCGCTGAAAAACACACTTAAATATCCAGCACAATAATGAGCAATACTTACGGTGCCAAAAGCAATAGCTACTAAAATCATTAAATCTGTTAAACTCGGATTTCGTTCTACTTTTTTTGAATAAGTAGAAACCTTTTCTTTTAAGCTTTCAATGGCTGAAGTATCGGCACCTAACCATTTATCTATTTTTTCAGTTTTTCCAATTCCAATTAAAAGTAAAGCCATCCAGATATTTGCAATAACAATATCAACAAATACCATTCCGCCATATAATTTTTGATTATATCCGTAAACCTCTAACATAGCAGTTTGATTTGCACCACCACCAATCCAACTTCCTGCTAGAGTGGATAGTCCTCTCCAAACAGCATCTGGACCTTCACCTCCAACTGTTTCTGGAGAAAAAGTTCCAATTAATAACACTGCAATTGGACCACCAATAATAATTCCTACCGTTCCTGTAAAAAACATAATTAATGCTTTAGGACCTAAATTAAATACCGCTTTAAGATCGATACTCAAGGTCATTAATACCAATGCTGCTGGTAATAAATAACGACTGGACATAAAATATAATTTTGAACTCCCATCAATTGTATCCCCAGTTTCAGTAATAGTAAGCCATTCTGGCGCAATTAAACCTGAAGTAGTTAATATTGCAGGAACGATATATGCCATAAATAAAGCAGGAACTATTTTATAAAACTTAGTCCAAAACCCTTCTTTTTTGGTAGATGTATAGAAAATAAACCCTAGACAAATCATTAATAATCCAAAAACTATGGTATCGTTGGTAATAAATGGTGTCGTGTCTTTTAATAATTCAGTTGGATCTTGCATCTGTTTTTTTTGCAAAATACAATTTATCTTTTACTAAAAAATAGAATACTTAAATCAATAATTAAAAGAAAGAATTTTAGAAATATAAAAGCCTTATTATTTAAATATTATAATAAAAAATTTTGATTTTCCATATAACTAACAGCATTTGGACCTTCGTTAAACAGTAAATCTAGAATTGATAAATTAGAATGAAACTCATTATTCTTATTTAATACTTGGTTATAGTTTTTAAGATTAAAATTCGTTTTTAACTTCGGATTAGTAAGATAACGCAAATCGGTTTGTTCGGGGTTTTTAAAATATTCTTTAGAAAATGTGAAGTCAATTTCCATGTCTAATAATTCACAAATTAATTGAAATGCCTTTAAATTAAAATCTAATAATGATGTTTCTTTATTGAAAAACAAAGGTTTCAAATCATCTTCATAATATTCAAAATAAGGCGAAGTACGATAAGCAGATTCTAATGATTTCCAGTGCTGTATTTGCCACGGAAAAGCATTTTCAATCAGTACTTCTTTGGTTTTTAATTTAATTCCGTTTGTGGAATGTTTTATAGGAATATTCAACAATAATACGCCATTACTATGAGCTATGTAGGTTCGTGTTCGGTAACTTTGTTTTTGGTAATTATCTTCAATTTCAAAAACTACTTTATCTGCCTGAATCATTGCCGCCATATGTACTACGGAAGGAAAATAACTTGGATGAAGTAGAATATTTTTCAAAATAAATAAGCTTTCAGTTTACGCTTTTTTCTTTCTTTTTCTGTAAAAATCAAAAGCAAACCAACCTGCCAATGCAATGATAAAGTACATAAAATAAGATACTGGTTTTCCGCTGCCACCAACAGTTGTAAATAAACGTTCGGTACGAATTTTATTGAAGCCTTTAGCGTTTCCGTCATAACTCATCCAAACAAATACAGGTTTTCCTACAACGTGATTAAATGGTACAAATCCCCACATTCTAGCATCTTGTGAGTTATCACGATTATCACCCATCATCCAATAATAATCTTGTAAAAAAGTATAGCTTGTTAGAGGGTTTCCGTTTAACAACACTTCGGTTCCATTTTGGATTATTTTATTTGAAATACCTAATTCACTACCTTCATATACTTCAATAATTCGTTTGTAAAGAGGAATGTTTTCAATAGAAATAGCGATAGTTGTTCCAGCTTTAGGAAGCGTTATTGGTCCAAAATATTTGGTATTCCAATTAAAACGAGGGTCTTGCGGAAAAACAGAAGGGTTCCATTTTCCTTTTTCCTCAGTCATTTTAGTTACTTCAATAACATTTGGACTGTTTTTTATTTTTAGGTAAGCCTCATCGGTCATTTGTGCGATGTGCGTTATTATTTTATTTCCGCGATCAATTTCTGAAATATAAATATCTGAAATATCGAAATGATCTGAAACAAAAGCAGAAGGTTGGCTGGTATATCTTCCTTGATTATCTGTTTTTACAAAAGAATTTTTCGAAATAATTTTATATCGAAACTGTAGCCTTGCTCGGTCTGGCAATTCGTTTTGTTTTCCATTTATATATACATAACCATCTCTAATTTCTAATTCATCACCTGGGATACCCACGCAACGTTTTACATAATTTGATTTTTTATCTAATGGTTTTATTTTAAACCCATTTGCAGGATTATTAATATTGATTAATGTATCAGTAGGCCAACTAAAAACAACAATGTCGTTTCTTTTTATACTTTGAAAACCAGGTAATCTAAAATAGGGTAATTGTGGTTTGGATAAGTACGATTTTTTATGAAGAACCGGGATAGTGTCATGCACCATCGGAAATGAAACTGCCGTCATCGGCATCCTTGCTCCGTAATGAAATTTACTAACAAACAAGAAATCACCTACTAATAAGGTTTTTTCCAAAGAAGAAGTAGGAATAGTAAAAGGTTGCATTACATAGGTATGTACAATAGTTGCTGCTATTACAGCAAATAATATAGAACTTGTCCATTCTCCAGCTGCGGTTCTTGGTTTTAAACTTCTATCTTTAATATAAGCAACGTCTTGAGTGTAATTAATGTAATAGATGTATAGTCCGAAAGTTGCTACTACCAAAAAGGTATCAAGACTGCTGTTTTTCCCAAAACTTCTAATGGTTTCTACCCAAATTACAGGAAACATAATTAGGTTTACAATTGGTACAAATAGTAAAATCGTCCACCAAGGCGAACGGTTAATTATTTTCATTAAAATAATTGCGTTGTAAACTGGTATTGCTGCTTCCCAAGCTTTTCTTCCAGCTTTTATATATAGTTTCCAAGTTCCTAAAAAGTGAACTATCTGAACTAAAAGTATAAATAATAATAAAGTTGTAAATGTCATTTTTTTTATTTTGAATTCGCATTATTTAATTAAATACGAAAGTATTATTTGAATTTTATATTCAATAAATGAATGATTTTTTAATTCTGAATTAAGAACTTTGAATTCATAATTCGAGTACGTCTTTCATTGTAAAAACTCCTTTTTTATCCACTAGCCATTCCGCTGCAAGTATGGCTCCTAGAGCAAAACCATCACGAGTATGTGCTTCGTGTTTGATTGAAATTATATCAATTTTAGAATCGTAATTTATTATATGTGTGCCTTTTACATCATCGATGCGTTTGGCAGTAATTTTAATTTCTTCTTCGGAAGGATTATCTAATTTCCAACCTTTTTTTTCTGAATTATTAATGATTCCTTCAGCTAGTGTAATTGCCGTTCCACTTGGTGCATCAAGCTTTTGAGTGTGATGAATTTCTTCCATCGAAACCAAATACTCTTCCCAAGGTTTCATTAATTTTGAAACATATTCATTGATGTTAAAAAATAAATTTACACCAACACTGAAGTTGGACGCATAGATAAAACTTCCGTTACGTTTTTCACATAACTTTATCATTTTATCGTAACCTAATAACCAACCAGTTGTTCCTGAAATTACAGGGATATTATTCTCTAAACATAAGGTAATATTTGAAACTGCTGAATCTGGAGTCGAAAAATCAATAGCAATATCTGCTTTTGAAATTTCATTTATTAATGTTTTTGTATTTGTTTTAAAAACTATAGTATGCCCTTTTTGTAAAGCTAATTTTTCTATGGTTTTCCCCATTTTCCCGTATCCTAATAACGCTATTTTCATTTTATTTGATACTTTAAAGTGAGCGTATAATTTGCTTTTGAATCAATTGGATTGATTTCAAAATTCGGTTTTAAAGACAAATCATTACTTACGTTAAACTGTCGTAAATGAGCATCAACATTGGCGTCAATTATATTTAATAAATAAAACACAACAGCGACAACAACACTTAAGTCCTTGTCTTTTTGTGAAGTCTTTTGTGCATCAACTAATCGATCTGTAGAAACTATAGGTGTATCTCCATTTCCCCAAAATTCATCGTCAGTAAATCCTGCTAATCTTCTTTTATAGGCATCTCTAAAACGATTGTATTCTCTATTGTTGGTGCTGTAAAAATAAATCCCTGTTCCAATTCCTACGTAAATAATAGGAATTTTCCAATATTTCTTATTGTATGCTTGCCCTAAACCTGGTAAAACAGCTGAGTAAAATGCAGCTTTTGCAGGAGCTAATGGATTGTAAGGTTCTTTTTCTAAAACAGTTTCTTTTATAATCAATCCATTTTCTTCAACAACGGTTAATGTATCTGATTTTTGTGCAAAAAGTGAATTTGCAAAAAGAAAAATTAAGATATAGAAAAGTTTATTCTCCACTTTTTAATAGATTCAAAATGCGTAGAAAATCTTTTTTATTCTGAAAAGGAACAACCAATTGCCCTTTTCCACCACCAGAGGATTTTATTGAAACCTTGCTTTTTAAAAGCTCTGATAGTTCTTTTTTAGCAGTATTCAAATAGGAGGGAAGTACTGCTTTTTTTGAAGAAGTTTTTTTATCTGAAGGGTTTTTATAATTCCTAACTAATGCTTCCGTTTCTCTAACAGATAAATTTTCAACAATAACTTTTTCGTAAATATCTAACTGTTCTCCTAGATTGCTAACGTTGATGATTGCTCTTCCATGACCCATACTAATAAAACCATCGCGCATTCCAGTTTGTATGATAGGATCTAATTTTAAAAGACGTAAATAATTTGCAATGGTCGATCGTTTTTTTCCAACACGATCACTTAATTCTTCTTGAGTTACTTCAATTTCATCGACCAATCGTTGGTAGGAAAGCGCAATTTCAATTGGATCTAAATCTTGACGTTGAATGTTTTCAACCAAAGCCATTTCTAGAGATTCTTGATCGTTTGCAATTCTTATAAAAGAAGGTATGGTTTCCAATCCAATTAATTTAGAAGCACGAAATCTTCGTTCTCCACTTACTAACTGAAATTTATTAAAACTTAACTTCCGAACAGTAATGGGTTGAATAACACCTAATTCTCGAATAGATGAAGCTAACTCACGAAGCGTTTCTTCATTAAAACTAGATCGTGGTTGAAAAGGATTCATGTCAATTGCTTCCAATTCTAATTCAACAATACTACCAACAACTTTATCTGCATTTTTATCGCCAATCGATTTAATATCGTTAGCAGGATCTTTTAAGAGTGCAGATAATCCACGACCTAATGCTTGTTTTTTGGTTGCTTTCGCCATTTATTCCGCTTCGTTTTTCTCAATTAATTCTTGTGCCAAACTTAAGTAATTATTAGCACCTTTACTACCTGCGTCGTAACTAATAATGCTTTCGCCAAAACTTGGAGCTTCCCCTAAACGTACATTCCGCTGAATGATTGTTTTAAACACCATTTTATCGAAATGTTTTTTAACCTCTTCCACTACTTGATTGGACAATCGAAGTCTAGAATCGTACATCGTAAGTAACATACCTTCAATATCCAATTCTGGATTGTGGGTTTTCTGAATACTTTTTATCGTGTTTAATAATTTCCCCAAACCTTCCAACGCAAAATATTCACATTGTATAGGAATCATCACTGAATCGGCAGCAGTTAACGCATTTAAAGTTAGTAAACCCAATGATGGTGCACAATCTATAAGAATATAGTCGTATTTATCTTTAAGAGAAATAATGGCTTGTTTAAGCATTGATTCTCTATTTTTTTTATCAACCAATTCAATTTCAATCGCGACCAAATCAATATGAGCCGGAATAATATCTACGTTTGGAGAGTTTGAAGCTACTATAGCATCTTTTGCTTTTACCGAATGTTCTAAAATACGATAGGTTCCTTTTTCAACAGCATCTACATCAATCCCTAAGCTGGAGGAGGCATTTGCTTGAGGATCAGCATCAATCAATAATACTTTTTTTTCAAGCACACCTAATGAAGCAGCAAGATTTACAGTAGTGGTTGTTTTTCCAACACCTCCTTTTTGATTGGCAATTGCGATTATTTTTCCCATAAATTTAGAGCAAATTTTAGCCTTAAAAATACAATAAATTATGTGTTTTAAAAGGGAATTTTGTTAACAGGTAATGAACAAAATAATTTACGCTTTTTTGAAATGATTTTATACTCGATGGATTTAGCTTTTCGGGAATTTAAACGAATTTATTTTTTTCTTTATCAAGGCAATCCCGAGGCATCGGGATCAATCATAGCACCGATATCGTTTAAAATTTTAACAATGAGAAAGGGAAAAAGAAAGAGTTAAAAACCCGAAAAGCTATGTGCATTGAGTATATTATATAAAAAATAGCCCAATAATTTTTTTCACTGGACTATATTTATAGATGTAAATGATAATATGTTTTTAAAGGTGCTTTCTTAAAAGGCAGTTTTAATTTTTATCCTCAGGGTATAAAACGGCATAGATATATCCATGATTTAGGTATTTTTTTGCTACTGCTTGAATATCTTTTGTTGTCATTGCTTTTATTTTTTTAGCAACATTTAAAATTCCTGAGCGATCTTTTTTATCGTAATCAGAGTTATTTAAAAAATCCATCCAAAATTTATTCTTTTTTAGGTTTTCTTTATATTCTAATAACTGAGCCTCAATTATTTTGTCAACATCTTTTTGTGTAGGTCCATTATCTATGATGCTTTGCAATTCTTTTAATGCAGAGCTTTTTAATTTATCAACATTTTCGGGACCGCAAGGAAAAGAAATAGTGAAATTATAAGATCCGTAGGGATATTTTTCCATACTTCCTCTAGCACCAACTCCATATACGCCACTTTCTTCTTCCCTAAGTTTTTCAACCAATTTAATTGTTAAAATTTCACCTAAACTTTTCAGTAAATATTCTTCTTTCTCATCATAAGTGGCTTCTCCAGAAAACTGAATGACAACACTACTTTTAGGTTCGGTTCCTTTTTTAATAATTTTTTCTTGCGAACCAGATAGAGGTCTAAAACCGTGATCTTTAAAATTTTCACGAATAGTATTACTTGGCAAACTTGCGATATATGTTTTTACAAAATCTTTTAGTTCTTCTTCTTCAAAGTTACCAACAAAATAAAAATTAAAATCTCCTGCGTTTGCAAAACGTTCTTTATATGTTTGATATGCTAAAGAATAATCTGCCGCATCCCAATCTTTTTCAGTAGGAAAACCTATATATCTTTCGTTTCCTTGGTTCAAGAAGTTTCCGAGTTCAATCTGAAAATAAATACTAGGGTTTGATAAAACAGTTGCTAAAAATGCTTTTTGCTTAGTTACAAACGAATTAAAAGCCTTTTCATCTTTATTAAGAGAAGTGAAGTATAAATGGGTTAACTGAAATAAAGACTCTAAGTCTTTTGGTGTGGCAGTTCCTCTTAATCCTTCGCTGTTTCTGCCTATGTATGGGTTTACATTTACAATTTTTCCTGAAAGCAGTTTGCCTAAATCAACTTTATTATATCCGTTAACTCCAGCTTCGGGTAATCCTCTCATTGCATTAGATGTTTTTTTTAGTGTTTCTGAATCGTAAAGCGATGTGCCACCATAACTGTATGCTTTCATTAAAACCTCATCATCTTTAAAATCTGTTTTTTTATAGGTAACAGTTGCTCCATTGGATAATGTTAATGTTGTTATTCCTAATTTGTCGTCTTTAATTTCTGTACTTATTTTTCCGGGTTTAGGTATCGAACTCATTAAAGAACTGCCAACGTCCGAATCTTTATAGGGCTTTATGTCTGCTTTTACTACTTTGGATAATAAATCTATTATCTGTTGTTCGGTAATTTTGGCAACTCCTTCTGTTTCGCTACCTGTTAATACTACTACTCGATTGTCTTCGTGTAAGTAGTCTTTAATAAGAGAATTTATACTTTCAATAGTAATTGTTGGTAATTCTTTTATGTAAAAATTATATTCCCATTCAATTCCTGGAATTGCTTCGTTTTTTAAGAAACTTCTAACGTATTCTGTGGCATAGACTTTAGATTCTGTTTTGGTTTTATTTAAATGTTTTTTCTCCATGGAAGCCAATACATCTTTTTTGGCACGCTCAAATTCTCCTTCTTGAAATCCATATCTTTTTACACGTTCGTTTTCTTCTACAAGTGCATTTAATGCTGTTAGCTGTCCAGTTGGGCTAGACATAGCAAAAGATTGATATGCGTTTTTGGTTCTTGCCCAAGTAACACCGTAATAAGAATATCCAAAAACGAAAGGTGGATTTTCGGAGTTTTGCAATTCATTTAAACGATTATTAATCATTTGTGAGAAAAGAAGCACTCTCATAGATTGTTTGTAATCGTTAGTTGTAATGTCTGGTTTTGGAAAATCACGTTCTTTATAAAGAAGTTGAACTTGATTAAAGGTAGCTTCTTTATCTGTTTCGATTGCTATTAACGTTTCTTGGTGTGTTGGTACATCATATATTTTTCGCTCACGAGGATTTGTTGGAGCAGCTTGCTTGCTAAAATGATGTTTAATTTTTGCTTCCAATTCGTCCAAATCAATATCTCCAACAGCAATAACAGACATTAAATCGGTTCTGTACCAGTCTTCTTTAAAACGTATTAAGGCTTCGTAATTAAAGTTTTCTAAAATTTCTTTTTTTCCTATTGGTAAACGTTCTGCATATTTAGAATTATGCATAATTTTTGGTAGATATTTTTCCAACATGCGGTTGCTAGCTCCTAATCTTAAACGGTATTCTTCCAAAACAACACCTCTTTCTTTATCAATCTCATCTGGAGTTAATAAGGTGTTAAATGCCCAATCTTCTAAAATTTGAAATCCCTTTTCTAGTTTTTCTTTGCTATCACTAGGAATTGGTAAAATATAAACGGTTTCATCAAAACTTGTATAGGCATTTAAATGTGCCCCAAACTTTACTCCAATACTTTGTAAATAATCTACTAATTCATTTTTTTTGAAGTTTTTGGTTCCGTTAAAATTCATATGCTCCATAAAGTGAGCGAGACCTTGTTGGTCGTCATCTTCTAGTATCGAACCAGCATTGACAACAAGCCTAAGGATAACTTTGTCTTCTGGCTTTCCATTATTTCTAATGTAGTATGTAAGTCCATTAGATAGTTTTCCTACTCTTACATTTGGGTCAGTTGGTATGCTTTGTGTACCAACTTTTGTTGTTTCTTTTTGAATATCTATTTGTGAAAAAGCGGATAAAGAAACAATTAAAAAAGCAAAGAAAAGGATGTTTTTTAATTTCATAAGAATATGATTTTGAGTGTTATTTAATAAAAATATACGCTGTTTTTTATTTCAGCTAATTTAACTAAAAATTTTCGATAAAAAATTACTTCCCTTTTTTAGAACGGATCATAGCTTCCAGCATATCCCACATTTCTTCTGGGATTTCTTCTAGCATATTCATTTGTCCTGCACCTTTTAGCCATTCGCCACCATCAATAGTAATCACTTCGCCATTTACATAAGCAGAAAAATCGGAAACTAAATAAGCAGCCAAATTTGCCAATTCTTGATGTTCGCCAACTCGTTTTAAAGGTACTTTTTTGGCAAGATCAAATTTTTCTTTTAAGTCGCCAGGTAATAGTCTGTCCCAAGCTCCTTTGGTTGGGAATGGTCCTGGAGCAATGGCGTTAAATCGCATTCCATATTTTGCCCATTCAACGGCTAATGATCTAGTTAAAGCTAAAACTCCCGCTTTTGCAGTAGCACTTGGCACCACATAAGCAGAACCAGTCCAAGCATAGGTAGTTACTATATTTAAAACTACTTTATCGATTTCTTTTTTATCTATCCAATGCTTTCCGAAGGCAAGTGTGCAGTTTTTTGTTCCTTTTAAAACGATGTCGATAATAGTATCAAAAGCATTTGCTGAAAGACGTTCGGTAGGAGAAATAAAATTTCCTGCTGCATTATTTAATAACACATCTACTTTACCAAATTCTTCTACGGAAGCTTTTACCATTGCTTCCACTTGGTCGTAATGCCGAACATCGCATTGTACAGGCAAAACATTTCCGCCGGTCTTTTCTTCTAATTCTATTTTTACAGCTTGTAATTTTTCTATGTTTCGAGAAGTGATTACCACATTGGCACCCAATTCTAAAAAGTAAGTTGTCATTGCTTTTCCAAGCCCGCTACCGCCTCCAGTTACAACGATTGTTTTTCCTTTTAAGGCATCGTCCCGAAGCATTTTCTTTTTATAATCCATATTTTTTTTAATTGTTTGTTATGTATCGTTTTTTAAGCCAAAGTCTAAACAATGGATCTTGAAATATTACGGTTTTTCCTTGTTGATCAATAATTTCTTTGTCAATTAGGACTTTTTTTATCTTACTTACATTTCCAGAAGTTCCTAATTTATATTTTGCTATGGTCTTTTTTCCGCTTAATTGTGTTTCGTCTTTACAGAGCGCTTTTAAAAAATTTACTTGCGTATTGCTTAAATAATCCAATTCTTTAATGAATAATATTTCATATTGATTGAGTAATTGATCTAAGGAATTTTCTATAATATCTTCATTACAAGCGTTTTCGGTATTTAACCATGCCGTATTAGCAAACTGTTGCACAAAATACGAATGATTTTCAACTAGCTGAGCCAGTTTTGAAGCTAATTTTGTGGAAATAGTCTTTTTAGTAGCTTTAAATTTTCTGACGATGTATTTTTTCCAATGATCGTTGGAGATTTTTAAAAGAAAAATCACCTCACCAAACTTATAAAATGGCATTGATTTACTTTCAAAAATATGTGTCATCATATGCTGTTTGCTGCCATAAATAACATAAGAAGCTTTTTGATGGTGTTGCCAATTTGCACGTAATTTTTTTTGAAATGCCAATGGGTATTTAAAATGAGATATATTCTGAAATTCATCCAAACAGATAACCAACTGAATTTTCTTCTTTTTTGAAATTTGCTCCGGAAGATTTAGTATTTCTGAAGGATCCTTTTTCACTTCTTCCCAATCAAAACTTAAGGATAAGCTGTTTGATTCGTCCACTCCAAAGCTTAGTTTAGGGATTAGCTTCTTAAAAAACAGTTTGGTTAATTTTATTTGTTCTTCCCATTTTGTGGTACTTGCTTTTATAACACTTGCTGCGAAAACTTTATAAAATTCTTCTTCAGTTCTTATGTTAAACAGATCGATATGACATACTCTAATTTGCTTGTTTACTCTGCTTAATTCTTTGGTGGCAATGTGTACCAAAGAAGATTTTCCCCATCTTCGTGGCGAAATTAAGGTAATATTAATTTGGGCTAAGATGTTTTGTTTTATAAAATCTATTTCAAAATGTCGGTTTACAAAAAACCTTTTTTCTACAACTTTACCAAATTTAAAAGGCAGACTCATATCTAATTGTTTCTTCAAAAATACGAAATTATAATTAGTTTACCAAGTAGCAACTTACCATTAAGCAACTTACTGTTCAGTAAGTTGCTTAATGGTAAGGCTTGAGGTGTTCCTGAACTTTTTATTGCTTTATAACATTTTACAATAAACAACACGGTCTTTTTAATACTCGTTCTTTAAAATGTAGGATGTTGAAATTCAGAATGATAGTTTATTCATATTTTCTTCATCACCCTCAATGTCTTGATACTTTTTAGTATAAAGGAGGAGGTTCCTAGCATTCAATTTCGCAATCCTAGTCTTTTGGTTTTGATAAGATATCCTTTCATTTTATTAATCGACAGAATCAATCAAAATCTGAAGTAAATCAATAGCAGTATCACTAATTCTAGTACCTGGGCCATAAACAGCAACGGCACCAGCATCAAACAAAAATTGATAATCCTGTGGAGGAATTACACCGCCAACAATCACCATAATATCCTCGCGACCATAACGTTTTAGCTCTTCAATTACCTTCGGAACCAGTGTTTTATGTCCAGCTGCCAAAGAGGAAACACCAATAATATGTACATCGTTTTCCACCGCTTGTTTGGTGGTTTCTTCGGGAGTTTGAAATAGCGGACCAATATCTACATCAAAACCCACATCTGCATAACCAGTTGCCACCACTTTGGCGCCACGATCGTGACCGTCTTGTCCCATTTTTGCAATCATAATTCGAGGACGACGCCCTTCTAATTCTGCGAATTTATTGGCAAGTTCTCTTGCTTTCTTAAATGATGGGTCTTGTTTTATTTCTTTGCTATACACGCCACTAAATGATTTAATTTGTGCTTTATGTCTTCCGAAAACTTCTTCCAAAGCATCGCTAATTTCTCCCAAAGTTGCTCTTTCACGAGCTGCTACAATGGCTAAAGCTAGTAAATTTTCCTTACCTGTTTTAGCAGATTTGGTTAAATTTTTTAAAGCTTTCGAAACTTTCACAGAATTTCGCTCGGTTTTTATTTTTTCTAAACGTTCTATTTGTGAGCTACGAACCTTCTGATTATCCACATCTAAAATTTGTAGAGGGTCTTCTTTTTCCAATCTATATTTATTAACTCCTACAATAGTATCTTGTCCAGAATCAATACGGGCTTGCTTTCTAGCAGCTGCTTCCTCGATTCGTAACTTCGGAATTCCAGCTTCAATCGCTTTGGTCATTCCACCTAATTCTTCAACTTCTTGAATAAGTTTCCACGCTTTATTGGCGATATCTTCGGTGCGTTTTTCAATAAAATGACTTCCCGCCCAAGGATCAACGGTTTTGGTAATTTGGGTTTCTTTTTGAAGATAAATTTGTGTGTTCCTAGCGATTCTTGCCGAAAAATCAGTGGGTAATGCGATGGCTTCATCCAAGGCATTGGTATGTAACGATTGTGTTCCTCCCAAAGCAGCTGCCATTGCTTCAATACAAGTTCTTGCCACGTTATTAAAAGGGTCTTGCTCAGTTAAACTCCATCCACTTGTCTGACAATGCGTTCGTAATGCTAATGATTTTTTATTTTTAGGGTTGAATTTCTTTACCATTTTCGCCCATAGCATTCTGGCTGCTCGTAGTTTGGCAATTTCAGTAAAATGATCCATACCAATTGCCCAAAAGAAAGACAATCTTGGTGCAAAAGCATCGATGTCCATTCCGGCAGCAATTCCGGTACGGATGTATTCGAGACCATCAGCTAACGTATAAGCCAATTCAATTTCGCAAGTGGCACCGGCTTCTTGCATATGGTAGCCAGAAATAGAAATAGAGTTGTATTTCGGCATTTTTTCTGAAGAAAATTCAAAAATATCACTAATGATTTTCATTGAAGGCGAAGGAGGATAGATATAGGTGTTTCGCACCATAAACTCCTTTAAGATATCGTTTTGTATGGTTCCTGAAAGTGCTTCTGGTGAAATTCCTTGCTCTTCCGCAGCAACAATATAAAATGCCATAATTGGTAAAACGGCACCATTCATCGTCATAGAAACACTCATTTTGTCCAATGGAATCTGATCGAATAAAATCTTCATATCCTCCACACTATCAATCGCGACACCTGCTTTTCCAACGTCACCTTCCACACGTTTATGGTCGCTGTCGTAACCTCTATGGGTTGCCAAATCGAATGCTACGGAAAGTCCTTTTTGACCCGCGGCTAAGTTTCTACGATAAAAAGCATTGCTGTCTTCTGCAGTAGAAAAACCTGCGTATTGCCTAATAGTCCAAGGTCTGCGAACATACATGGTAGAATAGGGACCTCGTAAATAAGGTTCGATTCCAGCTACGAAATTCTCGTGTTTTAATGACTCCGATTTGGTTTCTGAATTTTCAGAAATGAATTTTATATGTTGAAGGTTTTTACGAGTCTTCATATTAATATTCTAATTTATTTAGAAATTGATAATAACTTTCAAAAGCAATAAACATTGCAAAATGATCGTCAGTTTTTACATCTCTAATATTCAACCTATATATTTCTACTAATTCGTTTTTACTTAATTTATCATCTCTATAAAAAAGAATTGCATTTTTAACTTCATTGTTTTTTATGTTATCAATGAGACAATTTATGTAGGTAGATTTGTAATTTAATGATTTGTCTTTATTCCAAAGTTGATTCTCTTTTGCTAATATCTTTACAATATTTTTTGTGTGTTTTGAAACTATATTCTTATAATTAGCTTGTCCTGATACCCCATTAACAATATAAAGAGCAAGGCTATGCTGATATTTTAAGTTCTCGGTTTGTTTGTTTTTTTCAGCATAATTTGCAATATCTTCTCTAAAACTATAGTAAACCTCATGAACCAAATTCACGTCAATTTCATTGCAATTTGTCGCAAGTTTATCTTTGTCTAAAAACTTGTATTCCAGCGGTTTTGAACAGCTAAATAAAGTTGTAATAATAAAAGTAAATAATATAAACTTATTCATTTTATGCTTCATTTTTTAACCTTTCTTGTTCTAGTTTCTCTGAAAGACGTTTTTCAATAATAGGTTCGATGAGTGTTTTTCTTGGTTTTGTTTTTACAAAAGGGTATAATTCTAAATCGTCTTTCATTTGGTCATTCGGGTTTGGATGAATGTTGGTACCTAATAATTCTAATTTACCCGAATCGAATAATTCTTGCTCTTTTTGAGCGCTTTCTTTTATTTTTCGTTGAATGGTTCCTTCTTTTAATTGTGAAAGAAAACCGCTATTTGTTTCTATGTTTTTGAAAAGTTCTAAGGCTTTTTCTGAAAGTTGATCGGTCAACGATTCTATATAATAAGAGCCTTTTGAAGGGTCTTTCGAGAAATTGAAATAGCTTTCTTCCTTTAAAACTAATAATTGATTTCTTGCAATCCGTTCGCCAAATTCATTGCTTTTATGATAGATAGAATCGTAGGCTAAACTTACTATATAATTTGCTCCACCTTGTATAGCACTCATATATTCTGTTGTAGATCGAAGTAAATTAACATTATAATCGTAGAGTGTTTTGTTTCTTTTTGAAGGGATTGCAATGATGTTACAATTGGTTGAAATATTGTATTCTTTAGCGATTAAAGCGAATAGTTTTCTGAAAGCTCTAATTTTTGCAATTTCAAAAAAGTAATTGGTTCCTACTGAAATTTTGAAGGTGATGGAAGAGAAATTAGATTTTTCAGTCGTTCCTCCTTCTGAATGACAAGTATCGCAAAAACGATTCAAATATTCGTTTGCTTGTGCCATTCCATACCCCAATTGTTGAACCATCGTAGCTCCTGCATTTTGGAACAATGTAGTGTCGATACTTAGAATATTTTCTGAACTTTTCTTTTGTAGTATAGCTTCTAATACGGAATGATCTTCTTTTAAATTATGAAACCAATTTCCTGATCGAGCTAAATTTCCAATAATATCGATATTATAAAAAACAGTTGCATTTTTACCTGAAAAGAAATCTTTTAATTGAGAGATAAATTCTTCAGAAAGAAATTTAAAATCAAAATGAATCTTACAATCCTTAAAAGGAAAATTATTAAAAACAATTTCAATATCAAAGGGTTTTTCAGAAACCAATAAAACAGCTTCAGCACCACGACTAGTTACATCTAAAATCAACTGATTAGCAATCGTTTCATCATCGATAAAAATGGATTGCATGATGTTCCAATGTTTTGGAAAGCCGGATATATCTTGAAAATTATATTGAAAGTCGTCTTGATGATAAAAGGGTTTTACATCAATTCCTTCTAAGTTTTTCCAGATAAGCGTGTCGTTATAATCGACACCTTTAAGATCGGCTTGGATTTTCTGTTTCCATTCTTTAGCAGAAACTTCATTAAATTCACTAAACAAAAATTTACTCATTCTTTTTTGTTTTTAAACTGTCTTGGTTTTCGATGATATAAATGTCTTCATTTTCCTTTTTAAGATAATATTTTTCGCGAGCAAATTTTTCCAATTCGTTGCTGTCTTTCATTCTTTCTATAAAGACTTTGTCCTTTTTAATTTCGTCTTGGTAAGTGTTTTTCTGATTTTCTAATTTCTTAATACTACTGTTTAATTCTTGATGAATTAAATAGGAGTTAGTATCAAAAACCAACATCCAAACAATAAAAATAAGTACAATTAACAAATATTTATTGCTAATTATTTGAACCCATCTTTTATTCTTTATTTCGGAAAACTTAATCAATTCTCTATTAATCTTTGGTTGATAATTTTTCTAATTAAATCTACTGCCACTGTATTATAGCGGTTGTTTGGTATAATGATATCTGCATATTCTTTAGTAGGCTCAATAAATTGTTGATGCATTGGTTTTAAAGTAGTTTGATACCTGTTTAAAACTTCTTCTAAATCCCTTCCTCTTTCTGCCATATCACGGCGAAGCCTTCTAATTAAACGTTCGTCACTATCTGCGTGAACATAGAGTTTAATATCGAATAATTTACGAATATCAGGATGGGTAAGGATTAAAATTCCTTCTACAATAATTACTTTTTTAGGGTGAGTAGTTATCGTTTCTTTAATTCTATTATGCTCTACAAAAGAATATATAGGTTGCTCAATTGCGTTTCCTTTTTTAAGTTCCTTTAAATGGGAAACTAACAAATCGAAATCGATTGCTTTTGGATGATCAAAATTAATTTTTTTACGTTCCTCAAACAGCATATCACTGGTATCGTTATAATACGAATCTTGTGATATTACACAAACTTCATCTTTTGGAAGTTCACCGATTATCTGATTTACAACGGTTGTTTTTCCGCTTCCGGTACCACCAGCAATTCCAATTACAAGCATAAATTAAGGTTTTTACAAATGTAATGAGAAATCCGGTTTTATTCCTAAAAATAATATTCTAAAACTTGTTTGCCTGAATTTATATTATGGTTATTTTTGCCTTTCCCTATTTTGGATTTTGAAATATTTAATTTTGGATTTTAATTGTTTTCGGGATGTAGCTTAGTCCGGTTTAAAGTGCTGGTCTGGGGGACCAGAGATCGGAGGTTCGAATCCTCTCATCCCGACAATGCCCTCCGAAAGCCTTATGGTGTAGGAGGGCTTTTTTAGTACTTAACAAAATCAGAAATTAATAAAGATATTCAAAAGCTTTATAATTTTTATTTTAGTACCCACACATTTCCAGCCTAAAATAATAATAAGTATTAATTATTTGGTAAACAAACGACTAAAACATAGTTTACCTGTATTGCTAATTGCTTTATCAACGATTTGGCTATGCGTAGTGCGGGGTTTGAAACTCCACACTTTCGAGTTTGTTACTAATTTTATTTACTGCTACAATGTTCATATTTAGTACTTTACCCGCATTACGTATAGCCTTTGTTAGCTTCTGGTCATTCTTCGTCACATAATATTTTTTATATTCTATTCTTTAATAAATTTCACTAAACCCCTTCCAGAAGGCGAATTAAGTTGTAAAAAATATACTCCTGAATTCAAAAAAGAAACATTTATTCTGTTATTCTCAGTATTAAAAGTTTCTAATAATTGCCCAAGTGTATTGAAAATTTTAATTTCATTAATTTCAGATAATTCAGTTGAGATATTAATATTATTTTTAACGGGATTTGGGTACATACTAAACAAAGTATTTTCAAACTCATTTATTCCAAGTGTAGTATCTTCAATAAACAATTGTATAATTCCGTCTAAAATAGAATAATGAGTTTCTGGTTTAATAACTAGATTTAAGTTTTCAGAAGGTTCGGTTAATTCATCTTCAATAGCAGTTATAGTATAAGTTACATCTGAATAATTTGCTGGTATAACCAATGCTTCTGGAAAATAATGGTAATCTAATCGGTTAGTTGCCAATCCTGTAACCATAAAAAAATTAACTCCTAGCGGAAATGAAATATCGTTTGCCGTTCGACTAACTGTAAAAGTGGCTGTTGTGTCGTTGCCTGTTTCGTAAGCAGTATCATCATTAGTAGATAAGTTAATCTCTGCCAATGGCAATGAAGCGATAGATTGGGTTGTAATAGTAACATTGACTAATGGATTATCAATATAGTACGAAATTCCATTAGGATTATAAATGGAAAAGTTTCCTGAAATATTTTCAACTTGTGTAGATTGTCCCCAATGATCAATGGTTAAAAAATCTCTATCAAATAAATTATCATCTATAAAAACATCGTTAAAAGTAATGTTTCCAAGCGGAAGTCCATTGTAATTATATTGTTTTTGAATGGCGATAGGCATATTGTACAAAGGGTCATTATTAGTATTATCATATCCTACATTTCTTAAAATAATATCATTAAATTCTAAAAATAACGATTCTCTTTTATTTGAAAAAATACCATTTGCTGGTTGATTTTCTATAATACATCTTTCAAAAGTAACTTGACCCGAAACTGGACCGCTAGAATTTACATCTACCACAATGCCTTGATTTTGGTTTGAGCCAATATAACAATCTGAAACACTAACACTTACAGGGTTTGAAGTTTCGTTAAGTAACCAAAAAGCCAATAAAATTCCGCCTCCTTGATTGCCAGTAATTCTACAATTTTTAATTTCTATTCCGCTCATTTCATCATACGGATTGTCGGGTTCCAAATCTATACCAAAAGCAGGTGGCGTACCAGAAGTGTTTGTAATTTTGCAATGTTCTATCAATACATTTTGTGCTGATGTTACGCTTATCCCTTGTCGGTAATTATTATCTATTAGGCAATCTTTTATATGAATATTTGTACTTGGTATGGGTTGTTGCCAAATACCACTAACTTCAATACCATCGCCTCCACTATTTATAAGTTTTAAACCGTATATATTAAAATTGTTACATCCGTTTAGGGCTATGATATGTCGCCATTCGCTTCCGTCATTCAAATTTATATATTCATTTTTGTTCATTTCTAGTGTTGCACCATAACCAATAAGTGAAACGTTGGAGCAGTTTATAAAAGTAAAAAGTCCGTTGTATAAATAAGAATCGAACGCATTTTCTAAAGCATTAATTTTAACATCTCTTTCAAAAATTACTATTTTGTCGTTCACTATATTGTCAAAAATTAAGGGACCCGAAACCCAATCTCCTATTTGTAAATCAACATATAATGTATCCACATTTGCAGTAAACGCATCATATAATGCTTGGGTATCATCAATGCCATTCCAACCAAATGAAGATGCTAATATAGAGGTTGCCTGTGCTGGAATTGATAGCATTCCTAAAATAATTAACATTGTAATTTTTGTTTTCATATGTAGTATTTCAGTATAATACAGCTGGTTAAAATACAATAATTTTCGGGTTTAGTACTTAGCAGAATTTTTTAAATTTTATCCTATTTTTCCGCTAAATGCAAAATTTGAAAAATTTTGCGGACTTTATAGATATGCCGAAACTTAGGATAAGCACTGACCTTAAGCATTAATTTTATACGGTGTTGCAAGCAGTTATTTATCTCATACTAATCAATTTTCCAGATACGTTTCCTAAATTATGTGAAATTAATGCAAGTAATATACTTCCGCTTTTAATCGTTATCCAACCCCAAATTATTCCTAATATCATTGTGCTAAAAAACGGAGAACTTTTAAAACTCAATTCAAATGAATTCGTTAGAAAAAGTCCGTGTGCAAGTCCGAATAAAATTCCTGTCACTAATATTGCAGGGTGAAAAAAAGTTTTAGTAAAAAAGGGATTGAGTATTTTTGTCAGGAGTCCAAGCATTATTCCGCGATATGCAATTTCCTCATCAATTCCAGGCATTGTTAATTGAAAAAGTATTGTTTCTGTATTCCATTTTTCAGGTGAACTATAGATGAAATTCATTACAAATTCTACTAATAAAATTATAGTAATGATTAATATTCCTTTTTTGAGAAAGGGCTTATTTTGATTTAATGTCAAATAGTAATCTTTTAAATCATATTTTCTATAAAGCAAAAGAAAAATGAATGAACCAAAAATTGCAAATATTTTTCCAGTCCAATTCCATTTTCCGTTAATAATTCTTAGTTCCTTATATTCAAGAGGTAGATTTAGTAAAATACTATTAACAAAAAAGAAAAGCATAAAAATCAATAGGATTTTCATAGTATCTGCTTTTCTGTTTTTCAGCGTTAATAGTATTATTGGGAGTACAATAATCAAATGTATAATATGTTCTATGAGTACTTTTGTCATATTGCTTGCAACGATTTGTATATGGTTTGTTGCGTGTTTAAGCATCTAATTTAGTAAATAAAAACTGAATAGAAAATCCGCGAGGATTTTCGTCAGGGCAGAATCATACTTTGTCCATTCCTGAAATAGGTTGACTAAAAATTAAACCTTTAATTATAGTCACTTATGAAAACACAAAAACAACCCTGTCCAAAAATTCATTACCAAAAAGTTACTTATGAGCATAAACTTTTTGTCATTGACCAAATCACAAACGGTCAGATTTCTGTAAATTATGCATCTAAGAAGTATGATATTTCAAGATCCTCTATAAACTACTGGATTAAAAAGTATGCTACTTTTGAACAAAACAATAAAACAATGAGTAAAGACAAAGAGCTTAAAAAACTTAAAGAACGTGTTGAAGAACTGGAGTTTGTAAAAGACTTTCAGCAGGACATCATCGCAGATATGGAACTCATTACAGGAGTCAACTTATCAAAAAAGTGCTTGCCCAGAACATTAGCCAAAGAAATAGAGAAAAAGAAAGTAAACCGTTTAAAGTAAAATGGATTTACCAATGTTTTACTCATTGCTTTTTATTGTTTTTTTTGTATTCGTGCATCCGCTTCGCTCAAGTGGGATAAGTAAACAAGCATACTATAAAAGACTTGAAACCTATAAAACAAAAGAATTAAACGAAGAAACCTTAAAAAAAATGGTTAAAGAAATGCGACAAACCATAGGACAACAAACAGGAGGAATTAAATTACATTCAGAATTAAAACAACAGATGAAAACAC
>JAKITD010000003.1 GCA_021648265.1 Flavobacteriaceae bacterium | reverse complement strand
CATTTTTTATCTTGAAAACTGGTCTCTATTACTAGACTTTAAGATTGTTTTTAAAACAATTTTTAATGCTTTAGGGGGTGAAGATAAAGCGTATTAAATTTTATCAAAAGTGTTTACTAGCTTTTCAAATTGTTTATTTAAATCAAAATTAATTACCGATTTTTCTTGAATATTACAATTAGAAAACTCCTTAAGTTTTTCAGAAGAAAGTGTTGTTATAAAATCCTGTAAAGCACTATTATTATTTACAGGAATCGTCCAGCCAATACAAAAATAATTCACAATAGTTTCTCCCTCTCCTCCAGCAAAATACAATACAGGAAGCCCTAACCTACTTAATTCAAATATTTTTGAAGGTACCGAACCATAAATTCTATTGGTTAAAGGAACAAAACCAATATCATATTTTTGTAATTCTTTATGAAGAATTTCTCTATCCAATTCCCCGTGATAAAAGATATTTTCTTTATTTATATTTTTAATTTTTTCAGTTTCAGGACCATTTCCGTAAATATGAAGCTGCACTTCTTTAGTAAATTCAACTTCGCTACAAATTTTCAACAACCCTTGTGCAACTCCTAATAATCCTGCATAAACTATTTTAATTACATTTTTATCATCGTTTTTTTTTGTAATTTTTGGAGGAATAAAATCAGGAAAATTTCGATATAAAAACAAAGGCTGTTCAATTTTTAAATTCTTTATATGTTGAAGAATTTCTTCAGATTGTCCTAAAATTAAATCGCTTTTACGATAACAAAAATGCTCCATTTTCTCTAAGATGGAATAATAAGCTCCTTTCTTTAAAAGCCCCATTTCAAGTCCTGCTAAAGGCCAAAGATCTGAAACATTTAAAATGATTTTTTTTCGAAATAAAATCGATAGAAACACCGCAGTAAACCCTACAAAGACAGGTGAATACTGAATAACAACCTTTTTGGGAATTCGTTTTAAAAAGAAAAATAATTTTAAGCTTATAGAAAAAGAAATCATAGAAAACAACCTAACAAACTTGTTGCTAGAATTACTCGGCCAAAGCCATAATCTATATATTTCACCAAAATTGGTAGTTTCTTTTTGGTATAGTTTTCCTTTAAAACCTTCAAATATTTTCCCTTGTGGATAATTAGGCAAAGGACAAACAACTGTAACTTTGTAGTTTTGTTTAGAAAAGCCATCGACCATAGAAAACATTCTGTTGGAAGCGGCTCCTTTTTCGGGAGGAAAATAATTGCTAATTACTAATATGGTTTTTTTATTTTCCATAAATTTCAAGAAGGTGATCCACAATTCTAACTGCTGCATTTCCGTCCCACTTTGGAATGGGTTTTCCCTGTTTCCAATCACCAGCATCTAATGTTTTAAAAGCTTTGTTTATTGCGTTTAAATCGTTTCCAACAAGTACATTAGTGCCAAGTGAGCAAGTTTCTGGACGCTCTGTACTGTCTCTAAAAGTTATACAAGGAACGTTTAAAACGGAAGCTTCTTCGGTAATTCCGCCAGAATCGGTAAAAACAGCTTGGGCATTTTTAACCAAATATATAAACGATAAATATCCTTGGGGTAAAATATAATACAGGTTTTTAAAAGTAAGATTTGCTTGCTGAAGTATTTTTTGAGTCCTTGGATGTACAGGAAAAATAATAGGCTTACCATTAGATTTTTCAACAATAAGTTGTAATAATTTTGAAAAAGAGGTTAATGAATCTACATTAGAAGGTCTGTGTAAAGTAAGTACATAATATTCTTTTTCTTTAAGTGATAATTCTTCCCAGATAGTTGGTTTTTTTAGTTTTGGAAGGTTTCTCATTAAGGTATCAATCATTACGTTTCCAACAAAAAAGATATTCTTTGAAAGGTTTCCAAGTTGGATTAAATTCTCCGTAGCTTTTTCTGAAGTAGTAAAAAAATAATCGGTGATGCTATCAGTAACCATTCTATTAATTTCTTCAGGCATTTTTAAATCTCCCGATCGTATTCCTGCTTCAATATGTGCCACTTTTGTGTGAGCTTTTTTTGCTACAATAGCACAGGCCATAGTTGAGGTAACATCGCCAACTACTACTACCAAATCACAAGGGTTTTCATTTAATTCATTTTCAAAACCCACCATAATAGCTCCAGTTTGTTCCGCTTGAGTTCCACTATGAACATTTAAATTATTATGTGGCTCTGGAATACCTAATTCATCAAAAAAAGTGTCGCTTAAATTTTTATCGTAATGTTGCCCAGTATGAATGAGTCTGTAGGATACAGAAATACTTTGCTGTTGCTTGGTTTCAATTGCTTGAATAATTGGAGCAATTTTCATGAAATTTGGTCTTGCTCCAGCAATAATGGTAATTTTCATATTAAAATATTATGGTAGTAAAAATAGCGAATTACTAGCTTACTTATTAATTTTTGAAATAAACTGTTTCAACTTCCCTCTTTTGTTTCTTTTTAGTACTTCTACCCTTTTAAAAGTTAAATTAAGATTGCTTTCTAAATAGTCGTTTAAGGCTTTTTTAATATTTGCTATTTCATCAGAATTTAATTCTATTTCTGAAACATACACTATATGAAAAGCATCTAGTTTGTTTTGTTCAATAATGAATTCTTTTACATTTCCATCGTCTTCAATCACACTTTTTGTAACATAATAGAAGGTAAGTCCAGGCACAACTTTTCCGCTCGGAAGGGTTGCAATATCATTAGTTCTTCCAATTAATTTTTCTATAATAGGAGTTTTAAAAGTGCTTTTTTCTGAAAGTATTCCAGCATCTCCTATTTCATATCTAATTAATGGATGTGCTTTGTTATAAAGTGAAGTGATTACAATTTTTCCAGAAACACCATTTTTTACGGGTTGATTAGCTTCATCCAAAATTTCTACAAAAAGCGTTTCACTATTTACTATAAATTCATCTTTTGTATTTGTGAAAGCGATGAGGTCTAATTCTGCCGCGCCATATTCGTTGATGATGGGAACGCCCAACCACCTTTCAAGAAGAGTTTTGTCCTTATCAAAAAGCATTTCACTAGTAACCACACAATATTTTAATGTAGGACAAACTTGAGTTAAAACTGTATTTTTACTTTTCAGAAATTTTGCAAATAAAACAATGGAGCTAGTGTAACCGTTGATGTAATAAAACTTTTTTTGATTAAATATTTTAAAATACGATTCCAATTTTTTTTCCGATAAATCAAAAACAGGAAACCGAAACCGATGACTCAACCAATCTTTTAAGCGCTCTTTTTTATTTCCAATAAAATCCAAAGGAATTCCATAAAACCGTGCTTGATAAGAACGATTAAAATCAATACCAAACCACCCAAACCTATTGATAATTTCTGCCCAAGTCATTGCGTGACAATATTTATCCTTTGCAAAAATTAAAGGATGACCACTAGAGCCAGAGGTTTTATTAATGTAACAGTTTTTTTTTGTAAACCCTTTGGAAAGTCTTTCATTTAAAGGAATTTGCAAATCGTTCTTGGTCATTATTGGTATATCTTTCCAATTTTCAATATTCTTATCACCAATAAATTTCTGATAAAAAGGATTGTTTTTTATATGATAATCAACAATTTCTTGCCGTTGTTTTTTTATATAATCTTCGTATTCACTTTCCGGAATAGCTTGAATTTTCGCTAAATGTTCTTTTGCTTCCTTAATCGGAAAGCCATTTAATCGCAATGTAAATTCAAATAAATTCAATTGTTAAATATTTAGATTTAGACATCAATGCCTGATTAAAACTTACAAGTACCATTAAAAACTATAAATAGTAAGAGAATAAAGTTTATTAAAAAATATACACTTGTATTTTCATCTTATTTAAAACCTTCAAGGTTTAATCTGATGTATGTATTTAGTTTCAATCAAGTCTTTTTTCTTATATCTTTTAGCAGAGCGGTCTTAATTCTTTTTTAGGTCATCAATTTACAAATTAAACGAAATGTAATCTTAAAATAATGGTATTTTTGCAATAGTTTTTAAACACAGCAATATGAATATTTTAATTTTAGGTTCTGGTGGTCGTGAGCATACATTTGCTTATAAAATTTCACAAAGTAATAAGTGCAATCAGCTTTTTGTAGCTCCGGGTAATGCGGGAACTTCAGAAATAGCAACTAATGTTTCAATTTCGGTAAACGATTTTGAAGCCATTAAAAATTGCGTTGTAGAAAACGATATTAAAATGGTTATTGTAGGTCCGGAAGACCCTTTGGTTAACGGAATTGCAGATTATTTTTTAGCTTCAGAAGATTTAAAAAACGTAATGCTTATTGGTCCTTCCAAAGCAGGAGCTTTATTAGAAGGAAGTAAAGAACGTGCCAAAGAGTTTATGATCGACCATAAAATTCCAACGGCAGCGTACCAAAGTTTTACTAAGAATACTTTAGCTGAAGGGAAAAAATTCCTAGAAACATTAAACCCTCCCTACGTTTTAAAAGCCGACGGTTTAGCGGCTGGAAAAGGGGTTTTGATTTTGGAAAATATCAATGAAGCAAAACAAGAATTAGAAAATATGTTGTCCTATGAAAAATTTGGAACAGCAAGTGCAACCGTTGTAATCGAAGAATTTTTAGACGGAATAGAGTTGAGTGTTTTTGTACTAACCGATGGTAAAAATTACAAAATTCTTCCAACAGCAAAAGATTATAAGCGAATTGGCGAAGGCGACAAGGGTTTAAATACAGGAGGTATGGGAGCTATTTCTCCAGTACCTTTTGTAGATGAAATCTTGATGAATAAAATTGAAGAACGTATTGTAAAACCTACGGTTAACGGACTTCAAAAAGAAAATATTGATTATAAAGGTTTTGTGTTTATAGGACTAATAAATGTAAATAACGAACCCTTAGTAATTGAATATAATGTAAGAATGGGAGATCCAGAAACCGAAGTGGTATTACCTAGGGTAAAAACTGATTTGGTAGCATTATTTGAAGCAACATTCCTTCAAAAATTAGATGAAGTTTCAATTGAAATTGACGAGCGAGCAGCAACAACCGTAATGTTAGTTTCAGGAGGATATCCGGAAGCGTATGAAAAAGGAAAATTGATTTCAGGAATTTCAGAAATTGAAGATTCCATTGTTTTTCACGCAGGAACTATCTTAAAAGATGGTGAGGTTGTAACGAATGGCGGAAGGGTTTTAGCAATCACATCCTTAGATAAAGATTACAAAAAGGCATTAAAAAAATCGTATCAAAACATAGAAAAACTACATTTTGATACGATGAATTATCGTAGTGATATTGGATTTGATTTATCCTAAATACTTGTGAGCAGTAACACTTTTGTCTTCTTCGCCAGCATCATCGAATTTTTTAAGTTGAAGAATCCAATACACCATAGCAACCGCACAAATTATCATGAAAATCCATGACATAATATTAGCTCCAAACCAGCTTGATGGCTCTAAATCTCTTAATTCATTATAAGGCCAAAAAGCCACATTTTCAAAAAATGATTGTATTCCGTAAAAAAATCCGCTCCAAGTCATATCTTTATAATTTTAAGATAGCAAAAGTATAAATTAACTAGCATGCTCACAAGCTTTTTTGGCAAATCTAAACCCTTCAATTTTATATTAGTAAGTATATACCTAATTATAGGTTTTTTTTTCTATTTATTTTTTAAAGGAAATGTAGGTTTTGGCATCCCATTTTTGATTAAAATATCATTATCACTACTCACCTATTTGTTTCTTATTTTTTTACTGAATTTTATTAATAAGAAAAACAAACTAACAAAAAACAACACCTATTCCATATTGTTTTTTAGTGCATTTATAATTATGTTTTCCTCTGTTTTTGAGGTAAGTAGCGTAGTTTTATCGAATGTTTTTTTATTATTAGCCTTAAGAAGAATTATAAGTTTACCTTCTGAAATTAATACCGAAAAAAAGATATTAGATGCGTCACTTTGGATATCAGTTGCAGCACTTTTTAACTTCTGGAGTATTTTGTTTTTTGCCGTTTTATTTTTTGCCGTTTTTGAAAAAGCGTCTAAAAATTACAAATATATTTTAATCCCTTTTGTGGGTGTTTTCGCTGTTTTTACTCTAACAACAGTTTATTATTTATTAGTAAACGATTCTTTTTTATGGTTTTTAGATTTGCAAACCTCCATTGGCTTTGATTTTTCTGAATATAATTCGCCTCAATTATTAATAGCAATACTATTTATATCAATACTGATTTTAATTTCGATTATTCAAAAAATATTCCATAATGCTACAATTCCATTAAAAGAGAAGTCAAAAAATAGATTACTACTTTATATCTTATTAATCGGAATAGTAGTAATATTTATTACTCCAATTAAAAACGGAAGTGAATTTATATTCCTTTTCGCTCCTCTTTCAATTTTAGCTACTAGCTATATTGAAACTACTAAAAAACGTTGGATTTCTGAAACAACTTTATGGATAACTGTTTTACTTCCTTTTCTAATTTATTTTTTATGAAAATTGATTTAGAAGAAATTGAAAAGCAATTAAAACATCGTCTGAAGTATCCGTATAAATGGTACCGTAAACAAAATAATATTTGGGATAAACACACTAATTTTATCTACTCAACTCCTACTTGGGAAGCTTTAATCCCATTAATGGCTGCAGTGGTAAAAAAAGAAAAATTAGATAAAAAAGAACTGTTTTATTATGCCATTAATCGTTGGTATAATTTCTGGTCGGCAATGGCTGTAGAGCATATTTTTAGTACTTGCGACGGGATTGTACCTGAAAAAAACACCAAAAACAGATTAGTAGATTTTACTTTACAAGGAATTTCATTCGATCATAAAACCTCTGTTTTTCCTAAAGGGTTTAATAAGTCTTTTGAATATGCAAAAAAGAATCCAAGAGAATTAATTGAATGGCTTTATAAAAACCAGAGTAGCCAACAACGACATCATTTAAAAAACAGATTATTCGTAATTGTGTACGATAAAAACGGAGAACATTGGAAGCTAAAATCTGAAATCAATTTATTGGAAAAAGAAATAAAAAACTATGTTTCAAATTTCACTCCTTTTCAATTGCAAAAGTTTAATTTTTCTACTGAAACTGAAACTTTAAGTGATGTGATTTGGGTAGAAAAACCTCAATAATCCTAACGATACAACAAATAATAGTAAAAACAACCCTAACTTTGTGACAATATTCTAAAAAAATAACCCTAACTTTGTGACAAATCAAAAAATGTTCTATAGAGTATATATAAAAGATTTAATTAATTGGAGAAAAAGAGTAAATAGAAAACCTCTTGTTCTTAGAGGTGCTCGCCAAGTAGGTAAGACTAGTTTAGTCCATACTTTCGGAGAAAACTTTAATCAATATATTTATTTAAATCTAGAAAAGCCTTCAGACTTAAAAATATTTCAAGATTTTGATGATATAAATGATTTGGTTCAAGCAATATTTCTATCAAATAACAAATCACTTCAAGAAATAGATACACTTATTTTTATAGATGAAATACAAGCGTATCCTCTAGCAATGGAAATGTTGCGTTACTTTTATGAAGAATACCCACAATTACATATTATAGTTGCGGGTTCTTTATTGGAAAGTGTTTTTAAAACAGATATTTCTTTTCCAGTAGGAAGAGTAGAATTTCTACCAATTCGACCCGTTAGCTTTCAGGAGTTTTTAATGGCGTTAAATGAGAACCAAGTATTAAACACGTTAAATACGGTGCCAGTTCCTTATTTTGCTCACCAAATACTTTTAAAACTTTTTAATACTTATACGCTTATTGGTGGAATGCCAGAAATTGTACAAAAATATACTGAAACTAAAGACATCTCTTCATTAAGCAAAACATTTGAAAGTATTTTGGTTCCTTACATAGAGGACGTTTCAAAATATGCCAAAAACACAACACAAGCAAATGTATTAAGGCATATTATTAAAACCGCAATGAATAAGGCTGGACAACGAATAACATTTGAAGGTTTTGGCAATTCAAATTATAAATCAAGAGAAGTAGTTGAAGCTTTCAGGACACTGGAAAAAACCTTTTTTTTACAATTAATCTACCCTATTACTAACACTCAACTCCCACTAATACCCAATATTAAAAAATCTCCTCGCCTACAATTATTAGATACAGGATTGGTAAATTATTTTATTGGAATACAACAAGAGCTTTTAATAAACGATGATTTAACAGATGCTTACAAAGGCAATGTGATAGAACATATTGTCTATCAAGAAATACGAACTATTAAAAAAAGTATGATTGATCGTCAATATTTTTGGGTGAGAGAAAAAAACACTTCAAGTGCCGAAGTAGATTTAATAGTACCGTATAAAAACATATTAATTCCAATAGAAATAAAATCGGGGGCAGCAGGAAGACTAAGGTCCTTACATCAATTTATTGACAGAGCAAACCATAATTTTGCAGTAAGGGTGTATGCTGGAAAACTTTCTCTGGAAGAACATCAAACCATTGCAGGAAAAAAATACAAACTATTAAATTTGCCATATTATGCTATTTCAAAAATTGAAGAGTATCTAAATTGGGCATTTCAGGATAATCACAAATGAACTACATAGGCTCCAAACATAAATTATCTTCTTTTATTTCTGAAACAATTTCGGGAGTGGTTGGTACAGACCTGTCTCAAAAAATATTCTGTGACCTTTTTGCAGGAACAGGAATTATTGGAAGAAACTTTAAAACCAAAGCAAAACAAGTAATTGCAAACGATATAGAGTTTTATAGCTTTGTATTAAATAGAAATTATATTGGAAATTATAAATCAATTTCTTACGAAGAATTAATAAAAAAACTTAATAATTTAGAAGGCAAAAAAGGATTTATATTTCATAATTATTCCGAAAACGGAGAAGCAGGAAGAAACTATTTTACTTTAGAAAACGGACAAAAAATTGATGCTATTCGTATTGAGATTGAAACTTGGAAAAATGCTTCAGAAATAAACGAAAATCAATATTATTTTTTGTTAGCAAGTCTTTTAGAAAGTGCCGATAAAGTGGCAAACACCGCTTCAGTTTACGGCGCTTATTTAAAAAAAATAAAAGCATCTGCAGCAAAAACCTTGGTTTTAAAACCTGCCTTATTTCAGGAAACAAAAGGTAAACATCAAGTATTTCAGCAAGATAGTAATGAGCTTATTAAAAACATTGAAGGGGACATTTTATACTTGGATCCTCCTTATAATGCAAGGCAATATGGCGCAAATTATCACTTGCTAAATACTATCGCAAAATATGATATCTTTGTACCCAAGGGAGTCACAGGCTTGCGAGATTATTATAAAAGCGATTATTGTAAAAAAGGAGAAGTGCTAAATTCTTTTACAGAATTATTAAAAAATGCACAATTCAAATACATTTTTCTAAGTTATAATAACGAAGGGTTAATGTCTTCGGAAGTGGTGAAACTTGCGATGGAACAATTTGGGAAGTATCATTTAGAAACGACCAAATACCAACGCTTTAAAGCCGATAAAACCGAAAACCGAAACCATAAAGCAGACCATACCTTTGAGTATTTACATGTTTTAGAAAAGTTGTAGTACTTAAATGTTGAACACTGAGCGGAGTGGTCACTGAGCGGAGCCGAAGTGTCGAAGTGCCGAAAAGGTTTAAATAATGAATAATAAGATTCCTGCCTTCGCAGGAATTGACAATAAATAACAATACTATGTTTTCAGAAAAAGCAAATGCCATTTTTAAAGAAGTAATTGATAAGTATCACCTAATTAATACGGTAGATCAACCATTTAGTAATCCTTACGATGCTAAATCTCAGAATTTAGAACATTTATTGTACCGAAAATGTTGGATAGATACCGTTCAATGGCATTACGAAGACATTATCCGTGATCCGAATATTGATCCCGTAAGTGCATTGACATTAAAAAGACAGATTGATGCTTCCAACCAAGATCGAACCGATATGGTAGAATATATTGATAGTTATTTTCTTGAAGAAAACAAGGGCGTTACTGTAAACGAAGGAGCAACTATTAACACCGAAAGTCCAGCTTGGGGAGTAGATCGCCTTTCTATTTTAGCTTTAAAAGTATATCATATGAACGAAGAAGCAACTCGCGAAAATGCTTCGGAAGCACATAGAGATGCTTGTACTATTAAATTGAATATCTTACTAGAACAACGAGTAGATTTAAGTACGGCAATCGACCAATTATTAAGTGATATTTCTGAAGGAACCAAATACATGAAAGTGTACAAACAAATGAAAATGTACAATGACGATGAGTTGAATCCGGTTCTTCGTGGCGAAAAATAAAATCAACCCGAACCTGCTAGGTTTTTAAAACCTAGCAGGTTTTATATAATTGAAAAAACCCAAACACATACTCGTCATCCGACTTTCCGCAATGGGAGACGTTGCTATGATTGTTCCTGTGCTTCGGGTGTTTTCACAAACCTATCCCGAAGTAAAACTAACCGTACTTTCCAGAGTTTTTTTTAAACCTTTTTTTGAAGACCTCCCGAATGTAAATTTCTTAGAAGCTGAGGTGGAGGGAAAACACAAAGGGTTTTTAGGCTTACTAAAACTCGCTAAAGAAGCAAAAACTTTAGACGTTGATGCCGTTGCCGATTTACATAATGTAATCCGTTCAAAAATTATCACATCGTATTTATGTATTTCAGGAAAGAAAACGACAACCGTCAATAAAGGTAGAGCAGAAAAAAAAGCACTTACCAGAGAAACCAATAAGGTTTTTAAACAATTAAAGAGTACACATCAGCGCTATGCCGATGTTTTTAGAAATTTAGGATACCCTCTAGATTTATCTACGTTTCAACCATTACCAAGAAAAGATTTTAATCAGAAATTACAAAACCTTGTTGGTTCAACTCATAAAAAAATTATTGGTATTGCCCCTTTTGCAGCCTATAAAAGTAAAATGTATCCTTTAGAGTTAATGCGAGAAGTAATTTCAGAATTAGATAAAACCCAAGAATATCACATTGTTTTATTTGGCGGCGGAAAAACAGAAATAGAACAATTAAACATTCTTGAAAACGATTTTTCTTCCGTTAAAAACGCAGCAGGAAAATTAAATTTTAAAGAGGAATTGGCCTTAATTTCTAATTTAGACGGAATGCTTTCTATGGATTCTGGAAACGGTCACTTAGCAGCAATGTTTGGAGTTCCAGTAATTACACTTTGGGGAGTTACCCATCCATTTGCAGGATTTCTGCCTTTTGGACAAGTTCTAGAAAATTGTTTAACAGCAGATAGAGAAAAGTTTCCTTTACTTCCAACTTCAATTTATGGTAATAAATTTCCAGAGGGTTACGAGGATTCCATGAAAACGATTTCACCTCAAAAAATTATAGAGAACCTTATTTTTACACTACAAAATAAGTCGTAAATCGTACGTCTTAAAATCGTTAGGCGTTTTTAAACGTCATCATAATCAATACTAATTGTAGCAGTAGTAGGATGCGCTTGACAAGTAAGAATAAATCCTTCAGCAATTTCACCATCGGTAAGTATTTGGTTGTTTGCCATGGTCACTTCGCCTTCAGTAATTTTTGCAATACAAGTAGAACAAACACCACCTTGGCAAGAATAAGGAGCGTCCACATCGTTTTTTAAAGCAGCTTCTAGAATAGACTGCTTTTTAGACATTTCAATAACATGAGTTTCCTCATCTACAAGTATGGTTAAAGTGGTTTTAGTATCGCTCATTTGTTTGAAAATTTTAGCAAAAATACAAAGGATTTATATTTATTATTCCTCTCTAAGATTTAATTAACAAAAATTTTAAATGCTTCAAAAAACGGCTTTACATATATTTTATAGGAATAATTATCGAAATTTTAAAAAGAAACGTATTTTTACGGTTAATTTTGAACAATACACACTAAACTAGAGGCTTTTAAGTTTCAGTAGTATAAAATATAAAAATCACATTTTGAAAGGGATATATAAAATCACATTATTTTTATTGGTAGTTTTACTTTTAGCTGCCTGTTCACGTAAAAAAAACACATTTCTTAGTAGATCTAAACACTCGGTTACAGCAGAGTTTAATGCTTTGTACAACGGGAATCTCGCTTTTGAAACAGGAAAGGAAGACCTAGCAAGAAGCTATAGAGATGATTTTTGGGAAATCTTACCCGTAGAAAGGCTTCAGTTAGACGAGGACAAAGTGTTGCCAGGCCAAAACGAAAACCCAAATTTTAACAAAGCCGAAGAAAAAGCAACTAAAGCCATTCAGCAACACTCCATTTATATTGATGGCACAGAATACAACCCTCAAATAGACGAAGCATTTATTTTGTTAGGAAAAGCAAGGTATTTTGATGCGCGATTTGTACAAGCTTTAGATGCCTTTAATTTTATTTTAAAAACATACCCAACCAGTAACAGTATTAATCACGCTAAGGTTTGGAAAGCAAAAACAAACATTAGATTAAACAATGAAGAAGTTGCTATAGATAATCTAAAGCAAATGTTTAAACGGGAGGAAATTAGTGAGGAAGATTATGCAGATGCTTCCGCAATTATTGCACAAGCATTTATTAATTTAGATTCTCTAAAAACAGCCTTACCATATATTGTAAGAGCTTCAGAAAAAACAAAGAACAAGGAGTTAAAAGGTAGATATCTATATATAAAAGGTCAGCTTTATAACGCGTTAGACATGAAAGACAGAGCTAACTTTGCTTTTGATGAGGTAATTGCTTTAAACAGAAAGACTCCTAGGGTTTATATGATCAATGCTTATATTGAAAAAGCTAAAAATTTCGATTTCACAAAAGAGGATCGAGTTGCTTTTTTAGAACTTTTATACGATCTTGAAAAGGATAGAGAAAACCGTCCTTTCTTAGATAAAATCTACCATCAAATAGGAGAATATTACAGGAAAAATGATAGTATAGACCTTGCGGTAGAATTTTATAACAAATCGCTAGATGCTTATCAAGACGATTCTAAAATGCAAGCTGTTAATTATCAAACTTTAGCTGAAATATACTTCGATTATACCGAGTATAAAATTGCAGGTGCTTATTACGACAGTACCCTTGCTAACTTAGCGGAAGGGACTAGATTATATAGACGAATTAAAAAGAAACGTGTCAACCTTGACGATGTAATTAAATACGAAGACATTGCGACAGAAAACGACAGTATTATAGGTCTTGTAAATATGAATGAAGCAGAACGCTTATCTTATTTTACTAATTATACCGAAAATATAAAAGCGCAAGCAATAGAAGATTCTCTTTCTAGAGTTGAGCAAGAAAACAATATTGCTAATAACGAATTTTATCAAGGAGGGAAAAACAATTTTAATAATCAAAAGGGAGGTCCTAGTGGCCCTTCAACATTCTATTTTTACAATTCTTCTACTATTTCTTTCGGAAAACAAGAATTTAAAAAAAGATGGGGGAAAAGAAAACTGGAAGACAATTGGAGATTATCTAATAAACTTTCAAAATTAGAAACTTTAGACGAAACCGAAACGATTGCACCAATTGCAGAAAACGATTTATATAAACCATCCTCCTATATCGCTAGAATTCCTTCGGATGAAGTAGTAATAGATAGTATCACTAAAGAGAGAAACTTTGCCTATTATCAATTGGGATTAATATATAAAGAAAAATTTAAAGAATATGATTTAGCAACCAACAGGTTAACTACGCTACTTTCATTTAATCCAGAAAAGAGATTGGTATTGCCCGCTTTATACAATCTTCATAAGATTAATGTAATTCAGGAAAATGAAATATTAGCAAATCAATATAAAAACGAAATCCTTACAAGGTATCCAGATTCTCGTTATGCTGAAATTTTAAGAAATCCTAATGCAATACTTGCAACAGACGAATCAAGCCCAGAGTTTAAGTACAAAAAACTGTTTGAAGAATTTGAAAATTCAAAATACCAACAAGTAATTTCAACTTCTGATGAATATATTTCAAATTACTTCGGAAACCCAATTGTTCCAAAATTTGAATTACTAAAAGCCAATGCCATAGGAAGACAACAAGGATTTGAACCTTACAAAAAAGCATTAAACTTTGTTTCGCTTAATTATCCAAATTCCAAAGAAGGAAAAGAAGCTCTTAACCTCTATAAAACACTTTTACCTAGAATTGCTAACAAAAGTTTTTTATCGGACAAAGAAAGCGAACGATGGAAAATTGTTTATAGCTTTAACAAATCCAATAATGAAGGGGCAAATAATTTAAAAGAAACATTAGCAGACGCTATAAAAAACTATCACTATGAAGAAATGAGTATTTCGGTAGATTATTATACGCCAGAACAACAATTTGTAATTATACACGGATTAACCTCAAAACAAGGTGCCCGCGGATTTGCTGAGGTTTTAAAAGAGAATAAAAAATATAAAGTAAGTAAGCCTTATTTTGAAATAAACTCTGAGAATTATAAGATTATCCAAATTCATAAAAACTTAGATGTTTATTTAGAAACCGATTTATCTAAAGAAGGACTTACTAGTGAAGAATTGAAAAAATTAAGCCCAACCGAAAGAAAAAAGGTTAGAAAAGAAAAAGAAGGAAAAGAATCGAAAGCCAACCAGCGTAGAGAAAGTAAAAAATCGAAAACTTCAACAAAATCTTCACGAGGAAAGGCTCCAAATAAGAATACAAATACCAACCCTAATCGTTCTAATAATACAAATTCAAGTAATAAAACAAAAGGAAGAAAAGGCTAATAAAACTATCTATTATGTTTTCAGATAAAAAAACGAAAGAATCCGAAATTCAAAATACAGGTCAAAACCGAATAAATGACGGAACAACTCTTAAAGGAGATGTTACCTCAAACGGTTATTTTAGAATTGACGGAATTATAGAAGGAAATGTAAAAACACCTTCTAAAGTGGTTATCGGAAAAACGGGAGTTATTATTGGAACCCTTAGTTGTAAAAATGCTGACATTGAAGGAAAGATAAAAGGAGTTATAGATGTTTCAGATACTCTTACCTTAAAATCCACAGCTAATATTGAAGGCGAAGTGGTGGTTGGAAAATTAGCTGTAGAACCTGGCGCTATATTCAATGCAACTTGCTTAATGAAAGGCTCTAAAAAAACAGCCACTACCACAACAAAAGAAATTACAAAAGACCTTCCTTACGATCGTAGCCAAAGAACATCTTCTACTACCTCGCAGCAAGCACAAGTTTAAAAATGTCTAACAAAGGTAAAAGCGGTATTAGACGCTGGGCAATTTTATCTGGAATAGGAATACAAATGGGAGTTATTATTTACCTATTTGCAAAAGGGGGAGCCTGGTTAGATGGTAATTATAATCCAGAAGGAAAGCTTTATACCATTATTTTTACCTTGCTAGGTGTTGCTATTTCTTTATTTTTAGTATTAAAACAAACCAACGAATTAAATAAGTAAACTAATGAAAAAAACAAGCCTTAGGTTTTTACTTTCTTTACTTTTATTATTGGTGTTACTATTTGGTCTTCACCTTTTTATTCTTCATTTAACAGGAATTCCCCTCTTCGAAAATCAAATTATACGATCTTATATTGTTAATTATTTGTTAGCAGTCATCGTTTTAGTGCTTGTCGAAAAATCTTTAAACAGTAATTCTGCACAAGCAGGATTTGTTTTTATGGCGGGAAGTGCTATCAAATTTTTAGTTTTCTTTTTGGTGTTTTACCCAACATACAAGGCAGATGGTAAGATGCAAACAGTAGAATTTATTGCTTTTTTTGTTCCTTATTCTATTTGTTTAATAGCCGAAGTCATCTACCTTTCAAAACAGCTTAATAACCAGTCATCTTAACGATTTTTAAGTAAGCTAAAAAAGACTATAAATAGTTTTTTACTTTTGATAAAGAATCCTATTTTTGCACCGATTTTTAAAGCCAAAATAATTTCTTTACTATGCAAAGTAAATTAGCCATAAAATTTTTAACAGTAATACTGTTCTTTTTTAGTTTCGGACTGATTGCCCAAGATCATTCAAACGAACATCAAGAAGTGTCGCATGAACAGCATGAAGGAACTCCAGAACAGGTAAGTTTAAAAACAAAAATCAAAGAAAGTATAAATCATCACTTATTAGATTCTCATGATTTTACTTTTTTCAGCGATAGTGAAACTGGCAAACATTATGGTTTTCCTCTTCCGGTAATTCTTTGGGATCAAGAGGATGGAATTCAATTATTTTCTTCTTCAAAATTTCATCATGGTGATGCAGTTGCAGAGAACAACGGAAAATATTATACATTATATCATAATAAAGTATATAAAACAGATGCTGAAGGAACGATTACTTTAGACGATCATCACCATCCAACACAAGCAAAACCATTAGATTTCTCAATCACAAAAAGTGTATTGATGATTCTTATCACAGGAATCTTAATGTTATTAGCATTTGTAGGTATGGCAAAATCTTTCAAAAAAGGTCCAATTGTTACTGGAGCTGGAAGATTTTTAGAGCCAATCATACTTTATATTAGAGATGATATTGCAATCCCAAATATAGGAGAAAAAAAACACAGAAAATATATGCCTTATTTATTAACGATATTTTTCTTTGTATGGTTTTTAAATTTATTTGGATTGACTCCATTAGGGGTTAACGTAACAGGAAATATTGCTATTACATTTGCATTAGCAATCATGACATTTATCATCACACAGGTTTCAGGAAATAAAAATTATTGGATGCATATTTTTGATCCACTTGGTAATTCTATGCCTTGGTACGGCAAGATACCTTTGTACATTATATTAATTCCTATAGAGATTTTAGGAGTGTTTGTTAAGCCTTTTGCATTAATGATTCGTTTATACGCAAACATTATGGCAGGACACATTGTATTAATGAGTTTGATAGGTTTAATATTTGTTTTTCAAAATTGGATCGGTAGTAGTGCATCATTCGTGTTGTCCTTTGCTATTTCAATGATAGAATTATTAGTTGCTTTATTACAAGCGTATATCTTCACCATGCTATCGGCCCTTTATTTTGGCTTTGCAGTTGTAGAACACGAAGAAGCACATTAGACGTTTATTTATTAATTTTTAAATATATATATTATGGAGAGTGTAATCTTAGATCCAGATGCATTAAATTTAATCGGTGCAGGTTTAGTAGTAATTGGTGCTGGTATCGGTATCGGTAGAATTGGTGGTTCAGCAATGGACGCTATTGCTCGTCAGCCAGAAGCTTACGGAAAAATTCAAACAGCTATGCTAATTGCAGCAGCGCTTATTGAAGGTATTGGTTTTGCTGCTTTATTTGCAGTATAACAAAATGCAAAACAACAATTGCAACGGTTGGTTGCAGTTGTTGTTTAATTAAAATTTAAAAATTATTTTAAAATATAATCATGGAAAAGTTAATTAACGATTTCTCTTTTGGACTTTTTTTCTGGCAAATGATACTTTTTGTATTGTTGCTTCTATTACTTAAGAAATTTGCTTGGAGTCCAATATTAAGCGCTCTTAACGATAGAGAAGAAGGAATAAAAGATGCATTAGATTCTGCTGAAAAAGCAAGATTAGAAATGCAAAACCTTCAATCAGACAATCAAAAATTATTACAAGAAGCACGTTCAGAAAGAGAAGCAATGATTAAAGAAGCACGTGAAATCAAAGAAACAATGATTTCGGATGCAAAAGAAGAAGCAAAAACCGAAGCAGATAAAATGATCATCAATGCACAAGCTGCTATTGAAAGTGAAAAAAAATCTGCAATTGCTGAAATAAAAAATCAAGTAGCTAGCCTTTCTATTGATATTGCTGAAAAAGTGGTAAAAAGCGAATTAGCAGATAAAGACAAGCAATTAAAATTAGTTGAAAGCATGTTAAATGATGCTACTTTAAACTAAATAGTATTAATTAAAAGAGATTCCTGCCTTCGCAGGAAATTATTATGACGGGAAGTAGAGCAGCCAAACGTTACGCAAAAGCAGTTTTATTACAAACCAACGAAGCTAATAACGCTTCAGTTGTGTTTGAAGATATGCAAGTGGTTTACAATACCATTACCGATAGTAATGAGTTGAGTGAAATGCTTCAGAGTCCAGTATATTCTGAGGAAAATAAAGAAGAAGCACTTCTTGAAATTTTCTCGAAACAATCTGAAACAACAAAATCACTTATCAAAATACTTGTTGAAAACAAACGAACTTCAATTTTAGGTAGAGTTGCAGCTAGTTTTATTGAAATATATAAAGAATCGGAAGGTATAAAAGTAGCTTATGTTACAACAGCTGTTTCTCTTTCACCAGAATTAGAAGCTAAAGTATTAGCAAAAGTAAAAGAACTTATTGGAAGTGATAAAGTAACGATAGAAAGTACTATTGACGAATCTATTATTGGAGGATTTATTCTTCGAGTAGGCGATTTACAATACAACGCTAGTATTTCAAACAATCTAGCAAGAATTAAAAGAGAATTTAATAAGAGTATATAAATAATTTTCAGAAGAAATTCTGATTAATACAGATTACAATGGCAGAAGTTAAACCAGCTGAAGTATCAGCAATATTAAAGAAACAATTATCAGGTTACGAATCTACCGCTTCTTTAGACGAAGTAGGAAGTGTATTAACTATAGGTGATGGAATTGCTCGTGTTTACGGACTTTCTAATGTGCAATATGGTGAATTAGTAGAATTCGATAATGGATTAGAAGGAATTGTACTTAACCTTGAAGAAGATAATGTTGGTGTAGTATTGTTAGGTCATTCAAAAAACATTGTTGAAGGTTCAACCGTAAAACGTACACAACGTATCGCATCTATTAATGTAGGTGAAGGTATTGTTGGTCGTGTTGTAAATACTCTTGGAGATCCTATCGATGGTAAAGGAGCAATTGCTGGCGAAACTTTCGAAATGCCATTAGAGCGTATTGCACCAGGGGTGCTTTTTCGTGAGCCAGTAACCGAGCCACTTCAAACAGGTATTAAAGCAATTGATGCGATGATCCCAGTAGGAAGAGGTCAACGTGAATTGGTAATTGGTGACCGTCAAACAGGAAAAACTACTGTTTGTATCGATACCATTCTTAATCAGAAAGAATTTTACGATGCTGGTGAGCCAGTATATTGTATCTATGTTGCGATTGGACAAAAAGCATCAACCGTAGCAAATATTGCAAAAGTATTAGAAGAAAGAGGTGCATTAGCTTATACAACTATTGTTGCAGCAAACGCATCAGATCCTGCTCCAATGCAAGTATATGCTCCTTTTGCAGGTGCTGCAATTGGGGAGTATTTTAGAGATACAGGTCGTCCTGCATTGATTGTTTTTGATGATTTATCTAAGCAAGCAGTTGCGTATCGTGAGATTTCATTATTATTAAGACGTCCACCGGGACGTGAGGCATATCCTGGAGATGTATTTTACCTTCACTCTAGATTATTAGAACGTTCAGCAAAAATCATTAACAATGATGAAATTGCAAAACAAATGAATGACCTTCCAGCGTCTTTAAAAGACAAAGTAAAAGGTGGAGGTTCATTAACGGCATTACCAATTATCGAAACACAAGCGGGAGATGTTTCTGCTTATATTCCAACCAACGTAATTTCGATTACTGATGGTCAGATTTTCTTAGATGGTGATTTATTTAACTCGGGTGTACGTCCAGCGATTAACGTAGGTATTTCGGTATCTCGTGTAGGTGGTAACGCTCAAGTAAAATCAATGAAAAAAGTATCGGGGACACTTAAATTAGATCAAGCACAATTCCGTGAATTGGAAGCGTTTGCTAAGTTTGGATCCGATTTAGATGCAGCAACTTTAAATGTAATTGAAAAAGGAAAACGTAATGTTGAAATCCTTAAACAAGCACAAAACGATCCGTTTACAGTAGAAGATCAAATTGCAATTATTTATGCAGGATCTAAAAACTTGTTAAACAACGTACCCGTAAAAAAAGTGAAAGAATTTGAAGCAGATTATATCGAATTCCTTAATGCTAAACATAGAGATACATTAAATACCCTAAAAGCAGGTAAATTAACCGATGAAGCTGTTAAGGTATTAACCGATGTTGCTAAAGATTTAGCTGCGAAGTATAATAACTAGTGAAGAGTTAAGAGTGTTGAGTTCAGAGTAATTTGAACTCAATATTAAAATATAAAACTATGGCTTTTGAAAATAGCCCAATAAGAGTAAAGAGTTTTCAATTTGCTTGTGAAGTAGTTTTGTATTGTGATCAACTAAAAGCTAGTAAAGATTTTGAAATAGCTTCACAACTTTTAAAAAGCGGAACAAGTATTGGAGCCAATACTAGAGAAGCTCAAAGAGGAGTAAGCAGAAAAGATTTTAAGAATAAATTTGGAATAGCCCTAAAGGAAGCAGACGAAACCAAATATTGGTTAGAAATATTAAAAGCAACTGGAAGAGAAGTTCCTATAGATTTGACGAATAAATGTGAAGAGTTAATACGTATTTTAGTAGCAATAATTAAAAACTCATAACTCTGCATTCATAACTCATAATATTTTTATTAAAAATTGGTGGGTTTTATAGTATATGATTAATAAACAGAAATAGTTTGTGAAGAAATGAATATGGTGTTTTAAAAACTCCCAACTCATAACTCTGAACTCATAACTCATAACTTGAAAAATGGCAAATTTAAAAGAAATACGTAATAGAATAGCTTCGGTATCTTCAACGATGCAGATTACCAGTGCCATGAAAATGGTGTCTGCTGCAAAATTGAAAAAAGCGCAAGATGCAATTACAACGATGCGTCCGTATGCTGACAAACAATCTGAGTTATTACAAAATTTAAGTGCAAGTTTAGAGGGTGATGTTGGAAGTGCTTATACAGACCAACGTGAAATAAACAACGTATTACTAGTGGCTATTTCTTCTAATCGTGGATTGGCTGGAGCTTTTAATTCGAATATCGTAAAAGCTAGTTACTCTTTAATTAAAGAGGAATATAAAACTGCAAAAGTAGATTTTATCACTTTAGGTAAGAAAGCAAACGATGTAATTATAAAAGAGCATAACGTAATTGAAAATAACACAGAGATTTTCGACGAATTAACTTTTGCAAATACTGCTGAAATCGCTCAAAAATTAATGGATTTATTTACCGAAGGATCGTATGATAAGATCGTTTTGGTTTATAATAAATTTAAAAATGCAGCGACTCAAATATTAATGAAAGAGCAATTTTTACCAATTGTTTCTAATGTATCTGAAGAAACTACCGATGCTTCAGATTATATTTTTGAGCCTTCAAAAGAAAAAATTGTTGAGGAGTTAATTCCGAAGAGCTTAAAAATGCAGTTGTTTAAAGCATTAAGAGATTCATCTGCAAGTGAGCACGGTGCACGTATGACGGCAATGCACAAAGCAACCGACAACGCAACCGAATTAAGAGATGCACTTAACTTACAATATAACAAAGCAAGACAAGCTTCTATTACCAATGAAATCTTAGAGATTGTTGGTGGTGCTGAAGCATTGGCTGGGTAATTAGGCGATAGCCAAATTTAGTCAACTTGCGAAGCTTGGCAGGATAATTAGGATGATAAGGTGAAAACCAAGAAATACCTAATTTTAACATCATAATTAATACAGTTAACAAATCTGATAACTAGCGAGATATACTAATTATAAAATTTATAGAAACATGAAAAAACAATTTAGCCTTATTATTCTCTTAACACTTCTTATCGTAGGATGTGCAGGAGATGACACTGAAGAAAATATATCTTGCGATTTACCTTCTAATTTTACTATTGTAAATTATACCAATTTAGTAAAAGTAGATTTAGGTTGGGATGAAAATGAAAACACAACCTTTTGGGAAATAGAATATGCTCTTCAAGGTTTTACTCAAGGAGAAGGAACTATAATAAGTAGTGAAATAAATTCGGTTACTATTAACAATTTAAGTTTTAATGCAGCTTATGATTTTTATATTAGAGCTAAATGCGGTAATGTTTTTAGTGACTGGATTGGCCCTGTAACTAATACACCTGAAGAAACTCCTCAAAGTTACGCCCTAATGACTGCTAATATTAAAGGGATTCAATATGACTATATGGTGCCTTTTTTATGGGGGGTCTTTACAGATAACGCTGTGTCTATTATTTCTTATGGAGATGTAGAAGAACCCTTTTTAAGGGTACAAGGTAACAGTACACCACAAGATGTTACATTTGATAATAGTAAAGAAATTAATCTTTTTATACCAGAAAGTAATTGGGCGGTTGGTACTTATAATTTAGGTGTTGATAATACAGATAATAGTGGTTCACCACAACCTCATGTTAATTTAATCTATAATGATGCAAATCAAGACCCAACCCAAGCTTATGAAGGCGAATTTGGGGAATTAATAATTACTGAGTTTAATTTAGAAGACAAAGTTATTAAAGGAACTTTTGAGTTTACTTTTACACTATATAATGTTAACACAGGAGAAACAACAGGGCCTTTTGATTGCTTAGATGGCACTTTTGAATATAGTTTGGATGATGAGTATTTTGATTAACCTTATAATTCCTATTTCATATCAAAATTAGTTATAAAAAACGCCTTCTGAAATTTTTCAGAAGGCGTTTTTTGTATAAAGGTACAGAACATAATTGTAATCAAATTTATTTGCTAATTACAATCATCCCGGTGGCTATCGGGACTTTATTAGGTTTTACTACAAAGTCTCCGCCAACCACTTATAAAACTCCCGTTGCCAAATCAAACTATTTTGATTGTTTAACACCCAATGATTTTCTTCTGGAAAGAACATCAATCTGCTTTTAATCCCTTTTAATTGCGCTGCTTGAAATGCTGCTAATCCTTGTCCGATAGGTACGCGGTAATCTTTCCCTCCTTGAATAATTAAAATGGGCGTATCCCATTTGTCAACATAAGTAGTTGGGTTAAATTCATTATAAGATTTCTGTGCTGCTTTATTATTTTTATTCCAATAAGCACCTCCTAAATCCCAGTTTGGAAAAAATACTTCTTCGGTAGTTCCGTACATACTTCGCCAATCAAAAATACCATCGTGAGAGATAAACGATTTGAATCTTCCTTCGTGATTTCCTGCTAAATAAAACACAGAATAACCTCCGTAGCTCGCACCAATACAGCCTAATTTGTTGGTGTCAACATAACTTTCTTTCGAAATATCATCTATAGCCGAAAGGTAATCGTCCATATTTTGACCACCGTAATCTTTGCTAATTTGCTCGTTCCATTCTACTCCATATCCAGGCATTCCTCTTCTGTTTGGAGCAATAATGATATAACCGTGAGCTGCCATTAGTTGGAAATTCCAACGGAAAGAATAAAACTGACTCAAGGCTCCTTGAGGTCCGCCTTGACAATAAAGTATAGTTGGATATTTTTTATTTGGATCAAAATCTGGTGGATAAATTACCCAAGAAAGTAAGTCTTTTCCATCCGTGGCTTTGGTGATGCGTTTCTCTACTTTTCCAAGATTTGTTTTTGCATAAACCGTATCGTTTACATGGCTTAATTGCTTCATTTTTCCTGAAGAAATTTCTACGGAATACACTTCATTTGCATGATTCATATCACGCCTAATCACCGCTAATTTATCGCCCACTTCTCCAATTATTGAAGGAACATCAAATTGCCCTTCCGTGATTTGTCGAGGACTTTTCGCCTTACTTTTTGAAGAAGGAACTTCAATTTCAAATATTTGGACCGTTCCTAAAACAGGAGCGACAAAGTATATTTTCTTTCCGTTTTTTGACCAAATAAAACTATTTACCGTTCCGTCCCAACTTTCAGTTAAGTTGATGTCTTTTTCGTTTATGCGAACAATAATATCATTTTTATCAGATTCGTAACCATCGCGTTTCATTTGTAACCAAGCTAAATTTTCCTTGCTTGAAAATGCAGGAGCCGTGTCGTAACCTTTGTTATATTCGGTTAAATTGGTGGTTTTTCCGGTAGCTAAATCGTATTGAAAAATATCGGTATTGGTACTTATTGCGTAGTTGACACCACTTGCTTTTTTGGTTACATATAAGATGTTTTTACTATCGGGAGCCCATAGATAATCTTCGTCACCACCAAATGGTTTTTGAGGCGAATGAAAAGGTTCTCCCTTCATAATATCGATCAGTTTTCCTTTTTTATCGGAAGTAGATTGATACATAATATGACTGTAATTTCCGTTTTCCCAAGTATCCCAATGACGATAATTAAGCTCGTCATAGATCATAACATTACTATCTTTTACATCTGGATGAAAGTCGGAACCTGAAATGTTTTTTAGTTTTTCATCTTTTACTTTGATGATAAATTCACCATTTGGCGAAATAGATTTATCGTTAAGATTCGCATCTTTTTTTGCAATTTTCTTTACATCGCCACCATTAATATCAACAGAATAAGTACTGTTTGTTTTCTTCTGAGTAGTAAAACTATATTTTGAAACTCCAAAAAGAACTTGGTTGTTGCTGGTTGAAATTCCTTTTCCCCCAACTCTTCCAAGAGTAATAAGACGTTCGGGCGTCATGTTAGTTTTTTGTGCAAAAGTCATAGTGCTGATAAGGATTAATAGTAAGGTTGCGACTGATTTTTTCATATAAAATATTTAATATTCAAGGTGCTGTATTTTGATTGTTCAAATAACAAATAAAATTTGAAAGAACGATTTTAAAAAACAATTAATTACCACAATAATGAAAACCCATTGCTTAAATAATAGTTCTAATCAAGTCTTTCTTCTTTTATCTTAAAGCGAAGCGGTCTTAAATCTTTCAAAAGATTAATTATCAAAATAATCCCGAGCAATTTGTTCTCTAAAGTCAGGATGTGCAATTTCAGTTAATGCTTTTACACGCTGTTTGATTGTTTTTCCGTAGAGATTTGCAACACCATATTCAGTAACTACATAATGAATATGAGCTCTGGTAGTAACTACTCCAGCTCCAGGTTTTAAAAAGGGTACGATTCTGTTAATCCCTTTTGGAGTGATAGATGGAAGCGCAATTATTGCTTTTCCGCCTTTACTTAAAGAAGCACCACGGATAAAATCCATTTGTCCTCCAACGCCACTATACATACTTGAACCTATAGAATCTGCACAAACTTGTCCGGTAACATCAATTTCAATGGCAGAATTAATCGCTACCATTCTAGGGTTTTGCCGAATGATTGCTACATCATTTACAAAATCGGCTTCCCGCATTTCAATAAAAGGATTGTCGTCAACATAATCAAACAATCGTTTTGAGCCCATTAAAAAAGTCGCCATTGCTCTTCCTGGGTTGATACCTTTATAGTTTCCATTGATTACATCTTTCAGAATTAAATCGATCACACCATCTGAAAACATTTCGGTATGCAATCCTAAATCTTTATGGTTTCCTAAACGAGAAAGAACCGCATTCGGAATATTCCCAATTCCCATTTGTAGGGTAGATTTATCTTCGATTAATTCCGCTACATAATCACCTATTTTTTCTTCACTTTCGGTGGGTTTTGCAGGTTCGTGATAGTGCAAAGGTTCATCAACTTCTACAAAAGTATCTAGTTCTGTATAATGAATAATTCCGTCGCCATGAGTTCTAGGCATTTGCGGATTTAATTGAGCAATCACATGTTTTGCATTGCTAATTGCTGCTAAAGTTGCAGCGACAGTAACGCCTAAAGAACAGTATCCGTGTTTGTCTGGAGGAGAAACCTGAATTAAAGCCACATCTAATTGAATGATTCCTCGTTTAAAAAGAATAGGTAATTCACTTAAAAAAACAGGAGTATAAGATCCATTTCCAGCTTTTAAAGTATGGCGAACATTAGCGCCGATAAAAAAGGAATTTACATGAAAACTATCCTTTAATTTTGGATCTGAATAAGGCGCAGCTCCTTCGGTATGAAGATGACAAACTTCTACATTTCGTAATTCCTCATGCCTTGCTGACATTGCGTTTATAAGTGCTTGAGGTGCTGCTGCTGCTGCTTGAATATAAACTCGGTTGTTAGATTTTATGACTTTTACCGCATCTTCGGGTGACTTTGATTTGTACATAATTAATTGGTTAATTTTACACAAAGGTACTATAGAAAAAAGGGCTAAAAACAATCAATTGTCATAAAATAATAATTATTAATTATTTTCTCATAAAGACTAATAATTATTATGGAATAGTTTTTGAAAGCATATAAACGAATTAAATTTACTAGTTATGAAAATATTTTTACTACTTTTTTTTCTTTTTATTACAATGTTTAGTTACTCCCAAATTCAAAAAAAAGATATGCAATTATCTTTACAATTTGCACCATTTATAACCAATCAAAATAGCAACATTGAAAATTCGACAGATATTGGATATATTGGGATTATAAATTTTGAATTATTTGTTTCAAAAAATATTTCTGTATCAACAGGGTTTTTTACTTCGAATAATACACTGTTTAAAAATGAAAGTGGGACGATTATTAACTCCTATGGTATTCTTCCATCCGCACAATATTATTTTATAAATAAAAAAAAGTATAATGTTTTTGGCACTTTAGGTTATGGGTTTGGACTTGAAGACTTAACACGTTTGAATATTCAAAATAGTGCAATAACAATTTTCGATATTGGTGTTGGGGGAAATTTTTGGATTACAAATAAGCTTTCAATAAAGCTAACTATTCCTTATTTCTATACTAAAAATATTACCATTAATAGAAAATCAGTTGAAGGAGTTACACCATTTTTTGGTATTAATTATAAGATATAAACAAGGTTTTGTTTACATTTATAAAATGTAATTATAGATATGAAACAATTTAAAGGCTTTACTTTAGTATTATTTACCATTTTGTTTTCAAGTTGTGGAGGCTCTAAATCAAACAATAAAAATTTAAATATTTCTGAGAACCCTCCTTTTACAATTTCAAAAACTTATTGTCAAAAATGGGTAGCTGGAGTAAAAGGCGGAGGTTCTGGTATTAATTTAATCATTACATTTTCTTCGGTTTCTGAAGGAATTGATTTTAATGAAATTTACTTTAGAGGAAAGATTATTGAAGCAACTTCAAAAAAACAAAATCAGATTGTAGGTTATTTTAAAAACGAAACGAACCAAAATGTGATTATGGATAGTGACATTTCAAAAGAAGCGGCGAATACTCCTCCTCAAAAATTTCCGTTTCAGTTAGAAGATAATGAAGCCGTAATTAGTTATTCCAATTCTGATAGTAATCGGGAGGAAAAAACCTACTATTATAAAATTTCTAATATTGAAGAAAAAGAAATGTTAGCCTATCCACAAAGCAATCCTAAAATTGAAAATTAATAGTGTTTGACCCATTAAAATTTTATACTTTTAAAGCTTAATTATTTACACTTTTGAGCATATTTAAAAAACTTTTTAAACAGACATTTATTTATGGTTTAGCTACGATTTTACCTAGAGCTTTAGCCATTTTTTTAGTACCTCTTTATGTGTTGGTTTTAGGAAAAGAACAATTCGGGGTGTACGCTTCCTTAATGGCTTTTTTAATTTTAGGAAACGTTTTACTTTCCTACGGAATGGAAACTACTTTTTTTAGATTTATCAACAAAAAGGAGTTTCAGAAAGAAAAAGTGCAATCTACCGCATTAACTTCGGTAACAATTACAACACTTTTATTTTTAGTAATTACACTATTTTTCAACCAACAAATTGCCGAATTTTTAAATTTTAAGGTGGAATATATCACCTACGGATTGCTGATTTTAGGACTAGACGCTTTAGTAGTCATCCCATTTGTTTGGCTCAGAGCCAACGAAAAACCAATGCGATATGCCGTTATTAAAATTGTAAATGTTTGTATTAATCTTGGTTTTAATCTTTTTTTCTTTTTGGTTTTGCCTCTTTGGGCAGAAAAAGACCCTTCCTCTATTTGGGCAACCATTAATTTAGAAGAAGGAAAAGTAGTCTATGTTTTTATTTCGAATTTAATTGCAAGTGGAATTACCTTTTTAATTTTAGTGCCGCTTTATCTGAAAATTAAATTTTCGTTTGATCGCGTTGTTTGGAAGAATATGATGCGTTATGCATTGCCAGTACTTATTGCAGGAATTGCATTTTCAATAAATGAAGCATTCGATAAGATTTTATTACGGTACTTATTACCTTCAGATATTGCAGATTCAGAACTCGGAATGTACGCCGCTTGTTACAAACTTGGTGTATTTATGACCTTGTTTGCCACGGCTTTTAGATTAGGAATCGAGCCTTTTTTCTTTAACCATTCCAAAGAAAAAAATGCTAAAGAAACCTACGCCACCGTCACTAAATATTTTACCATTTTAGGAAGTTTAATTTTACTTTTTGTCGTGGTTTATTTGGATATATTTAAACGATTACTAATACCAGATTCTAGTTTTTGGGATGCTTTAGTTATTGTTCCAATTATTTTACTCGCAAATTTATGTTTGGGAATTTATCATAACCTCTCTGTCTGGTATAAAGTGACTGATCGCACAAAATTTGGAGCTTATATCTCGGTTTTTGGAGCTATAATCACCTTGGTTTTAAATTTCACTCTAATTCCGATTATCAGTTATAGAGGCTCGGCAATTGCAACATTAGCTGCTTACGGAAGTATGATGGTCGTTTCTTACTTCCTTGGAAGAAAATATTACAAAGTACCATACGACCTTAAAAAAATAGGGTTTTATTTATTATTATCCGTTGGATTTTCGGTACTTTCATTTTATGTTTTAGAAAGTAATTTATGGACAGGAACAGCGTTATTAATAGTGTTTGTTTCTACAATGTTTTTTACAGAACGAAATGAAATTAAAAGAATAATAGGCAGCGACAGGTCCTGACCTGCCCCAAATAGAAAATATGAAAATAAAAATAATAAACAAATCCAATCATGATTTACCAAATTATGAAACTAATGCTTCCGCAGGAATGGATTTACGAGCAAATTTAGATTCACCAATTTTATTAAAACCATTAGAAAGAACCATCATCAAAACAGGACTGTTTATAGAATTACCTGTTTGTATTGAAGCACAAGTACGTCCAAGAAGCGGATTAGCAGCAAAAAAAGGAATTACCGTTTTAAACGCACCAGGAACCATTGATGCTGATTATCGAGGAGAAATTGGCGTAATTTTGGTCAATCTTTCCAACGAAGATTTCACTATAGAAAACGGAGAGCGTATTGCACAATTAGTTATTGCAAAACACGAACGTGCAGATTGGAACGAAGTTGGGGTATTATCTGAAACCGATAGAGGCGAAGGTGGATTTGGGAGTACTGGCGTTAAATAATTAATTTCTGCGACTTGTACTGAGCGGAGTCGAAGTAAGGCAGGAATTTCATGAAATGAAAACAAAATTTTATCTCAATTCCGTTTACTAATCGTCCCGACTATTCGGGAGAAGTGAAATAAAAGAATAATGAAAAAGTGATTCCGTTCCGAAAATATCGGAATTGCGGAATTGGAAACAATAAAACTAGACGTTCAATTAATAAGATCCCTACGCAGGGAATAGGAGTTATGAAAATAATAGTACCAATGGCAGGTCGTGGTTCACGATTACGCCCACACAGTTTAACAGTGCCAAAACCTTTAATTCCGGTTGCTGGAAAACCAATCGTTCATCGTTTAGTAGCCGATATTGCAGGTTTACTCAATGAACCTATTGAAGAAATTGCCTTTATTTTAGGCGATCCCGCTTGGTTTGGTAATGAGGTAGTGGAAAGTTTAAAATCACTTGCAACAGATCTAGGAGCAAAAGCAAGTATTTACAGACAGCTAACTCCATTAGGGACTGGTCACGCAATTATGTGTGCAGAACCTTCACTTTCGGGGCCTGCTGTAATTGCTTATGCTGATACCTTAATTAGAGCCGATTTCGATTTAGATAAAGAAGCAGACAGCGTTATTTGGACCAAAAGAGTCAATAATCCAGAAGCATACGGAGTCGTAAATCTGAACGAAAAAGAAGAAATTACCGAACTTGTTGAAAAGCCTACCGAATTTGTAAGCAATCAAGCCGTTATCGGGATTTATTATTTTAAGGACGTTTCAGTACTTAAAAAAGAATTGCAATATGTAATCGATAACAACATCATTAACGGAGGAGAATACCAAATAAACGACGGCATTAAACGAATGATGGCAGACGGAAAAATATTCAAAACTGGAACCGTTGACGAATGGATGGACTGCGGAAACAAAGAAGTAACGATAGAAACCAATCGTAGAATGTTAGGCTTTTTAGCAGAAGGGAATGAGCCTTTAATTTCAGAAAATATCACTTTGGAAAATTCAGAAATTATAAAACCTTGCTTCATTGGTGAAGGAGTAGTTATAAAAAACAGTACCGTAGGACCTTTTGTGTCTATTGGTGCAAAAACAAAAATTGAAGACAGTAATGTTAAAAATAGTATAATCCAAACCAACACATTAATTAAAAATGCTACTTTGGACAACGCTATGATTGGCAATCACGCAACATTCGATGGTAAATTTACAAATGTGAGTATTGGTGATTATTCGACTTTGAAGTAACAGTATTGTATCACCCTGAGTGCAGACGAAGGGTTTATTAATAAATTAGGTCTCTCCCGACTATTCGGGAGCGCTCGACCAGACAAAAAAATGAATACAAGAATTATTTTTTTTCTTTTTCTCTTTGGAATACTCCAATTCCCAAACTCAACCTACGCTCAAAAACTAGGAGACCCAGTAACCGAAGATCTTGGAAATGTAACCGATGAATTTCAAGAATATTTTTTTGAAGCCTTAAAACAAAAAGGAATTGAAAATTACGAATTAGCAATTGAAGCATTAAGAAAAGCAGAAAAAGCTGCAGGAGAAAACGAAGAAAACAAAGCGGTTGTTTATTTTGAAATGGGAAAAAATCTTTCAAAATTAAAACGATATGAAGATGCTGAAATCAATTACAACAAGGTGTTGGCTTGGGATCACGAAAGAATTGAGGTAATGGAAGCAATGTACGATTTGTATTATGAATCTAGAAATTATGATGCTGCTATTCCTTTAGTAAAAAAGCTAATCAAGCAAGATTCAGATTATAAAGAAGACCTTGCAAATTTGTATAATCGCACCAAACAATACGATAAAGCTTTAGAACTTTTAGATGAATTGGACGAAGAATGGGGAGAAAGCAACTACCGAAATGCCTTGAGAAATCAGATTTACCGAGTTACCGGCAATACTTCCGAAGCCATCAATAAACTAGAAGAAAAGATTGATAAAAACCCAAAAAGCGAACAAGAATATCTTAATCTTATCTTTCTCTATAGCGATGAAGGAAATTCAAAAAAAGCCTTTGAAACTGCTAAAGTATTATTGAAACAAAAGCCTAATTCTAAATTAGTTCATCTAGCATTGTACAAATATTTTTTAGAAGAAGACAATATTAATGATGCTGTAAACTCAATGAATATTGTTTTTTCTTCCGAAGAAATTGAAAAAGAAAGTAAAATAAAAGTATTGGAAGATTTTTTAATTTCAACTAAGAAAAACCCTTCATTTAAACTTGAAATTAAATCGGTTATTCCTTCAGTCTTATCTGATGATGATGGTCATATTTATATGTTGTTGGGAGATTATTACATTTCAGAAGGAAATAAAGAAGAAGCATTACAATATTATTTAAACGGAATTGAAAAAGACCCAGATAATTATGGTTTGTTAAAAAATACGATTTTGCTTCAAATTGAAGTAGAACAATATCAGCAAGCATCAGATTTAAGCATTCAAGGAATTGAAATATTTCCGGCACAATCACTGTTATATTTAACAAACGGAGTGGCTAATAACCATCTTAACAATGCAGATATTGCTATCGAAACACTAGAAGAAGGGTTGGATTATTTATTTGATAATTTAAAAATGGAATACGATTTTTACCAGCAATTATCAATTGCATATCAATTAAAAGGAAACAATAAAAAAGTAAAAATTTATAACAAAAAAGCTTCAGAAGTTTCAATATCCAATCAAAAAACAGACAATTAATATGAAATTTAAGTTTTTTTTATATGTTTCGGCTTTGTTATTTTTCATTTCTTGTGGAGGAGGGAAAACAGTAATTGGTTCCGAAAAAGCAAATCATTCCTTATCCACAAAAGAGATTATTAAAACTCATAATTCGGCACTCCCAGAATTTAATACCATTGCTGCAAGAATGCACGTTCTCTATAAAAATGGCGATGACATGCAAAGTCTCACCGTGAGTATGCGAATGGAAAAAGATCAAAAAATCTGGATAAAAGCTTCTCTTATAGGAATTACCTTAGCAAAATTATATATCACACCAGAAACGGTTAGTTATTACGAAACGATTTCAAACACTTATTTTGATGGTGATTTTTCATTATTAAGTAATTGGTTGGGAACCGATATAGATTTCCAGAAAGCACAAGCTATATTGTTAGGACAGTCAATTTTTGATTTAGATAATAAATACAAAACCGAAATTATTGTAAATAAATATAAATTACAACCCAAAGCCCAATCACAAAATTTTATTCATTCATTATTAATAAATCCAGATAATTTTAAAATTGCTTCCGAAACATTGTCACAGCCTATGAACAACCGAATGTTTACAATTAATTATGGTCCCTACCAAAATTTAAAAGGAGGTTTTTATCCTTCCAAAATTAAAATTATCGCTACTCAAAAAGAAGATATTACAAAGATTGTTGTTAATTTTAAAAAGATAGATTATAATGTTTCTATTCGTTTTCCGTTTAATATTCCGAACGGTTACAAAGAAATTGAACTTGATTAAATGAATACATTCCGAACATATCTATTTTTATTTTTGTCCTTTTTTATTATGAATTCTGTGGAAGCACAAATTGATAAGCAACAGAAATTAGAAGAAAAAAGACAGGCGATTTTAAATGAAATTAAGCAAATAAACAATCTTTTATTTAAAGCTCAAAAGAAAGAGAAATCGGTTTTAACCCAAGTTGAAGATTTAAATAGTAAAATAACTGCTCGCCAAAATTTAATTAGAGTTACCAACCAACAAGCCAATTACTTATCTCGTGAAATTAATAATAACCTCGCAAAAATTGAGTATTTACGAAACGAATTAAAAGAGTTAAAAGAAGATTATGCCAATATGATTGCCAAGTCATATAAAAGTAAATCACAGCAAAATAGAATTATGTTTTTACTTTCTTCAGAAAATTTTTTACAAGGATATAAGCGATTACAGTATATGAAGCAATATGCAAAACATCGCAAATTACAAGGAGAAAGTATAAAGGAAAAAACAATCGTTTTACAAGAGTTAAATCAAGGATTGATAGAAGATAAAAAGAAAAAACAAGTCTTAATTGAAGACAACAAAATTGCAAAAACAAAGCTCTCTAAAGAATTGCAAACTCAAAATGATTTAGTAGCAACATTAAAAAAAGACGAAGGAAAATATGCGAGTCAGATTCGTAAAAAACAATCAGAAGCAGCTAAAATAGACAAGGAAATAGATAATTTAATTCGAGAAGCAATCGCCGCTTCCAATAAAGAAAATGCTAAAAAAACAGGAACAAAAGTAAGTTCCTCAAAAACATTTACACTTTCGCCAGAAGCCAAATTATTAGCAGCGGATTTTACTAAAAATAAAGGAAAATTACCTTGGCCAGTAAAGAGTGGTGTTGTTGTAAAACGTTTTGGAACTACCAAACATCCGCAACTACCCAACGTTACTACCTATTGTAGTGGTGTTGAAATTGCTACTGAAAGTAAGTCCAAAGTAAGAGCCGTTTTTAACGGAGTAGTGTTGAATATCCAGAAAATAAAAGGAGCAAATAATGCTATTTTTATATCACACGGTAATTACATAACCGTATATCAAAACATTAAAAATGTATTGGTGAAAAAAGGTGACAAGGTAACTACCAAACAAGAGTTGGGGACTGTTTACACGAGATCTAATTCAGGGAAAACAATTTTAAAGTTTTTAATTTACCAAAACAATAAAAAAATGAATCCTGCTAGTTGGGTTTACAAGATGTAAACTTTAAAAGTCCAGAGGTTCAAGTTCCAAATTCTTTTTTAAAATGAAAAATTTTTCATGAACTTTTCGGGATAATTAGTTTCATAAATTTGCAAAAATAAACATTTACACCATTGCCTATTTAAGCAAAAACCCCACTTTAATAAAGTAGGGTTTCAAATTTTAAAAGAATAAATTTTCTCTTATTTATTAGCTTCATATCTTTTAGAAACTTCTTCCCAATTAATTACATTAAAAAAGGCGTTTACATAATCAGGTCTTCTGTTTTGATAATTTAAGTAATAGGCGTGTTCCCAAACATCCAATCCTAATATTGGAGTTCCGTTGCAAGTAACTCCAGGCATTAATGGGTTATCTTGGTTTGGTGTAGAACAAACTTCTACTTTTCCACCTTTATGTACACAAAGCCAAGCCCATCCTGAGCCAAATTGTGTTTTTGCTACTGTAGAAAAAACATTTTTAAAATCTTCAAAACTTCCACAGACCTCGTTTATTGCTACAGCTAAATCGCCTGTTGGTTCGCCACCACCGTTTGGTGACATTACTTCCCAAAAAAGACGGTGATTGTAAAATCCGCCACCATTATTTCTAACAGCACCATTATTCATATCTAAATTTTCTAAAATTGCTTCAATAGATTTTCCTTCTAAATCGGTTCCTTCAATTGCTCCGTTTAGGTTATTTGTATATCCTTGATGGTGTTTTCCGTGATGAATTTCCATGGTACGTGCATCAATATGTGGCTCTAACGCATCAAAAGCGTATGGTAAAGCAGGTAATTTAAATGACATAATATTTCTGTTTTATGGATTAATAATTTTCGTTTTTCAAAAGTACACAATAATAGGAATAAAATTAAATTTTAAAGAACTACCTTCTTATAGTATGATAGATTATTCTAATATCTGTGTTTGATAGCAGCAAAATAATTATCTTAGCAAAAAGCTTTTTCATTGAATAATTTCACTCCATTTTCAATTTACGATGCCGCTGCAGGAAGTGGAAAAACCTTCACTTTGGTAAAAGAATACAGTAAGATTTTACTGAAAGCCAAGAACGATAATTATTATAAATATATTCTTGCCATCACCTTTACTAATAAGGCTGTTGCGGAAATGAAACAACGAATAATCGATAATTTAATTTCATTTACGGAAGACAATTTTGTTGGTAATCCGTCAGATATGGCAAAAGATATCGCTTCTGAAACTGGTTTGAGTATGGAAGAAATTCAAACGAAGTCGAAAAAAATCATCACTCATTTATTACATAACTATTCTAGTTTTAGTGTAGAAACAATTGATAGTTTTAATCATCGTTTGATACGAACTTTTGCTAGAGAATTACAGCTTTCAGGTTCTTTTGAAGTAAGTTTAGACATCGATAAATTATTGACTGAAGCAGTAGATTTACTAATCTCTAAAGCAGGAGAAAACCCCAAAACCACCAAAGTTTTAATAGATTATAGCTTAGAAAAAACTGATGATGATCGATCTTGGGATATTTCGAAAGACATTTCAAAAACGGCAAAACTTATTTTTAATGAAAACGATGCTAATCACATTAAAAATATACAAACAAAGAAGCTGGATGATTTTTTGGAATTTAAAAAAAGATTAGTAAAAAAACGAAAAGTTTTAACCGAAAATATTATAACTATTGCTTCCGAAACTTTACAATTAATTGAAGAGTCAGGATTGGAATTTTTAGATTTTAGTTCAGGCTATTTACCAAAGCATTTTGTAAAATTAGCCAGCGGAAATTTTGATGTTAATTTCAACACCGTTTGGATAAAAAGTATTGACGAAAAACCACTTTACTCAGATAAAACATTAAAAAAATCTCCAGATAATGCTGCTATTATTGATGAGTTGACACCATTGTTATCGAAAAATATTAATGAAACCAAACAATTTATTATTGAAAAGTCCTTACTGTCAGCCATCCTAAAAACCATCACTCCACTTTCAGTTATCAATTTGGTAAACAACGAGATTGAAACCATTAAAGAAGAACAAAACATCTTACCCATTTCGGAGTTCAATAAATTGATTAACGCCGAAATAAAAGACCAACCCACTCCTTTTATTTATGAGCGATTGGGCGAAAAATACCGACATTTTTTTATTGATGAATTTCAAGACACCTCCAAACTTCAATGGAAAAACATAGAACCATTAATTAATAATTCAATTTCTCAAGAATATTTCGACGGGAATAAAGGAAGCTTAATGCTGGTTGGCGACGCTAAACAATCTATATATCGTTGGCGTGGAGGTTTGCCAGAACAATTTATTGATTTATGCAATGAAATAAATCCGTTTCCGGTTGAAAAGAAGGTTTTTAATTTACCTACAAATTATCGTTCTCGTCAAGAAATAGTAGCGTTTAATAATGACTTTTTCACATTTGTTTCAAATTATTTAAGCAACCCACGACATAAAGAATTATATAAAACTGGAAATCAACAAAAACACACCAACAATAAAGGAGGTTATGTGAAAATGGAGTTTATTGATTCTATAAACAAAGAAGAATCCCACGAAATTTATGCAGAAAAAGCGCTTGAAACAATAAAAAATTTATTGGAAAACGAATTTCAAGAAAAAGACATTTGCATATTAACTCGGAATAAAAAAGATGGAATTTCTATAGGTTCTTACCTTCAAGAAAACAAAATTTCTGTAGTTTCCTCAGAGACTTTGTTATTGGATCATTCTTCTCTAGTTCAATTTTTAATAAATTGTTTGACCTTGAGTTTGTACCCGAATAATGATGGGGTAAAAATTAAAGTTTTAGAATTTCTTTACCAACATCTAGCTGTTGAAGTAGAAAAACATAGTTATTTCATTTCTTTATTAAAAGAAGATGAGTTTACTAGTTATTTAAAAGAAACGTTGGGTTTTTCATTTTCCGAAATGCATTCAAAAACAATGTATGATAGTCTGGAATATTGCATCCGAAAATTCAATTTATCAAAGAATGCAGATGCTTATTTGTATGGGTTTATGGATATGGTTTTTGAATTTGAACAAAAAGCAAATGCGAGCAAAATTTCGTTTTTGGAAGAGTGGGAACTTCAGAAAGAAAAAGCAAGTATTCCTGTAAGTGAACAGGTAAATGGCGTACAATTAATGACTATACATAAAGCAAAAGGATTGGAATTTCCTGTAGTGATTTTCCCGTATGCAGATGTAAAAATTTATTTTGAAAAGTCTCCCTCCAATTGGATTAATCTAAAAGACAAGAAACTAGGTTTTGATGAAACACATATAGAAACTGGGCTTAACAGTATTAAAGAATTTGGGAAACAAGGCGAAGAATTATACCAAAAACAAAAAGAAACTTTAGAACTCGACAACTTAAATTTACTGTATGTTACCCTTACTAGAGCAGAAAAACAGTTGTATATATTTGCAAACAGACCAACCGCAATCAAAAAAGAAGTCAACACTTTCAATCAGTATTTTGCAGAATATTTAAAAAGCAAAGGTGTTTGGGAAGAAGATAAAAAGGTGTATGAATTTGGGTCTTTTCAGAAAAACGACGCAACCGAAAAGCCTTCAAATGTAATTTCTATAAGCCCGTTTTATTATTCAAGTTCACCTGAGACCCATAATTTACAGGTAATTTCTAAAGATGCTACACTTTGGGATACAGAGGTTGAAAAAGCAATATTTTCTGGAACAATAGTCCACGAAGCAATGGAAAAGGTGATTTCTTTAGACGATATTCCTTCCGTTTTCGAAGGATTAGATTTACAAGCAACGATAACTTCCGAAGAAAAAGAAACCGTAAAAAATACAATTACTGCTATTGTTAATCATCCAGAATTGAATCGCTTCTATAACACATCAGATAAAATAAAGGTTGAAAGTAAAATAATTTCAAAAGAAGGAAACATTCTAATTCCTGATAGAATAAATATTCATTCAGACAATTCTGTTTCTATAATCGATTACAAAACAGGTGTATTCAATAAAAAACACGAAAATCAAATAAATGCCTACGGGTTAGCGTTATCAGAAATGAATTATACAGTTTCAGAAAAAATACTAATCTATAGTTCTTCGGAAGGAATTGTGATAAATAAAGTTTAATTTTGTACTCATTCCGAAGTGTCGGAAAAGGAACAAAAAATTAGAAAATGTACGGAAATATAAAAGAGCATTTAGCAAAAGAAATTCAAGATATAAAGGACAACGGACTTTATAAAAAGGAACGAATTATTACCTCACCACAAGGAGCGGTAATAAAAATTTCGACAGGAGAAGAGGTAATTAATTTTTGTGCTAATAATTATTTGGGATTGTCGGATAATCCAGAGGTAATTCAAGCAGCAAAAGATGCGATGGATACGCATGGTTTTGGAATGTCGTCGGTACGTTTTATTTGTGGAACTCAAGATATTCATAAAGAATTAGAAGAAAAAATCGCTAAATTTTATCAAACAGAAGACACTATATTATATGCTGCGGCATTTGATGCCAATGGCGGTGTTTTTGAACCTTTATTAACAAAGGAAGATGCGATTATTTCAGACTCTTTAAACCATGCTTCTATAATTGATGGAGTTCGTTTGTGTAAAGCAGCTCGTTATCGTTATGAAAATAGTAATATGGCAGATTTAGAAAAACAATTAATCGCAGCTAACGAAAACGGAGCACGTTTTAAAATAATTGTTACCGATGGCGTGTTCTCTATGGATGGAATCGTCGCTTCTTTAGATAAAATATGTGATTTAGCAGATAAATACGATGCGTTGGTAATGATAGATGAATGCCATGCCACAGGTTTTATTGGTAAAACAGGAAGAGGAACCCTAGAAGACAAAGGAGTAATGGGAAGAATAGACATTATTACTGGAACTTTAGGAAAGGCATTAGGAGGTGCTATGGGAGGCTATACTACTGGTAAAAAAGAGATTATTGAAATATTGCGACAACGTTCTAGACCTTACTTATTTTCCAATTCTTTAGCTCCAGCAATTGTAGGTGCATCTATTAAGGTATTCGAAATGTTGTCAAAAGATACCACATTGAGAGATAAATTAGAAGAAAACACAAATTATTTTAAAAAAGGAATAAAAAATGCAGGATTCGATATTGTGGATGGAGACTCAGCAATTGTACCTGTAATGTTGTATGATGCAAAGCTATCGCAAACCATGGCAGATAAATTATTAACCGAAGGAATTTATGTGATAGGCTTCTTCTTTCCTGTCGTACCAAAGGGTAAAGCTAGAATAAGAGTGCAGTTATCAGCTGCACATACCAAAGAACATTTGAACAAAGCAATAGATGCTTTTGTTAAAATCGGAAAAGAATTAAACGTAATTTAAAAGTAAAAAGCTCAATTTTAATACTAAAAGCAAGGAATTTCAAAAAATTTTAATAGATTTGTTTTTGTTAATAAATTTTAACAACTTACTTTTGCCATTAATAACACTTAAAAAATTAAACAATCGAATATGAAACATCTAAACATTTTATTGGTAGCTGTACTCTTTATGGTAGGGGTAGGCGTATCTAATGCTCAGGACAAAAACAATCCGTGGGCTATTGAACTTGGTATTAATGCCGTTGACTTTTTTCCAGTTGGAGTAAACAACGATGGAAGATTTCCTGCTTCAACAAAGGGAGATATCTTTGATGAGTATTTTAATGCAAACGATCACTGGAGTATTTTACCTTCAGTTTCTGTTCTTAGAGTTGGAAGATACATTAATAACGGATTTTCTTTTGCTGCCGTAGGAACTATCAATAGAATTGATAAATTCGAAGGAGATACTGCTGTTGAATTAACTTATTATTCTTTAGATGGAGAAATCAAATATAGCTTTAGAGAATTATTAAACGGAAGTTGGTTTGCACCTTACATTGGTATTGGTGGAGGTTACACTTGGATAGACGAAATCGGTTTTGGTACTGCAAACGGTTTATTAGGAGTTGACTTTTGGGTTGCTGAAAATTTAGCATTTACAGCACAATCTACTTACAAGCAAGCTTTTGAAGATAATTATGGAGCAACACATTTCCAACATTCTTTAGGAATCAAATTTAAATTTGGCGGAAAAGATACTGACGGTGACGGAATCTACGATTACGAAGATGAATGTCCTGAAACTCCAGGTTTACCAGAATTTAATGGTTGTCCTGATACTGACGGTGACGGAATCGAAGATAGAAACGACGAATGTCCTAACACTCCAGGTTTACCAGAATTTAATGGTTGTCCTGATACTGACGGTGACGGAATTGCTGATCACTTAGATGCTTGTCCAACTATTGCTGGTCCTAAAGAATTTAACGGTTGTCCTGATACTGACGGTGACGGAATTGCTGATCCAGATGATGAATGTCCTACTGTTCTAGGTCCAAAAGAAAATAACGGGTGTCCTTGGTCAGATAGAGATGGTGACAGTGTACCAGACAAAGATGATTTATGTCCAGATCTTCCAGGTACTGTTGCTAACAACGGTTGTCCAGAAGTAACGGAAGCTGTAAGAAAAGCATTAAACTCTTATGCTAAAACAATCTTGTTTGACACTGGGAAAGCTACAATTAAAGAACAATCTGCAAGTGTATTAAATGACATCATCGGTATTATGAAAGAATACCCTAATGCTAAGTTTGTTATTGAAGGACATACTGATAGTGTTGGTCGTGATTCTTCTAATATGACATTATCTGCTAACAGAGCTGAGTCTGTATTAAATTACTTAGAGTCTAACGGAATTGCTGATGGTAGATTAACACATCAAGGATTTGGTGAAGAAAGACCTCTTGACACAAACAAAACAAGAGCAGGTAGAGCTAACAACCGTAGAGTTGAAATCTCTCTTAACAAAAACTAGTATTATTATAAATAAATAATATTTTTTAAGAAAACGTCCCGATATTATCGGGACGTTTTTTATTTTTATAAAATGCAAACATTCCTTGAAGAAACCCTTTCTAAAATAAAAAACAAATACGAAGACCTTTCTTCATTGACCTTTATTTTACCTAGTAAAAGAGCTTGTGGGTTTTTACTTAACCTAATTAAACAAAAAACGAATCACACCGTTTTTGCTCCTAAAATAATAAGTATAGAGGAGTTTATAGAAGAAATTTCAGGACTTCAAATTATTAATAGTACAGAATTACTTTTTAAAAGCTACAACATCTATCTAAACACAGCTACCGACCTTGAAAAGGATAGTTTCGATGTGTATTTAACTTGGGCCAATACTTTGTTGAATGATTTTAGTGAAATAGATCGGCATCTAATTCCACCGAAACCTTTTTTTACTTATTTAAGTGATATTCAAGATATAAATCACTGGTATGTGCAAGAAGAAAAAACAGCTTTGGTAGAGAACTACTTAAAATTCTGGAACAGTCTTTTTGAATTTTATAAAAGCTTAAAAATAGATTTGCTAAAAAACAACCAAGCTTATCAAGGGTTGGTCTATCGTGAAGCAGCAGAAAACATAGAGCATTATAAATTAAATCATGGAAATAAACAACATGTATTTATTGGCTTTAACGCATTAAACAAAGCTGAACAAACTATTTTTCAAGAATTATTAGAATCTGAAAACACTTCTATCTATTGGGATTTAGATCAATATTTCTATTCAAATAAAAAACATAGTGCCTCCTATTTTGTAAGGGATTATTTTTCGAATTGGCAATCATTAGAAAACAAAACCCCAGAAACAGTAGCGAATAATTATAAAAACGAAAAAAAGATAACCATAATTGAAGCTCAAAAAAACATTGGTCAGGTTAAATATATTGCCGAAAAACTTTCTAAAAGCACTAATGAAGTGTTAAACAAAACCGCCATTGTTTTGGCAGATGAAAACTTATTGCATCCATTATTGCAATCACTTCCAGAAAATATTCAGAATGTAAATATTACTATGGGAGTTTCATTAAAATCTTTCCCTTTAGTAGTGTTTTTTAACCAGTTATTGACACTTCATTTTCATTCTGGCACTAGCTTTTATTACAAACAAGTACTAGCGATTTTAAACCACCCAGTCGCTTCAAAATTACTTAAAGACAATACGGAGATTATCAAGAATATTTCAAAAGATAACCTAACGCATATCACACTTTTAAATTTATTAGAATTCAGTGATGATGCCGATAAAGAAGTTGTGGAATATTTGTTTTCAGACTGGAAAGAAAAAAGTACAAACGCTATAAAAGTTTGCCAAACAATTCTATTAAAACTAAAGGAAAACAAAACCAGTAATATTATAGAAAAAGTGGTGATTTATCAATTACATCAATCGTTTAATAGCATCGAAAATTTAAACACAAAGTTTGAATATTTAAAAAGTATAAAGACGGTTCATAGTTTATTTACTGAAGATATTGCGATGGCTACCATCAACTTTAAAGGGGATGCCTATAACGGTTTGCAAATTATGGGAGTCTTAGAATCTCGTGTTTTAGATTTTGAAAATGTATTAATTACTTCGGTGAATGAAGGCGTTTTTCCTTCTGGAAAATCAAACAATTCATTTATTACTTACGATTTAAAACAACAATATAAATTGCCAACCTACACCGAAAAAGACGCTATTTATACCTATCATTTTTACAGATTATTACACCGTGCAAAAAACATAACACTGCTTTATAATAATTTTTCGGATGGATTAAGCACAGGTGAAAAGAGTCGATTTATCTCTCAAATTGAATATGAAAAACTTCCAAAACATACAATTTTAAAAAATATTATAAGTCCAGAAGTCTCTGTGATTCATTCCAAATTAAAATCCGTTACAAAAACAGACGAGGTAATTAGTAGAATAAAAGAAATTGCTAATAATGGCTTTTCCCCATCTGCTTTGACTTCCTATATGCGAAATCCAATGGATTTTTATTATAAGAAAATACTCAGAATAAAAGAAGCCGAAGAAGTTGAAGAAACTGTAGCAGCAAACACTTTAGGAACCATCGTTCATGATACGCTAGAAGCCTTTTACAAGCCTTTAGAAGGTGCGTTTTTAACGATTGAAACATTGGAAAAGATGAAAACATCTATTGCCTCAGAAGTAAACAATCAATTTATCAATTCCTTTTTAGGTGGCGATTATTCCAAAGGAAAAAACCTCATCATTTTTGAAGTTGCCAAACGGTTTGTTGAAAATTTTATCAATTTTGAAATTTCAGAATTAAAAAAAGGAAACGAAATTAAAATCCTTCAAATTGAAAGTAATTTAAACGTTCATCTTAATATATCAGAATTAGATTTTCCTGTTAAAATCCACGGAAAAGTAGATCGTGTAGATGAATTTAACGGCACGCTTAGAGTTATAGATTATAAATCTGGCAGAGTGGATCAAAGCAACTTAAACATTGTAAATTGGGAGGATGTAACGACCGATTATAAATACAGTAAAATAATTCAAGTACTAGCTTATGCACTTATGATTTACGATTATAAATCCTTTGAAAATGCTGAAGCGGGAATTATTTCCTTTAAAAACTTAAATAATGGATTCCTAAATTTCGCCAAAAAAGAAAAACCAGGAAAAAGCCCAAGAAATGTTATAATTACTAAAGATGTTTTAGATGAATACACAATTCAATTAAAAAAATTAATCATAGAAATCTGCAATAAAGAAGTTCCGTTTACCGAAAAAGAAGTGTGAAATGATCACAAAAAAAAACCTACAATTAGCAAGAAAAAACAAAAAGACCATCGTGTACGATGTGTGTTATAAAGAAACAAATTCACCAAAACCAGTCGTGATATTCTGCCACGGTTATAAGGGATATAAAGATTGGGGTGCTTGGAATTTGGTTGCCGAAAAATTTGCTTCGGATGGTTTTTTATTTTTAAAATTTAATTTTTCACATAATGGAGGAACTGTTGATGATCCAATTGATTTTCCAGATTTGGAAGCCTTTTCAGAAAATAATTTCAGTAAAGAGTTGGACGATTTAGAAGATATTATAAATAGGGTTTCCTCTTCAGGTTTCTTTAAATCCGAAATCGATTCAAGCAATATTACTCTTATTGCTCATAGTCGAGGTGGTGGAATAATACTTATAAAAGCTTCAGAAAATTTAAAAGTAAAAAACGTAATTACTTGGGCTGGAGTAAGTGATTATAAAGAACGGTTTTTAATTAATTCGGAACACTTTAAAGATTGGGAAAAAACAGGAATCACTTATGTTGAGAATTCAAGAACCAAACAACAAATGCCTCATAAGTTTCAGTTTTATAAAGATTTTGAATTCAATGAAGAACGATTCACAATTAAACGAGCAATTAAAAATATAAAAAGCCCTATCTTAATTGTTCAAGGAAGTAATGATCCTACAGTATTGGAAGCAGAAGGGAGACAGCTTCATAAATGGAATCCCAATAGTAAATTATTACTTATTAAAAATGGAGATCATTCTTTCGGAACAAAACATCCTTGGGAAGCGAAAAGGCTTCCAAATGATTTACAAAAAGTAGTAGAAAAATCTATTTCCTTTTTAAAAGAAACAAATAAATAGGACAATTAACTTTGAGAACGACCTTTTAATCTAACTTCAATTTTCTTTTTAATAACAGTTAGACGTTTCATTAAATCCATTAATTCTGGATCTTGATTCTCTTTATAGATTTCGTTTATACCCAAAATAAGCGACTTCACCTTTCTAGAAGCAATAATTCGATCACTTGTGGTCTGAAAAGATAGTTTTCTGGTTTCAAACTCTAAAGCTTCATCTATAATCTTCATACGTAATATTTTTATTTGATAGTAATATTGCGTAAATATATTTATATAAATGAATTTAGCACTATTTATTTATAATAATTTTTAATAATGGGATTGATAGAGGTTATTGTTTGTGTTCTTTCCGAATAGATTTCAACAAAAAACACATGCAAGTAAATAAAAAAAACCCCGCTTTCGCAGGGGTTTGGTGGAGAATATTGGTTCCGATAGCTATCGGAACGAACCAATGACTTATCCTATTTTTATAAAAAAGAAAATCCCTGCAAAAGCAGGGATTCTGTGGAGAATATCGGAGTCGAACCGATGACCTCTACGCTGCCAGCGTAGCGCTCTAGCCAGCTGAGCTAATCCCCCAATTAATTAAGAACAAATATAGTCGATTTTATAATTTACCACTTAAAATCAACAAAGGAATACTCGTATGAAAATCACGTTTCATTCACTATTTTTTTCCCAAAGCTTTTTAAAGAAACCTCTTTTTCTTCTAATTACACAAAGCATATCTGGTTTAGTAGATTGAAAATGCTCTAAAACTCCCTGAAAAGTAGTAGCATTTTTTGTAGTTTTTAAAGAGGTTTTTAAAGCTAATAATTCCTCATCTATCACCAAATGTTCTTCCGTAGTTTCTGGAGTAATTACTTGTAACAAATTAATTTCTGAGTTAAAAACATCCTTCATATACTTTAATGGATCTAACATGTTTTCCTTAGTAAAACTTCCTGTTTTAAATGCTAATAAAATGCTTTCAAATTTTCTGAAAAGAAAGTTATCTGGAACTATTAATAATGGAATTTCTGTTTGCTTAACAATTTTTCCAGTTATTTCACCTAAATATATTCTATCATCAATTTCAACACTCTGAGGAGAAAGTATTACTAAGTCAATATTTTCTTTTTTATAAATTTTTAAAATTTCATCAAAAGGGTCACCTTTAATTGCTTGTTTTGCTATTTCAACACCTTTAGTATTTACCGCTTTAATGACATCTTTTAATTGTTGTTCTTTTTCGTTTTCCCAAAATTCATTTACCTTAGCTATGTCTTCAATTTTCATAGAATCTTTGTAAACACTCATTAAAAAAACTTTCCCGCCATTCATTGAGGCAAAATTTAAAGCATATTTTAAATTATTTATTCCACTTTTAGTAGATCCTACTGGTACAAGAATATTTTTCATTAATTTCGAATTTAATAATTTCGTTCAAAAATACACCGAATAAATGATACGTTTAGCAATAAAAACAGAAATACTTCAATTATTAGCAATTACCAAAGCTTGTGCTGAAGATATGATAACTCGAAATATTTTTCAGTGGAATAAACACTACCCTTCAGGTGCTGCTTTTGAAAATGATGTAAAAAGAAATGAATTATACGTGATTACTTCCGAAGAGAAAATTATTGGTTGCATCGTTCTTACTCCAAAAATGGACGAAGAATACCTTCCTATTAAATGGCTCACGCCTAACATAAACAACTTATACATTCATCGTTTGGCAATTCATCCAAATTTTCAAGAAAAAGGATTTGCACAAAAATTAATGGATTTTTCTGAAGCTTTTGCCATCAAGAATAATTATAGTTCTATAAGATTAGACACCTTTAGTAAGAACCCTAGAAACCAAAAATTTTACGAACTTCGTGGCTATAAAAAAATGAATGAAATTTACTTTCCTAAACAAAGTGAATTTCCATTTTATTGCTACGAACGATTATGCAAAAAATAGACATTTCTTTTAAACGAATTCAACAATTAGCCTTACCCGCTATCGTTGCTGGTATTGCCGAACCTGTACTTTCCTTAACAGATGCTGCCGTAGTAGGAAACATTGCAGAATATGGAACAGAATCTTTAGCTGCTGTAGGAATTGTAGGCACTTTTTTATCGACCATTATTTGGATTTTAGCACAAACCCGATCTGCTATTTCTGCCATTGTTTCGCAAAATTTAGGTGCAGGAAAAATTGAAGATTTAAAAAGTTTTCCAGCACAAGCAATTTTGTTTAATGTATTGTTAAGCTTATTTTTATTATTGGCAACCTACTTTTTTGTGGAAGAAATTTTAGTTTTTCTACGAGCCGAAGGAAAGATTTTAGAATTTAGTAAAGACTACTATTATATACGAGTTTGGGGCTTTCCGCTAACGCTTTTTACCTTTGCTATTTTCGGAATTTTTAGAGGACTCCAAAATACTTTTTGGCCAATGATTATCGCAACATTAGGTGCTGTTTTAAATATTGGATTGGATTTTTTATTGGTTTACGGAATGGAAGGTGTTGTAGAACCCATGGGCGTAAAAGGTGCCGCTTGGGCAAGTTTATTTGCACAATTAGTCATGGCGATTTTAGCCTTAGTATTCTTACTTACAAAAACGGAAGTATCCTTAAAACTAAAACGAAAAATTCACCCTGAAATTAAGCGATTAATCAATATGAGTTTAAACTTGTTTGTAAGGTCAGTTGCCTTAAACATCGCCTTGTTAATGGCAATACGAGAAGCAACCTCACTTGGGAAGGAATACATCGCAGCACATACCATTGCTATAAATCTCTGGTTATTTTCAGCCTTTTTTATTGATGGATATGGTGCAGCAGGAAATATTTTGGGCGGAAGATTACTCGGAGCTAAAAAATATAAAAAACTTTGGGTTTTAACCAAGCGAGTTAATATTTACAACCTCGTGGTAAGTTTACTTTTAGTGGTTTCTGGTCTTTTATTTTATGACCAACTCGGACTTTTATTTACAAAAGACACTTTGGTACTTTCTACTTTTTACGGAGTATTCTTTATCGTTTTAATCTCACAGCCCTTTAACGCTTTAGGCTTTACTTTAGATGCTATTTTTAAAGGTTTGGGTGAAATGAAATACTTACGAAACATACTTATCGCTTCCACTTTTTTAGGCTTTATTCCTACTTTATTAATTTGTAACTATTACGATTTAAAACTAAAAGGAATTTGGATTGCTTTAGTAGTTTGGATAGCTTTTAGAGCGGTAGCATTGGCTATAAAATTCAAAATAAAATACATTCCTTTAGCAAAATAAAAAACTGCCCCTTCTTAAATAAATTAAGATTAAGGCAGTTTAAAGAGGCTACAAGGTATCCCTATGTAGCCAACCATCAACATCTTATGTTGTACTCGTTTCGATATTGTTAGTTTTTTAATAAAAAAGCCGAGCTAAAATTCACCTCGGCTTTCAATTATTGAACAACATTAAACATTATTCGTCCAAATAGTCTTCTAATACTGTTACCCATCCTTTAATAGGATCGAATAATAATTTTTCTGTTCTAGTACCATATTCTAATTGTATGGTTCCTGTTGCAACAGGATCTATATTTGCTCCATCTTTATAAGCCCAAACCGTAACTTTTAAGTCGTATGTTTTTCCTGCTTGTAAATTGTCTTGAGTTAATCTTAACAACTCTAAGAAAGCGTAATCTGCAATATTATTATGGGTATTAATAGTTACTTTAGGATAGAAAAAGAAGTATTTATCTTGGTCTTTGTCTATCTGAGGAATGTTTTTTGAGAATTTTGTACTTGATTTTCTAAGTGCTTCTCTATCGGTTGTTACGCCAGCCATTTCATAGGTAATATTAAACCAAGCTCCAGGATGTGAAGCTGCTAATGTTTGCTCAAAAAATGGTTTGAAAGCAACGGTTTCTCCCAATTCTCTTTTTGTAATAAAGTTAGCTACTTTATGGTCTGCTTGATCAAGTTTTTGGGTTTTTAAATAATTGGTTCCTTTTGCAAATGCAATTTTCCCTTTGTAGTTTTTATAGGCTTCAAAACGCATTAATTTCTTTTTAATTTTTTCAGAATTTGCAGCATTTAAAGTTGCTATAAGCATATCTACTTTTGCTTGAGCTGTTTCAATATCCCAAGTATCAAAATCTGCTTTATTTTTTGCCCCTACTTCAATAACGGTTCTTGTTGCATCTAGAGCAATTGGCTTATCATTACTATTAACAGTTCTGTCTCCTTTAATAATTGCAAATACTCCTGGTGCTACTTCCATCATTTCAACATAGCCTGATGCACTTGCCGAGTTCCATTTAAAAAACATTTTTACTTGATGTTTTGTATAATAGCTTTCTTTTAAAGCTAACTTCATAGTAGGTTCTCCTTTTTTCTCAAAATAATGAAGTTGGTTTACAATTTTTCCTTCACTTTCTTTTACAAATCTCAACCCTACAGCACCTGGATCTTTTAATCCAAAATATTCTCCTGTGATTCCCATTTCGTCTGTTTCACTATTAAATTCTGTAAAGCTTCCACCTTTTCCACTTTTCGATTTTCCTGATTTACTTTTTCCTTTTTTACCCATACTCAAAGCCTTTTTACCCTGTCCGAGAGCTTTTTTTCCTATTTGAGAATTGGCATTGTTACTTATTCCTATGATTAAGAATAAGCTTAAGATTGCTGTAATTACTGTTTGTTTTTTCATTTTTGTTAAATTTAATTATTGATAGTTATGTTTATGTTAAAATTTTAGTGATATACTTTTGGTTTGTGTATTTGTATTTCCGTTGCTTCCCGTATTTCCAACATTTCCTGTTGTACCGTTTAGATTATGTTTTCTTCCACCTCTTCCGCCTTTACCTCCTTTGTTGTTTACCGTAATATTTAATTTTGTAACCGAAGGGTCTTTTATTATGGTAATATCGCCTCCGTTTCCTCCGTTTCCTCCGTTATCTCCATTCGGAAAACTATTAGAACTACCATCACTTCCCCATTGACCCTTACCTCCATTGCTGTTAATAATAAGTTCTGTGGAAGGAGTTAGTTTGTATTGAGCGATTAACTCTCCTTTTGTTTCGTCATATATTTCAATTTTATTTATTGAAATACCTGTTTGCTTATGTTTTACCGTTTTTACTTTTATAGTTAATTTATGTCCATTCCCTCCACGCTGACTTCCTCCAAAAGTTGCTGTATTGGTAGCCTTAGCTCTATCTGCTCCATAAAATCCGTTACGGTTTACTTGTACTGAAATATCATAAGTAGTGTTAATACTTTTTGAATCTTTAAGTGAAGCATTGTATTTTGAAGCAACTCGTATTACAATCTCATCATTTGGTATTTTGCTAGCATTTTCCTCTACCCGAACTTCGTCTATGGTATTGCTACAGCCTTTGTTTGAAAGTGTAAAATCTTCCCAAGGAATTTTCCCTCCCAAATTTGGTGTTTTAAGCTGTGACCCATCTTTTAAAGTTACTATTACACCGTATTTTATTGCTTCACTAAAATGAGCAACTTTACTTGGTTTTGATACTAATTGAATTTCAATTTTTGATACATCTTTTCCTTCAATAGAGTTGATTTTACGATCTGCTTCTGCCATTTCTGCCTTAGCTTCTTTTACATTAGCGCGAGCACCTGTTTGTTTTTTGAATGTAGCTGTGGCATAAGCCGCAATACTTTTATTAATAGTTTCAGGATTACCGTTAAAACTACCTCCTGGTTTTACTAGAATATACTTTGTAGTAGCTTGTTGTTTTCCGTTCCATTCATAATACACTCCATAGTCATTTATAAATGATAATCTAAAGTTTTTAAAAGCAAAATATGCTGGAAACCCTGGAACGTCCGCTTCAAAAATCTCATCTAATATTCCAGCTCTTTTTACTAAAACTTTTGAAACATTGTCGCCTTGTTTAGTGATTTCAACTGGCCAAGTTTTTTTAATCTTTTCAAATTTCTTTTTGTCGTTTAACTTATAAACTGCATAGTTTCCTGATTCAAATTTTTTGAGAATGGTATTTTGACTTTCTTGTGCGTTTGAAGTAAAAACTCCAAAACAGATACTTAGAATTAAATAATTAATACTATTTTTCATTTGTTGTTGTCAATGGTTAATTATGAGGCAAATATGATTCTAAGAGTGTGACTATTAAGTAGTGAGTTTCTGAAAAGCGATTTTTAACTTCTGAAAGTAAATGTTGAGCTTAGTTTTAAAATATATTGCCTTCACGAAGAATTCGCTCCTGAAGCTTTAGAGGAAGTATTTTCTAAACAACTAGCTATCAGAAATAAGGCATGGCTGAACTGACCTTATGAGATTGCGACTCTCTCGCCTCATTAGCAAATAGATTTGTTATTAAAAAAAGAAAAACCCGAACAAATAAGATTGTTCGGGTTGGTAAAATGTAAAAAATAATTTGGTTAGTTATTTACATTAATTTTGATAGTTTCAAGGTTTTACCACACATATCGCTCTTTATTTTAAAGATTACACCTTTCTTCATCCCGCTTTTTGCCCAACGTACTTCTTTGCCGACTTTGCAATTTATTTTAGTTTTAGATCCTTTGTTTAAAGTAACAAATCCGCTTCCGGTGTAAATGCTTACTTTTTCTTTGGTGTCGTTTATTAATGTAAAACTAGAAACTACGGTTTCTGTAATTTCATCATTGGTTGTTGCTAAATTTTCTTGCTCTACGGAAGTAAAAGCAGAAAGAAATAACACACATATTGCTGCATAAATAATTTTCATTTTTTTTGTTTTTAAGTTATAGGACAAATATATTTTAAGTAGAAGATAAAATGTAGGTGAGTTTCTGAAACCGCTTTTTCGACTTCTGAGAGTACAAAAAAAGGAAGCTAAAAAAATCAACTTCCTTTTTTATCAATCAAAACAACTATCTATTCTTTTACAAACCTTTTGGTTATATAACTTCCTTCTTCGTTAGTTATTTTTATTAGATATACTCCACTTGGAAGCTTTGATACATCTAATGTTTTTGAATTGTTTTCAATTAACTTCACTCCAAGTAGGTTGTAAATTTCTACTTTTTCAAAAGCTGTATCTGTTCTAATATTTAGAATGTTTTGTGTTGGATTTGGGTAAATACTTAGGCTTGAGAACAAAGCATCTTCCAAACCAAGTAAATTAAATATTGCTTCAACAGTTATATGATCATTCATTGTAATAGATAACGGATTTGTTGCATCTGTAGTTGTACCGTTAGAATCTGTTATTTCAAAAGAAATAAAATTGTAACCGCTTGCAGGAGTTGCTGTAATTTCTACTGTTGTTCCTGCATTATAAGTATAAACACCTCCAATTAAAACTCCGATATCTGGTATCGCTGTTCCGTTTACTGCCATAATAGTTAATTCGTATTCTATCTGACTAAAAGTTGCTGTAATTACTTTGTCTGAATCCATTATTACTGAAAGCGGATTTGCAGTTCCAGAGGCATCGCCACTCCAACCGTCAAACTGCCAACCTGTATCTGCTGTTGGAACTAAACTTAATACAGTTCCGTAATTGTATGTTCCGCTGTTTGGTGTTACGCTTCCGTTTCCTATTACATTTACTGTTAGACTGTGTTGTATTTGACTAAAATTTGCCGTAATCACTTTATCTGAATTCATTGTAATGTTAATGCTAGGGTTTGTACTTGTGCTATCTCCAGTCCAACTATCAAATTGATAGCCTGTTGCAGGAGTTGCCACTACAGCAACAATATCATTTTCATTATGAGTTGTTGTTCCGCTTGGCGAAACAGAACCGCTACCAATTGTATTTGTAGTTAACTCATGAGTTGGTATTAATGAAAATGTTGCTTCAATAACCATATGGTCATTCATTATAATAGATAACGGGTTTGTTACATCCGTAGTTGTTCCGCTAGAATCTGTTATATCAAAAGAAACAAAACTGTAACCACTTGCTGGCGTTGCTGTTATTTCTACGACAGTTCCTGCATTATAAACATAAACGCCACCAGTTAATGTTCCGCTATCTGGTGTAACTGTTCCGTTATTTTCAATAATAGTTAATTCGTATTGAATTTGACTAAAATTTGCTGTAACTGTCTTGTCAGCATCCATTGTTATTGAGATTGGGTTTAAACTACCTACGGCATCGCCAGTCCAACTATCAAATTGCCAACCTGTATCTGGTGTTGCCGTTATGGTGGCTAATGTGCCATCATTATATATTGTTGTTCCGTTTGGAGAGACTGAACCATTTCCTACAGTATTTGTAGTTAAAGTTCTTTCTTCTACAAAAACTGCTTCAACCAAACTGTTAGCATTTATTGTTACATTTACAGGATTTGTACTACCACTTGCATCACCAAGCCAATGGCTAAAAACCCAACCGGTATCTGGCGTTGCTGTAATTTCTACAACTGTTCCTGCTGTGTATGTTGTTGTTCCGCTTGGAGAAACCGAACCGTTTCCAGAAACACTTGTAGTTAAAGAATATGTTGTATAAACAGGAGAACCAAATTCGTAAACTCCCATATCTACAGTTGTATTAAAAATTCGTGCGTTTCCTAATAAATCTGTTAAAAGACTTGCTGGTACTTTACTATTATCTCCTGTATCTATAGCAGGAGAACCTGTTTGCAAGGTAAAATCATTTAGACTATTTGTAAATAATGGATTTACATTGCTTGTATTTGTAGTGTTTCCAGCAGGTATTGCAGCAAAATTATTTTCGTCTATAGAGTTTGTAACAGTAATGTTATTTGGAAGAGTTGCAAGGATGCCAGTTATAGATCTAGCCGTAGCTGTTCCTGAAGCTTCATTATTATAAAATATACAATTATCTACATTAGCAATCATATTTCCACTAGTTCGACTAATACCCAAAGTTGCTCTTGTAAAATTATTTAAACCGCCACCTGTTCCATCATCTTTATTATTGGTATAGGTGTTATTAACAAACGAAGCTGTAACCGTAGAGCCAGCACTATGGGCTCTAAACCAACCTGCACTACCTGCAAAACCTAATGAAGAACCAATATCTGTTGCTACATTATCGTTAAATAAACAATTTGTTATATCTACATCTAAAGTAGTGGCACCAACTGTATAACTATAAAAAGCAGTTCCATATCCTGCAAGATTATTTGAAAATACGGTGTTTGTAACTTTTAAAAATCCTGAAGTACCATATACTGCAAGAATTGCAGCACCAGCTTTATAAGCAGTATTGTTTTTAATTATACAATTCTCTATAGTTAGATTGTTTTTTAAAAGTTGCTTAGTTAAAGCTGCTCCAGATTCATAAAACGCATTACCTGCAATAAATCCTTCTGCATCAGAAATGGTAACGCCATCTAATGTAAAATTATGAGCATTTACGTGTATAATTTTTGCGGTATTATCACTTCTTGTTGCTTCGTTAAGCACAACATTTGTGTTATCATTACCTAATAAATCTCCAGATAATATGGTTTCATTTACTCTAAAATCTCTTTGAGATAGTTGCGTTTCTGTACCATCAAAACCACCATAAATTTTTGTGCCATTTTTAGTAATTTCAAAATAGATACTTCTGTCTGAAGTATGAGGTTTATAAATACCTTCTGCTACCCATATTTCTTGATTATATTCAGAGATTGCTAAGGCATCTTGTAAATCTGTATAAGCATCTGCCCAAGAATTACCATTATTTGCTCCTGTAGCATCTGCTTTAACAAATATTTTACCTAGTGTTCTTGCTGGTAAAGCGTTTGACCAAGCTGAATATAAGGTTGCAGTACATACTTCTCGAATATAAATATCATAAAAAGTACCTTCTGTTAAACCTGAAATATTTTCGAGATTACCAGAAGTATATCCATTAACTGGTATAACCGTTGCACTTGCAAGAGGCTGACCGCTTAATACGTATGCTAATTCAAAATCACCATTTTCTTGCCAAGACACATCAAAGCTAGTTGTTGTTGCATTTGAAATAGTTATTGTTGAAGTATCTATAGCAAAACAGAAATTATAATTAGCAATAGATGCTATTTCTGTTGGACTTAAAGATCTACCATAAAATAACAAATCATCAATTGTGTCTTCGTATCTATTTATTGTTGGAAAATTATTACCTCTATTATTACCAATAGTAACGTTTCCTGGAGAATCATTTGTTTGGGTTAATTGAATAAATCCTGTACTGGCATTTGAAACTCCAGTGTTTCCAGCAGCAACCCCATCAACATATAGCGCAACACCTGCACTAACAATAGTAACTGAACCTGAAAAATGAGCTCTATTATTCATTGTAATAGCAACGTGATGCCAATTACCATCGCTAATTATTTGAGGGGATAAAACACCAAATCCACGATAACCAAGAACGTTATATCTTACCATAACTGCAACTCCCACTTTTCCGTCTTTCAAGTAAACATGATAACCTGCCCACTGTGTATCCGTTATATTACTTCTATCTGTATCATCAATAATGACTTTAGTATCACTTGAGTTGGTTGTTGTTTTAATCCAAAAACTAACAGTACCTATATCTCTATATTCTCCTGAATTAGGATAATCGATATTTGTTCTTGTTAAATAATCTCCTCCTAGATTAATTGCATCATTAGCAGATGCAAATCGATCATCTAAAGTTGTTAAGGCTGTACCTGTTTGTGTAAAATTGTTGCCATTTGCTCCGTCTGCTAGGCTTCCTGCTGTAAAAGAGTATTCTCCTATTAATCCGTTTGTAGGGAATTGTGCAAAAGCGATACTACTTATAAATAGTAGTGCTAAAAATAATTTTGTTTTCATAATAAATTTTTATTGATTATGAAGCAAAAGTCTTTATTATACCTTGTTTTTTGGTGTGTGAATTTCCAAAAAGGGGTTTTGAGTTGCTAAGGCAGGATTTTATTCACGCATTCATATTTTTAAGAGTTAATTTGTTCGCTTTGCTCGGGTCACGGATTTTCAGTTTAGTAAGCTTAAATATTTTGAACAATAGCTAAAAACTCTTCTTTTTTGTCTTTGGATACAGAAACTGTTTTACCATTTTCCATTACAATATAGCCACCATCTTTTTTAATATACTCTTGTATATATTTTAAATTTATTAGGTAAGAACGATGTGGTCGATAAAAGATTTTTATTTTTTGAAGCACTTCTACAAAAAACTTTAAAGGCTTGCTTACCAAAATTATTTTTTCGTTTTTTAAAGATACATTGGTGTACATTCCATCTGCTTCAAGCATAATTATATCGTTAAAGTTCACAAACTTAATTCCGTCTGCATACGGCAAGCCTATTTTTTTAAAATCGTCTTTTTCTAAGCAGTTTTTTAATTCAGACAAACGCTCGTTTATTTGTGCTTTGCCAATAAAATTTATTGCTTTCTCTACTGCTTCTTTTACTTGTGATGCCCGAATAGGTTTTAATAAATAATCGATTGCCGAGAGCTGAAAAGCTTGGATTGCATATTCGCTATAAGCTGTGGTAAAAATAATCTCGAAATTAATTACATCTTTTTCAATAAAATCTAATATTTCAAGACCCGAATGCTCGGGCATTTCAATATCTAAAAAAACAATATTTGGAGCTTCCTTTTTTATAATCGCTACTCCAGAAAGCAAATCTTCAGCTTCAAAAATTTGCGTGATTTTTGGACAGTTTTCTTCTACCAATATGCGCAACAGGTTTCTTGCTTTTGGTTCGTCGTCTATTATTATTGCTTTCATTTGTCTATACTATTTAATAATTCGGTCACATGCAGTTCGCTCTCGAAACGTCGGGAGTCATCTCCTTGGGTGATAAACTTTTTAACATGCTCGTTTCATGTGTTTTTTATTTTTTTCGCAGTACTATTTATACTTTTATCATAGGAATACTCAAAATCACTTTAGTTCCGCTCGCAAGATTATCTTCATTAAATAAATCGATAATCTGAACGCCTATTTTTTTATTTTTACCAAAATTGAGCAAATCCAACCTGCTTTCGGTAGCTTTTGCTGCAAAAGGTTTGTGTGATTTTAATCTTTTTTCTTGAAACTCTTTCGCTTTTTTTCTGCCAACACCATTGTCCTCGATAATACATTGTAAATTAGTAGTATCTAATTTTGAAAACTTAATAGACAATCGTCTGTGATTTTTTTTATGAAGCAATCCGTGTTTAAGCGCGTTTTCAACATAAGGTTGAATGAGCATCGTAGGAATATGGAGCGTTTCAGTATTTAAACCTTCCGAAACCTCAAAAGTATATTGAAGTTTGTCCTCAAATCGAAGACTTTCTAAGTCGAGATATGTTTTTAAACTATCTACTTCTTCTTGAATAGCTATTTTCCCTGTATCGCTATGATGCAAATAGGTTCTAATGAGATCGGCAAATTTTCCTAAATAATCACTTGCTAATTCTTTCTTATTTAATACTATATATTCCTGTATTGAATTAAGGGCATTGAATATAAAATGCGGATTCATTTGTGATTTTAGTGCCTTTAGTTCACTTTCTCGGTATTGTTTTTCTAAAGCCAATCGTTTTTGGGTTTCTCTAAGTTCTATAGTAATAAGTTCGGCTTTTTTTGTTGCTCTTAATCTTCCTATAAAAAATAAGGAAGCTAATAGAATAAGAGCTCCAATAATAATAGCCCCAATAAGGTAATTTTTTTTTTGCTTAATTTCATTTTCTGCTAAACTTGCTTTTATCTCTGCAGCTTCTTTTTGTGCTGCTATCTTATCGGTTTCGTATTTTGTTTTCATTTCGGCAATCATTTTATTGCGTTCCGAAGAATCTATAGAATCGTTTAAAAGAGTATATATTTTATTTGCTTTATCTGCCTTTTTGTAATTTTCAGTAATACTATAAGCGATAAAAAGTTTACTATTAGTATCCCTAATCTGCATTAAATGATTTATCTGATTATAAATATCTAGAGCCTTATTGTATAAAGAAATTGCCTCTTTATAATTGTGCTTATGTGACTGAATATCACCAAGATAAAAATAAGAGCCTGCGATATTTGCAAGTTGTCCCGTTTCTTCAAAATAGCTTAAGGCTTTATTAATATTCTGTTCAGCTTTATTATATTTTTTAGTTTCAATATATAATTGTCCTAATGTTGAAAGCATAATCATTTCTCCAGGAATAAAATTACTTTCCTTTGAAATTTTTACAGCTTCTAAAAAGTATTTTTCAGCATTTTGATACTCTTTTAAATATAAATAAGCATTTCCTGCATCAAAATAATACCTTGCTTTTGCACCACTTGCCACATCGTTTTTAGAAATAATAATATTCTCTAAGTGCATCTTTATAGCTTTTTTTGGAAAACCTGTTTCTTGAAACAGCATTCCAAGATGACTATTACTTAGCATTAAATTATTGTTATTTCCAATAGCTTCAAATATATTTATTGCGACCAAAACATTTTTTATAGCATCATCTAATAAGCCTTTTCTTCTTTCATTTCGGGACAAGTATAAATAGCCTCTTCCTTCTAAAATCTTGTAGTTTTTTTCTTCCGAAATTGCTATTGCTTCCTTAATTAATGGAGTTGCTTTTTCAAATTCTCGCGAGCGATAATAATAAACTGCATCTAACAGCAGTTCCACTCGCAAACTATCTCTTTGTGTATTTACCTTTAATGTATGAAGAATACTATCTTGCTTTTCATCTTGAGAAATTAAAAAAACAGGGAATAATAAAAAGAGGAGTAAAATATATTTGAAACGCATAGTTATAATTCGTTAATTTAAGTATAACTGAAAAACAGTAATAACAAAACTGCAACTTATTTGTTTAAACAACAACTATCTGTTTCTGAAATACCTCTTTGAGTTTCTAAATATATAGTACTTTTGCTTATTCTATTAATTAAATAATATTAATTTATAAAAACGATGAGCACCATTAGAATTACTAAACAATTTTCTTTCGAAACAGGTCACGCACTTTATGGTTACGACGGAAAATGTAGAAATGTTCATGGACATAGTTATAAATTGCACGTAACGGTAATTGGAAACCCTATTACTGATAATACGAATGTAAAATTTGGAATGGTCATCGATTTTGGGGATTTAAAAAAGATTGTAAAAACAAAAATTGTAGATGTTTTTGATCACGCAACCGTATTTAATAAAAATACACCTCATATAGAATTAGCAAAAGAACTTCAAAAAAGAGGACACAATGTACTCTTGGTAGATTACCAACCCACCAGCGAAATGATGATTATAGATTTTGCCGAAATGATTCGGAAAGAATTACCTCCACATATTCAATTACACTCATTAAAACTACAAGAAACCGATAGTAGTTATGCGCAATGGTTTGCTGCTGACAACTAAATTCCTGAGGAGGCAGAAATCTCATGACAAAAAAAGTAATTTGTCATGCTGAACTTGATTCGGCATCTTATTCAATTATAAAAAAGATTCCTGCCTCCACAGGAATTTGTATATTTAACCCATGCAAATCCCACAAGGAAAAAAAATATATTTCTCTAGCGACAATCACCTAGGTGCTCCCACATCTAAGGAAAGTTTTCCACGTGAAAAGAAATTTGTGAAATGGCTTGATGAAGTTAAAGAAGATGCTGCTGCGATATTTTTATTAGGTGATTTATTCGATTTTTGGTTTGAGTATAAAACGGTGGTCCCAAAAGGATTTGTACGTGTACTCGGAAAACTTGCCGAAATTACCGACAGCGGAATCCCTATTTACTTTTTTGTTGGCAACCACGATTTATGGATGCAAGATTATTTTGAAAAAGAACTAAATATTCCAACCTATAGGGATTGTAAAGAATTTACCTTTAATAACAAAGCTTTTTTAATTGGTCACGGCGATGGTAAAGGACCAGGAGACAAAAGCTATAAACGAATGAAAAAAGTATTTACCAATCCTATTTTTAGATGGTTATTTAGGTGGCTTCATCCTGAATTAGGAATGCGTATGGCACAATACTTTTCTGTCAAAAATAAATTAATCTCGGGTGAGGAGGATAAAATTTTTTTAGGTGACGATAAAGAATGGTTAGCATTATATGCCAAACGAAAACTAGAAACCAAACACTATAATTTCTTTATTTTTGGACATCGGCATCTTCCAATGGAAATTAATGTAGGAGAAAATTCTACTTATATTAATATTGGTGATTGGATCAATCATTACAGCTATGGTGTTTTTGATGGTGAGAATTTTGAATTGAAAAAATATTAATATTCTTCAGTTTTTGTCATTCAGAGCGAAGCGAAGAATCTCACTCCTTAATATCCTTAATCTTCAGTTGTAAACTTACATTGCCATTCCATTCATTTTCATCAATAGTGTATGTGGCTTTAAAAAGTTTTCTTTCTGAAATTAAATCTAATTTATCTCCCAGCCCAAAACCGATTCCGACAACCTTCCCATTCCCATATTGAGTTACTGTAAATCGTAGATGCGTTTTATCTTCACCAACCTGTTTTCCGTAGCCAGTATCTTGAAGGTCTTCGCTCATAAAAACAGGTGTCATATTCCCTGGGCCAAAAGGGGCAAACTGAGATAAAATTCTATAAAACTTCGGGGTGATATTTGCCAAATTGATTTGGGCATCAATCCTTATTTCAGGAATTAATAATTTTGGATCGATGGTTTCAGAAACCACTTTTTCGAATTGAGTTTTAAACGCTTCGTAGTTTTCTTCTAATAAAGTAAGCCCTGCTGCGTATTTATGACCACCAAATTGCTGGATAAATTCCGAGCAGGCTTCCAAAGCATTATACACATCAAACCCTTTTACACTTCTTGCCGAAGCTGCCAACACATCGCCACTTTTAGTAAAAACTAAGGTGGGACGGTAGTAGGTTTCAGTTAATCTGGAAGCAACAATCCCGATAACACCTTTGTGCCAATTTTCGTTGTAAACTACGGTTGTAAATCCTTTCTTTTCATTATTGGTTTCAATTTGTGCCAATGCTTCAATCGTTATTTGCTTGTCGGCTTCTTTTCTATCGGTGTTAAATTGATCTATTGCTACGGCGTATTTGGCAGCTAAGTTTTGATCCATTTCAGTTAAAAGAGTAACGGCGTGGTTTCCGTGTTTCATTCTTCCTGCAGCATTAATTCTTGGTGCGATGATAAAAACAACATCAGTAATCGTTAAATTTTTCTTTTTTACTTGCTGAAGTATCGCCTTAAAACCTGGTCTCGGATTGTTATTAATAACTTGAAGTCCGTGATAAGCAAGAATCCTATTCTCATCCACAATCGGAACAATATCCGCACCAATAGCAGTAGCTACCAAATCGAGATAAAGAATTAAATCATCTATCGTTTCACCCTTTTTTGAAGCCAATGCTTGCACGAGTTTAAAACCTACTCCACAACCACAAAGTTCTTTAAAAGGATAGTTACAATCATCACGTTTTGGATCTAAAACCGCCACTGCTTTTGGGATTTCATTACCTGGACGGTGATGGTCACAGATAATAAAATCGATTCCTTTTTTAGAGGCATATTCAACTTTGTCGATGGCTTTTATTCCGCAGTCTAAAGCGATAATTAATGAGAAATCGTTGTCTTCGGCAAAGTCGATTCCTTTAAATGAAATTCCGTAGCCTTCTCCATATCGATCTGGAATATACGTCGCCACATTTGGATATGTTGTGAGTAAATAAGAAGATAGTAAAGCGACACTTGTAGTTCCATCTACATCGTAATCTCCATAGATTAAAATATTTTCTTCAGCAGCAATGGCAACTTCAATTCTTGTAACCGCTTTGTCCATATCCTTCATTAAAAAAGGATCGTGCAATTTGTTTAAATCGGGTCTAAAAAAGTTTTTTGCTTCTTTAAAAGTTTCAATTCCTCTTTGCACTAATAAGATTGCAGTCGATTTTTCTACTCCTAATTTTTTTGAAAGAAGTTCAGCTTTTGTAGGGTCTGGTTTTGGTTTAAGTGTCCAACGCATAGTTTATCGAAATTCCAAGAATATAAATTCCAAAAAATGTATGGAAATTTTTAATTTGAATTTTGGCTTTTTTATAGTGGGAAGTAAAGAGTAAATGTAAAAATAAATGTTCAATAAATGCTACTTTTTGGTTGATTATCATATTTTAACTATATTTAAGGTGATAAATATGGTCGTTCTGTGGAGAAACGCTCTTTAATGTTTATCATTAAATCTTATTATTATGGCGACAAAATACACTTTTCTTTTCGGAATACTTTTTTCTTTAGCAAGTTTTGCACAAGATGGAACTTTAGATCTCTCTTTTGGTAATGACGGCTATGTTGTTACAAATATTACTAATAATAACGATGTTATTTACCAAGTAAAAGAAACAATTAATTCTAATTTGTTGGTAATTGGGAATGTAGATGAGAGCACTAATGCTGTTACAGTAATTTCAAAATATCTTTCTAATGGAGAGGTAGATTTGTCTTTTGGGAATGATGGAATTGTTTACCCGAGCTACAACACAGCTCCTTTTGGGAAAAGAGAATTAATTGTTCTACCAGATAACTCATTCTATGTTTTAGGAAGCGAAAATGAAGATTTTTTAATTGCAAAACATCTTACTAATGGTGATATAGATAACACTTTTGGGGTTAATGGTATTACAACTACAGATTTTGATGCCGATTATTTTCAAACAGCCATTTTACAAGAAGACGGGAAATTATTAGCCATAGGTCGCACAGACGATGTTACTAATTATTATCAAATTATGATGGTTAGATACCTTCCTAATGGTGATTTAGACCCAACTTTTGGCAGTAACGGTATTGCTCTTTATGATACTGATGGAGAATTTTTTAGAACAAGAAAAATTCTTTTACAAAACGACGGAAAAATACTATTACAACAAGCAGAATATTCAAACACACCTAAAAAATTAATTATTTATCGTTTTATGCCAAACGGAACTATTGATAACTCATTTGGGGATAACGGTAAAGTTATAGTAATGGGAGACACATCGTTAACTGGAGGTTCTATGGTGTTGAAACCAGATGGGAAAATTATTGCTACAGCTTCAAATATAGATATTGGCTTAACAAAAATCATTCAATATTTACCCGATGGAACAGTAGATTTTACCTTTGCAGATAATGGAGAAAAAATAATTAATTTAGCTAATTTTTACACTTTAGAAGTATTTTTTCAAGGAAATAGGCTATTAATTTATGGACATATTTCAGAATTTGAAGGGACTACCTTAGCTTTAGCTCGTTTTACCGAAAATGGCAATATTGACACCACATTTGGTTCTAACGGTTATAGTTATAATCCTTACTTTCAAAATTATAATGTTATTATTCAATCTGATGATAAAATTGTAGTAGCTGGTAGTACTTATTGGTATGAAGGCGAAACCGATTTTGTTTTGGCTAGATATAAAAATAATTTTTTAGAAACCAATACCCCACTTTTGAACAAGTTGACTGTTTACCCAAACCCTTCTAACGGGATTTTCAATATAAGCCACAATTTTATTACTTCTGAAACTCCGTATCAAATATCAGATATTACTGGAAAAATAATTCAACAAGGAAATATAACTGGAGAACAATCCCAGATTGATATTTCACAATCCCAAAATGGAGTGTATTTATTTACTTCGGAAGGAACTACGGTTCGATTATTAAAAAACTAACTATTCATTAATATGAATCGTAATGGTAACTTCAGCAAAAGCCCTAAACATTTTAATAACACCACAGTAACGTTCTTCAGATAAAGAAACTGCTTTTTTAATCTTTTCTTCGTTTAAATCGGTTCCTGTAAAGTAGTAATCAATACTAACTTTGTCGTAGTATTTTGGATGTTCGGTAGTCATATTACCATCAACAACTACATTGAAACTATCGATAGCTACACGCATTTTTTTTAATAAAGAAAGCACATCCAAACCTGTACAGCCTCCAATAGAGGAAAGCATTAAAGCCTTAGGGTTCATTCCTTGTTCAGATCCTCCAAAAGCTGAATCGGTTTCCATTAATAGGGTTTTACCATTTGGATTGTCAGATTCCAATAACATATTTTCTTTCCAGGAAGTTGTAACTTTATGATTTGCCATAGTATTTTATTTATTTTGATTGCAAATTTACAAAATACCTATTAGTATTTTATTCGAATTAGATAGATATTAACAATGGTGAAAACTGCTTTGTCTATATAAATCCTTGCAAGGGAATATTCAAACCTTTAGCTTTGTTTTTCATCAAAAAAACAACCGTATGCCTTTAGTAAATCCTTTATCACCCAATCATAGTCCCGAAACCAAACAATTAGCAGATTTCTTTAACGAAACCCTTGGTTTTTGCCCCAACAGCGTACTAACAATGCAACACCGTCCAGCGATTAGCAAGGCGTTTATAAATCTTAACAAAGCTGTAATGGCGAATGAAGGTCGGGTAACTTCAGCATTAAAACGTATGATTGCTTGGGTTAGTAGTAATTCGGCTGGTTGTCGTTATTGTCAGGCACACGCTATTCGGGCTGCGGAAAGATACGGTGCAGAGCAAGAGCAATTGGACAATATTTGGGAATATAGAACTCATAAAGCTTTCTCGGAAGCCGAACGTGCTGCCTTAGATTTTTCATTAGCAGCTTCACAAGTTCCAAATGCGGTAAATGAAGAAATTAAAACGCGTCTTTACCAACATTGGAACGAAGGTGAAATTGTAGAAATGCTTGGGGTAATTTCTTTATTCGGATATTTAAATCGTTGGAATGATTCTATGGGAACCTCTATTGAAGGAGGTGCCGTAGAAAGTGGCGATCAATATTTAGGAAAACATGGTTGGAACAAAGGGAAACACGTTTAAAAACAACGTAAGACTAAATTCCTTATTTTTTCCCACCAACCACAATCACAATTTCACCTTTTGGAGGTTTATTGGTGTAATATGCTAATACTTCGGAAGCCGTACCTCGTATAGTTTCTTCGTGAAGTTTAGTGATTTCTCTAGAAACTGAAACAGGTCTGTCGGTTCCAAAATATTCAACAAATTGAGTCAATGTTTTTATTAATTTATGTGGAGATTCGTAGAAAATGACTGTTCTGGTTTCTTCGGCAAGAAGTAATAATCGAGTTTGTCTGCCTTTTTTTACGGGGAGAAAACCTTCAAAAACAAATTTATCATTTGGCAATCCACTATTTACCAAAGCAGGGACAAATGCTGTGGCTCCAGGTAAACAATCTACTTCTATACCTGCTTCCACACAAGAACGAGTTAGTAAAAATCCAGGGTCACTTATGGCTGGAGTACCAGCATCACTAATTAATGCGATGGTTTCTCCGTTTTTAATTCGTCTTACAATTCCTTCCACCGTTTTATGTTCATTGTGCATATGGTGAGAATGCATTTGAGTGGAAATATCGAAATATTTTAATAACTTCCCACTAGTTCGAGTGTCTTCAGCAAGTATTAAATCGACTTCTTTTAAAACTTCAATTGCTCTAAAAGTGATGTCTTTTAAATTTCCGATAGGTGTTGGTACCAAATATAATTTTCCCATTTTAAGCTGAAAATTAATTAAATCTTTTTTCAATAATTAACATAAATCGCTCTGCATACTCCTCTTTTTCTACCCAATTATTATAATCTGGTTTAATAGTAGAATTTATAAACGAAGCAGCTTCAGTATGTGATTCCATAGTGTTAATTTGCGATAAAACACGCGTGTAATCATCTGCACTTCCTTCAAATAAATGCTTAATAAATGCCAAACGATCGTTTAGCCCAATATTTAAACCTTGATTTAATTTATCGTTGATAGACTTCGGTTTTTCTAGTTCTGATATTTTCTCAAAAACTATTTCAGCACTTTGATTTGAATTATTCGAAGCTAATTTTTCTTCATCTTTACGTTCAAAAACAGGCGTTTCTTGATAGGAAGAAGCAAATTCTTCTATTTCATTAGAAAATATTTCAGCTGATTGTTTATCGTCGGGTTGTTTCGGTAAAATATCTTTTAAAATCTCATCCAGTTTCTGAGTTTCATTAGGCATTTGTGCCATGATATCCTTAATTTTATCCATCAAAGGCTCTACCAATGCTTCTTCGTTGGAAGGTTGAGGTACTGCTTCAGGTTCTTTAAACCAATTTTCTTCTCGATAGGTTTTTGAATCGATTGCAGGGCGTTCGGGTTTTTTAAATTCAGTTTCAACACTCGTTTCTAAGAATTCTAAGACCGATAATTTCTCGTAAAGCTGAATTAATGTGTTCTTTGTTTGTGAAATATCAAGGTCATTTTCAGAAGTAATTATTCGCTGAGCTAGTGTGTTTATTTGGGATAAGACTTTATTTTTCATATGTTTAGATTTTATTTTTTAGCGGAAACATATGTGTTCGCTATTAATGATTTTATGATTCGATAATAATTTTTATATACTCGGTTCATAACTTATTAAAATAAAGCAAATGTTCTATTTTGTTTTTATAAATTTACACAACCTTTATGTAAACGTCAAAGAATTCTGTTTTAGTTTAAAAAATATTTATGTTTCTCGAAAATACGGTAAATCAAAAAGAAAAATTTGGATGGATTGAAGTCATCGCAGGCTCTATGTTTTCGGGTAAAACAGAAGAACTTATCCGAAGATTAAAGCGTGCAAAATTCGCCAAACAAAAAGTAGAAATTTTTAAACCTGCCATCGATACTCGGTATGATGATGACTCGGTTGTATCTCATGATAGCAACGAAATTCATTCTACTTCGGTGCCTGCAGCTGCAAATATTCCAATTTTAGCCGATAGTTGTGATGTAGTAGGAATTGATGAAGCTCAATTTTTTGATGATGAAATTGTAAAAGTTTGTAATGATCTTGCCAATCGAGGAGTTCGGGTAATTGTGGCTGGATTAGATATGGATTTTAAAGGAAATCCATTTGGGCCTATGCCAGCTCTTATGGCAACTGCCGAGTATGTGACTAAAGTTCACGCTATTTGCACCCGAACAGGAAACCTTGCCAATTACAGCTACCGAAAGGCAAAAGGTGATAATCTCGTACTTTTAGGTGAAGTTGACGAATACGAACCATTGAGTAGGTCTGCTTATTACAAAGCCATGTTGAAAGAAAAAGTTCGAAAAATGAAGGTTACCGAACCCGAAGAAGTTTCAAAAAAAAAGTAAATCTAAGGAATGCCAAAAGCTACAGAAACTGTTTTAGAAATCAATCTTACCGCTCTGGGTACTAATTATTGGTATTTAAAATCTAAACTTAAGCCCAACACAAATTTTTTAGCCGTTGTTAAAGCTTATGCCTACGGAAGTGATTCGGTTGAAATTGCCAAAGAACTCGTTAAACTAGGAGCTGATTATCTTGCCGTAGCTTATGTAAATGAAGGAGTTGCACTTCGAGATGCAGGAATTAAAACTCCGATTATTGTACTGCATCCCCAGTCTGTAAATTTTAAAACATTAATCGACCGTTGTTTAGAACCTAATTTATATAGTCTAAAAATATTTCAGGAATTTATTGAAATTGCTAAAGAAAATAAGCAAAGTAAGTATCCTGTTCATTTAAAATTTAATACAGGCTTAAACAGATTGGGGTTTTTAGAAAATGATATTGATTTTATTAGTTCTAAACTGAAAGAAACCACTTCTATTATAGTGAAATCTATCTTTTCACATTTAGCTGCAAGTGAGGATGAAACCGAAAAAGAGTTTTCTATTTCTCAAATTGAAGCCTTCAAAAATATTTCAGAAAAGCTTTTTAGAAATTTAGATTATAAACCGATGATGCATATGTGTAATACTTCTGGAATTTTAAATTATCCCGAAGCACATTTTGATTTGGTAAGAAGTGGAATTGGATTGTATGGTTTTAGCAATATTCCTTCAGAACAGAAAAACTTTCAACCTATTGCTACCTTAAAATCGGTGATATCTCAAATTCATTCCATCGAAAAAGGAGAAACTGTTGGTTATAACAGAGCTTTTAAAAGTGAAGGAATTCTAAAAACGGCAACCATACCAATTGGTCACGCCGACGGAATTAGTCGTGCCTACGGAAATGAAAAAGGTTGGGTTACCATTAATGGTAATAAAGCTTCTATCATTGGGAATGTTTGTATGGACATGATAATGGTAAATATTACTAATATTGATTGCCAAGAAGGCGACGAAGTTATCATTTTTGGAGAAGTTGAAAATGCCGAAAAACATGCTGAGAAAATCAATTCAATCTCCTACGAATTAATTACTGCTATCTCACAAAGGGTAAAACGTGTTGTTTGTCGAAAATAATTTTCTTTCGATAAATATATTGTGTATTTCGACGATAAAATTCTAATATATTTCTTATACTTGTTATGTATTAACTCTCAACATAAAAATTATGCTTAAAGAATTTAAAAAATTTATTATGACAGGCAACGTCATAGATTTAGCAGTTGCCGTTTTACTTGCAGGTGCCTTAGGGCTTGTAATTAAAGGTTTTGTAAGTGATGTTATGATGCCAATTGTTGGTCACTTTACCGGCGGAATAAACTTTTCTGAATTAAAAATAATTTTATCTCCAGCAGTTCTTGATGCTGAAGGAGCAGTTGCAACAGCAGAAAACGCAATAATGTATGGTAACTGGATTAATGCAATTATTAATTTAATAATCGTTGGTTTTGTATTATTTATGATTGTAAAAGCATATAACAAAACAAAGAAACCTGTTGAGGAAGCTCCAGCTCCAGATCCGGGACCAACACAAGAAGAATTACTTGCAGAAATAAGAGATTTACTTAAGAAATAATGTAAAGTAGTGCCGCTACATTACACATTCTAACCAGAAATTTTTAACTAAACCATCCACCAAAAGTGGGTGGTTCTTTTTTAGGTTTTTATTCTGGAAATTTAATTTACTAAATAGTATTTTTGTGTTTAGTATTTAATTAATAAGGTCCCTGTTCAAGTTTAAATTGAGTGCCCCAAATAATCGGGAGGAATACAATAATAGATACTGAAATAAATTCAGCATAAATATGAAAGTAGCAGTTGTTGGTGCCACTGGAATGGTTGGTACGATTATGATAAAATTATTGGAAGAACGTAACTTCCCTATTTCTGAATTACTTTTGGTAGCTTCCAAAAAATCGGTAGGAAAAGAACTTCCCTATAATGGAAAATCCATAAAAATAATTGGTTTAGAAGCTGCTGTTTCTGAAAAACCAGACATTGCTATTTTTTCAGCAGGAGCTGCAATTTCTCTAGAATGGGCTCAAAAATTTGCTGAAGTTGGTACAACCGTTATTGACAATTCTTCTGCTTGGCGAATGGATCCAACCAAAAAATTAGTGATACCAGAAATCAATGCTTCTCAACTTACAAAAGACGATAAAATTATCGCTAATCCCAATTGTTCCACCATTCAGTTGGTAATGGCATTAGCACCGCTTCATAAAAAATATATTATGAAACGCGTAGTGGTTTCTACTTATCAATCGGTTTCAGGAACAGGTGTAAAAGCAGTTAATCAGTTAGAAAATGAAATAAAAGGAATTAAAGATGAAATGGCATATCCCTATCCAATTCATAAAAATGCCTTACCTCATTGCGATGTTTTTGAAGCGAATGGTTATACCAAAGAAGAAATGAAATTAGCACGAGAACCTCAAAAAATACTGGACGATCGCACTTTTTCAATAACAGCAACTGCAGTCAGAATTCCAACTGTTGGAGGACATAGCGAGTCGGTAAATGTAGCTTTTAGAAAAGATTTTGACCTCAACGATGTTCGAAGAATTTTACACGAAACTCCCGGAATAACGGTTCAAGATAATCCAGATACCAATACCTATCCAATGCCGATTTATGCCAATGGAAAAGACGATGTTTTTGTAGGCAGAATTCGTAGAGATGAAACCCAAGAAAACACCTTAAATATGTGGATTGTGAGCGATAATCTTCGAAAAGGAGCTGCGACAAATGCAATTCAGATAGCTGAATATCTTGTTGCACAGAATCTTGTGTGATAAAAACTACAAATAAAGCTGAAGTATTTCAGTAAATTTGTTTAAATAATCGAGACTTATGAAACATTTCTTGTTACCCTTTGTAGTTGCATTTTCAATCGTTGCAATTTCTCAAAACAATAACGAAACTATTAAAGTGAACTATATAAAAAGTAAAAAAGTAGATACGGTTACCAATTATTTCGGAACCGATGTAAAAGACCCTTACCGCTGGTTAGAAGATGATCGAAGTAAAGAAACCGAAGCCTGGGTTAAACAAGAAAATGAAACTACCTTTAATTATTTAGATCAAATTTCTTTTAGGAATGAACTAAAAGAACGTTTAACGGCTATTTGGAATTATGAAAAAGTAGGTGCACCGTTTAAAGAAGGTGACTATTCTTATTTCTATAAAAATGATGGATTGCAAAATCAATATGTAATTTACCGTTACAAAACAGGTGATGATCTTAAAACTGCCAAAGTTTTTTTAGACCCAAACACCTTTAATAAAGAAGGAACGATTTCCTTAGGAGGATTAAGTTTTTCTAAAAACGGGAAAATTGCAGCCTATAGTATTTCTGAAGGAGGAAGTGATTGGCGAAAAGTTTTGGTAATGAATACTGAAACCAAAAAAATTGTTGAAGACACCTTAATCGATGTAAAATTTAGTGGTGTTTCTTGGTATAAAAATGAAGGATTCTATTATTCAAGTTACGACAAGCCCAAAGGAAGCGAACTTTCGGCAAAGACAGATCAACATAAATTATTCTATCATAAACTGGGAACTCCTCAAAAAGAGGATGAATTGATATTTGGAGGAATCCCTTCCGAAAAGCATAGATATGTTGGAGGTTATGTTTCCGAAGACAACAAATACTTAACGATTACAGCAAGTGTTTCTACTTCAGGAAATAAGTTGTTTATAAAAGATTTATCCAAACCAACTAGTAAGTTGATTACCATTTTAGATCATACCGATAGTAATTCATATATCATAGAAAACGTCGGAACCAAACTTTATTTGGCAACTAATTTAAATGCTCCCAATCAGAAAATTGTAACCGTTGATGCTGCTAGTCCAACACCAGAAAATTGGGTAGATTTTATTTCTGAAACCAAAAATGTATTAAGCCCATCTACTGGCGGAGGTTATTTTTTTGCTAATTATATGGTCGATGCCGTTTCAAAAGTATTGCAATACGACTATTATGGAAAGTTAATTAGAACCGTTAAATTACCAGGTGTTGGAACCGTTAGTGGCTTCGGAACAAAAAAAGAAGAAACCGAACTATATTACTCGTTTACCAATTATGTAACTCCTGGAAGCACTTATAAATACAACATTAAAAAGGGTACTTCAGAATTGTTTAGAGCTTCTAAAATCGATTTTAACTCCGACAATTACGAAAGCAAACAAGTGTTTTACAAATCGAAAGACGGCACTAAAATCCCAATGATTATCACTCATAAAAAAGGATTGAAACTCAACGGAAAAAATCCAACCATACTTTATGGTTATGGCGGATTTAATGTTAGTTTAAAACCTTCATTTAGTATTACCAATTCGGTATGGATGGAACAAGGAGGTATTTATGCAGTTGCAAACCTTCGTGGTGGTGGTGAATACGGAAAAGAATGGCACGATGCAGGAATCAAATTAAAGAAGCAAAATGTGTTTGACGATTTTATTGCTGCTGCCGAATATTTAATTAAAAACAACTACACTTCTAAAGATTATTTAGCAATTCGGGGAGGATCTAACGGCGGACTTTTAGTGGGTGCTGTAATGACACAACGTCCCGATTTAATGAAGGTAGCTTTACCTGCTGTGGGAGTGTTAGATATGTTGCGTTATCACACCTTTACATCGGGTGCTGGTTGGGCGTATGATTATGGTACTTCGGAAGATACTAAAGAAATGTTCGAATACTTATTAGGTTATTCTCCCGTTCATAATGTTAGAAAAGGAGTGAAATATCCTGCAACATTAATTACCACTGGCGACCACGATGATCGAGTAGTTCCGGCACATAGTTTTAAGTTTGCTGCAGAATTGCAAGAAAAACAAACAGGAAATAATCCAGTATTAATTAGAATTGAAACCGATGCAGGTCACGGAGCAGGAACACCAGTAAGTAAAACTATAGAGCAATATGCCGATATTTTTGCCTTTACGTTGTATAATATGGGCTACCGAACCCTTCCTGAAAAAGGAGGTTTTGAAGTTAAAAAATAATTCGTGAAAATTTGTGAAATTTGTGTCTAACTAAGATACCTTTTCTATTTTATAAACCATCCCATTAAAATTAAACTGTTCTCCTTCGGTTTTTCCTAAAAGACACAATCCTATAGGAGCATTGGGAGCAACACCGAGATAAAAGATGTTGTTTACTTCCAATTTTCCAACCGAAATACTTATAAAAAAGTTAGCATTATTGGTTTCGGCAAGGCTTCCTAATCGGATTATTCTTGAAAAGGAACTAATATCAACTTTATCTAGTTGTTGTAACACTTTTTCGATTTCCCTAAGCTGATTTCCTGCATTTTCTCTTTCAATTTGAAGCATTGCTCTTCCTGTATGATGCTTGTCGCCACTCGTGCTTTTAGACTCTTCTTTTAGAGAAGTTTCAATATCTGCAATGACTTTCTGAATTCGTTCTAAACGAAAATTTATAAGGTCTTTGCACTGTTGTTGTAATTCAAATTTGAGTTCTAATGTTGTCATAAAATTAATTACTTTTTAATTGTTTTTGGTTTCCGAGTAGAAAGATAAACCCCTGTAAATATTAGAGTAGCTGCAGCAACACGGATGGTAGTCAGCGAATCTGCTCCCATAATAATAGCAAAAATGGTTGCTAAAATTGGTTGTAAATAAATAAAAGATCCAATGGTAGAGGGTTTTAACTGTTTTAGCGCAAAAATATTAAAAAGGTAGGTAAAAAAGGTGGTTCCTATTACTACAAATGCAAGCTTCCAGATAATATCCAATGGTAATTGCGACCATTCAACTGCAATAAATTCTTTTATACCAATTGGTATATTTATAATTAGTGCAAATAAGAAAAACCATTTCATAAGAGTAATAGAACTATATTTTTCGACCAGTGGTTTTACAATAATTAAATAAACTGAATAAGAAGTTGCATTGATAATGAAGAACACATTTCCTAATGGAATATTTGGTGCGTTTTGTTGTGTTTTAATTCCGAAGAAAATTAATAATAAAGCTCCTATTAATCCAAGACCAATACCGATGAATTTTCGCCAGGTAATTTTTTCTTTCAGAAAAACGGCAGACATTATGAGTAATAAAACAGGAACCATAGTTATTACCACCGAACTGTTTATAGGAGTTGACAAGCTAAGCCCTTTAAAAAAAGCGAGCATATTTACCGCCATTCCTGTAAAAGCACAAGCGAGAATACGCCACCAATCACTACGTTCAATTTTCTGGGAAGGATAAAACAATCCAACCAACCAAAAAAGAACAACGGCACCACTAATACGTAACAAAATAAACCCATAAGGTTCAATTACTGAAGGCATTAAGTTTTTGGCAATTGTATGATTTACACCGTAGATTGCAGCTGCTGCAGTGGCTGCAGTAAGTGCGAGTGCTCTTGGGTTCATGAAAATGTTATTTTAATTCCCATCCAAATCCGCTGTTAAAAATATAATCGAAATCGTTTCCTTCTACCGCCGGTTGATTATCATAGTTTAATGCAAAATCCATTTTTATATAAAAATCCCAGGGTAGATCGTATTTAAGAATTAAATTATAATCTAAACGAAAACGACCACTTTCCGACAAACTAGGATAGGCAGTAAAGTCTGTGCTGAGGTTGAAATCTCCAAATTCAAACATATTAAAATTAGCAGCAAGGTTGGCCTCCGTAGATTTTTTATCAAGCGCTTCGTCAAAATAAGTTTCAATATTGTAATTGATCCCAGCTCTAACACCTAAATAAAGACGGTTAGTTCTTATTACATATTTTCCGATGCCACCAAGTGTACTCACCCTTCCTTTTAGTGCTTGTTCGGTATTTGATAAAAAGGAAACGTCAACAATAGCATACCATTCATTATAAATAAACCGTTGAGCGTCTATATTCCATTCGGTTCTTTTAATTTGATCTACATCATCTTGGTTGGTAAGGAGGGAGCTATAGGAAGCACTAAAATTCCAAATTTCACTTTCGTATTTTAAATTACTTCCAAGGGAAAATTGATTGAAATTGTTAGATTTTGTTAGGTTAAAACCTAGGTCAATAGCACCTGTGAAACGGCTCCAAAATTTTGTGTCTATTGCTTTTAATTGAACAATGTTTTCAATTTTAGTTTCAAAAGACATCCCATCTGTGGTGATTTCAACAATTCCGGGGCTTACTGTCTTTGCTTTTCCTAAATAATGACTTTTATTAACTAAGTTTATTAAAAAACTTTGATCTAAATAAATTTCTTTTACGTTGATATATTCAATTCTGAAATCTTTATCACTATAAGAAGTTTTCATAATGATAATACCATTTACCATTGATTTTAATTCGCCAACTATAAGGTCGTTGTTTTTAAGTTTTAGCGAATCTTTTTGAGCAAAAGCACTAAATCCAATAATTAAAAAAAGAAATAGTAATCTTTTCATAGAGAGACAAATTCATTTCAAAAATAATGATAATTAAATTATTACAACGAATTTTTAGCCGAAGCAACTACTTTTTTGCTATTTCCGATAAAAATATGCTTCCCATTAATAAGTACAGGACGTTTTAGAAAAGTGTAATGTTCTAGTAATAATTTTTTAAAATCGGATTCTTGAAGATTTTTGTCCTTCAACTTTCGTTCACTATATATTCTTGCTCGTTTGTTTAGAAGCGTTTCATAGTTTCCTGAAAGTTGGTATAATTCTTCCAATTCAGCTTCAGAAACAGGAGTTACTTTAATATCTTGTTTTATAAAATCTTCTGGCAAATTTAATTCTTTTAAAATGCGCCTGTTGGTATCGCAGGTGGAGAGATGGTATATTTTTTTCATTTTATGTATGTAAAGTCGGATAAGTTTATATTGCTTACAAATTAATCAATTTCCATTTGAAATACATTACTTTTAATTCATAATTAAAACAATGGACTACACTTTTGATATCACTTTAAAAACAAGAGCAATTTTTAAAAGTTTTCTTGAAACTTTCTCTTTAGAACATCTAAATAAAATCCCCGCAGGTTTTAGTAACACTATTTATTGGAATATAAAGCACGTGGTAATTACGCAACAATTATTAGTATATGCATTATCGGGATTGCCTACATTAGTTTCTGAAGAAGAAATTAAAGCTTTCAGGAAAGGAAGCAAAGCAGAAGCAAATGCAACAATTGAAGATGTTGAGTTGTTAAAAAAACAATTATTTTCAACCGTTAAACAAACTCAAAAGGATTATAATAAAGGAAATTTTAAAGAATATTCAGCATACACAGTTTCTACAAAAACGGTATTATCTACTATTAATGAAGCTTTGGAGTTTAATAATTTTCATGAAGGCATACACTTAGCGTATATTTTAGCTATGAAGAAAAATATTTAAAAATTTAGATAAGGCTTTACCTCTTCAATAGGAATCAAAACTTCAATTGGACCATCAGCATAACTAGCGATTTCGTATTGGTTGTAAATTATAACTAAATTGGTTTCTGAAAATCCGATGGTTTCAGGCAGTTTAAAAGTTTCTTTATCAAACCAAAAACCAGTTGAATTAATACTTTCACCTTCAGGAATATTATTTTTTTCTCGGAATATATTTTCAACAAAATCCGTAAATTCTTTTTTGTTTTTTAGGATTGAATTTGTAGTCATTACATTTCCTGTCTTAGGATCAAAGTTTAAAAAACTAAAAATACTATTGCCGTGTGCTCCTCCAGTATAACTGTAAAACCTGGTTTTTACAGATATTATTTCAGAAGAGGTTTTAGAATTTAATACCGTTAATTCAGCATCATAAGGGCTAAGATCTGGAAATTCTTTCCTATCAGCTTCATATCCTTTTATAAAAATGTTAGCAGCTTCGGTTATGGTGCTTGCGATTAACTTTTTCTCTAAATTGGAATTTAAAAAATAGATGATTGAACTTCCAATGGTGTAATTTATTTTATCAACTACCACTTTTTCCCCTTCAAATTTTATGTAATCAATAGTAACTTTCGCACAATTATCACCTTTGCAATTTTCTTTAAATTCTTCAGAAAAATTTTTAGAAGTTAATGTAATCGATTCTTCTTTTTTACAACTAATAGAGACAATAAAAAGAATAAACAAGAATTTGATTTTGTAAGGCATAAATAAAAAATTATAGATTCAAAATTAATAAAATAAAAACTATTTTTGTTTCACTAAAAATACAACAATGAAACGAGCAAGTTCAAAAGCTAATTATAAAGTTTAATTTCTATTAGCGAACAGCATATGACCAAGATACCAAATAATAAAGACTTATGAAATTTAATACCAAAACAATTCACGGCGGACAAGAACATGATAAAGCATTTGGAGCAGTAATGCCACCAATATACCAAACATCAACTTATGCGCAAACCACCCCAGGAGGACATAAAGGGTTTGAATATTCGCGTACGCACAATCCAACTAGAGCTGCTTTAGAAAGAAGTTTTGCAAGTTTAGAAAACGGTAATTTTGGATTGGCTTTTGGTAGTGGATTAGCAGCAATAGATGCCGTAATGAAATTATTAAAACCTGGAGATGAGGTAATTTCAACCAATGATTTATATGGAGGTTCATACCGTTTATTTACTCAGATTTATACAGGTTTTGGTGTGAAATTTCATTTTATTGGAATGGAAAATGCAGATAAAATTGAAGATTTTGTAAACGAAAACACAAAATTAATTTGGGTAGAAACACCAACCAACCCAATGCTAAATATTATTGATATAAAAAAGGCAGCTTCCATCGCCAAAAAGCATAATTTACTTCTTGGCGTAGATAATACTTTTGCAACCCCTTATTTGCAACAACCTTTAAACTTAGGAGCTGATATTGTGATGCACAGTGCTACAAAATATTTAGGAGGTCATAGCGATATTGTTATGGGAGCTTTAATTGTAAAAGATAAAGATCTTGCAGATAAATTATATTTTATTCAAAATGCAAGTGGTGCTATTTGTGGGCCACAGGACAGTTTTTTAATGTTACGCGGAATCAAAACACTTCACGTAAGAATGCAACGTCATTGTGAAAACGGAAAGGCAGTAGCTCATTATTTAAACAATCATCCTAAAATAGAAAAAGTTTTTTGGCCAGGTTTTGAAAGTCACCCAAATCACGAAGTTGCAAAATCTCAAATGAATGATTTTGGCGGGATGGTATCTTTTACCACCAAAGGGAATGATTATAGTGAAGCAATAAAAATTGTTGAGAATTTAAAAGTATTTACGCTGGCCGAAAGTTTAGGAGGAGTTGAAAGCCTATCTGGACATCCTGCAAGTATGACTCATGCAAGTATCCCTAAAGAAGAAAGAGAAAAAACAGGCGTTGTTGACTCTTTAATTAGATTGAGTGTTGGAATTGAGGACGAAGCAGATTTAATTGAAGATTTACGACAAGCAATAGGTTAATTATAATCTATTGAAGGTAATAAATATAACCGAAATTTAACCAATAATGCCATTCATTGGCTTTGTTTTCAGGTGCTTCTGGATTCAAACCATCTACCCAGTTTGAAAAATAATACTGGATACGACTATCCAACATTAAATCACTAAGTGGAGTCAATTTATAACGTACACCTACACTTGCTAAAAAAGCCCAAGTGTTTCCTCCCTCATTATTTATAGTAGTTACAGGGTCGTATTTTCCTCCAAAGTAATCTCCATCATCATTGTAAGTTATGTTAGGGTCATAGGTAATCCAATGTACACCTGCACTAATAAAAGGTGCTAGTTTGGCACCTCCAGATGTAAAGTCTCTAATGCTTAAAGGAAAATATTCTAATTGAGCACCTATTTCAAATATTTGTGTTTCTCCTTTCATAGACCTTAAAAAATCAGGTCCTTGACCTTGTTGGTCTGGAGCAACCCATCTTCCTAAATGATCAAGCTTTGTTTTATGGTAATCTATTTCTGATCTAATTTTAAAGTGATCATTAAAATACTTATCACGCGTATAACAATTACAATCTGCTCTATAGGCAAAATTCATATAATGAATAATTCCAATTGCAATACTTGTATTTCCGAAGTTAGTTTCATTGTCATTACGTTGCCCAAAATCTGAGTATAAAGCTAAGGGACCAACAATAACTCCAATTTCGTGTGAGAAGCCAAATTGACTGTAAACTTCTTGTTTAGGAAACACAAGAAATAAGACTACCAATAATATTATTCTGGTATTCATTTTAATTGTAGGTTTAGGTTGAGACGTAACAAATATATAAAAACTAATGTAACCGTAAAATTTATAACTCATAATTAGTTTATTTATTGAAAAATAAGACCCTTTTTTTCAATAAACCTTATATTTGCAAAATAATTAATCTTAACGTTTTCAATAAATTAAATTTCATGAAACGAGCAGGTTAAAATTTTTATCATACAAACAGAATAATTAATAGCGTACAACATATGACCGCTTTAATAAATATTATATACATATGAAAGAAAGTATAAAAGAATTCATTTTATCTGTTGAAAAAATGAATCCAAACGAGCCTGAATTTATGCAGGCAGTTACTGAAGTAGCCGAAGTTGTTATTCCATTCATAGAGGATAATAAAGAGTATCAAGGTAAAAAATTATTAGAACGTATGGCAGAACCAGAACGTACTATTATGTTTAGAGTTCCTTGGACAGACGACAGCGGTGAAATTCAAGTAAATAGAGGGTATAGAGTTGAATTTAACTCTGCAATCGGTCCCTATAAAGGTGGGTTGCGTTTTCATCCAACGGTAAATCTTAGTATTTTAAAATTCTTAGGTTTTGAGCAAGTTTTCAAAAACAGTTTAACAACACTACCATTGGGTGGTGGAAAAGGAGGATCTGATTTTAACCCAAAAGGAAAAACAGATGCAGAAGTAATGCGTTTTTGTCAAAGCTTTATGTCGGAACTTTCAAGACATATAGGACCTAACACCGATGTTCCTGCAGGAGATATTGGAGTTGGAGGTAGAGAAATAGGTTTCCTTTTTGGTCAGTATAAAAGATTAAGAAACGAATTTACAGGTGTTCTTACAGGTAAAGGACTATCTTATGGAGGATCGTTAATTCGTCCAGAAGCAACAGGGTATGGAAATGTATATTTTGCTAAAAATATGTTAGCAACTAAAGGAACTTCTTTTGAAGAGAAAACAGTGGTAGTTTCTGGTTCAGGAAATGTTGCTCAATATGCAACTGAAAAAGCAACTCAATTTGGTGGTAAAGTAGTAACCATGTCAGATTCTGGCGGATATATCTATGATGAAGCCGGAATTGATGCGTCTAAATTGGCTTATATAATGGAGCTTAAAAATGTAAAACGTGGTCGTATTAGCGAATATGTCTCTGAATATCCTTCGGCTAAGTATTTTGCTGGAGAACGTCCTTGGTCTGTTAAATGTGATGTAGCACTTCCTTGTGCAACTCAAAATGAATTGAACAAAAATGAAGCAGAAACATTAGTACAAAACGGATGTATGTGTGTAAGTGAAGGAGCTAATATGCCTACTACACCTGAAGCAATAGAAATATTTACAGAGAATAGAATATTATTCGCGCCAGGAAAAGCATCAAATGCTGGTGGTGTTGCAACTTCAGGATTAGAAATGTCTCAAAATTCACTTCGTTTAAATTGGACTGCGGAAGAAGTAGATACTAAATTACATACTATTATGAACGACATTCATAAAGCTTGTGTAACATACGGTAAAGACGAAACTGGTTATGTGGACTATGTAAAAGGAGCAAATATTGCTGGCTTTGTGAAAATAGCAGATGCTATGTTAGCACAAGGCGTAGTTTAATAGTAATCTTTTTTATAAATTTTAAAAGGTTGTCCTATTAGGCAACCTTTTTCTTTTTAAATCAATACAAAATAAATAGTATTTTAGCGTGTTATACTTATAGAAATTTAATTCCTATGAAGAAATTAGCAGTAGTTTTTCTGTTCTTACAATCTTATTTTTTAATTGCACAAAATTTTGAACAAAGTTGGACGGGCTTTTTTTCGTATGTTTCTATAAAAAGCATCTCTCAAGGCAATGATAAAATTTATGCCGCTGCCGAAAATTCAATATTTACCTACGATTTATCTACTGAGGATATTGAAATGATATCTACTATAAATGGATTATCTGGAAAATCTATTTCAACAGCATATTATAGCGATAATTTTGGATTGTATGTAATTGGTTATGAAAATGGACTGATTGAAATTGTAATTGATGGAGAAGAAAATATCTTAAGAGTTGTAGATATTTTGGACAAACAGACGATACCTCCAGATAGAAAACATATTAATCATTTTTACGAACATAACGGAAGCTTATATATTTCTACTCAATACGGAATTTCGGTTTACAATTTAGCAGCTTTAGAATTTGGAGACACTTACTTTATAGGAGACATTGGTATCCAAATAAATGTTTCGCAAACAACTGTTTTAGGAGATAGAATTTATGCAGCAACTTTAGAAAACGGAATAAGAAGTGCATTTGTTAACGATGATAATATTATTGATTATCAGCAGTGGACAACAATTAATGGAGGAGGTTTTGTTGGAATACAAACTCTAGGTTCAGAAATTTATACTGCTAGAACCAATAATATTATTTTAAGTTATACTCCAGAAAATGGGTTTTTACAAGTAGATTCGTTTAACACTTCAATAGTAGATTTTGGAGTAATTTCAGAAATATTAACCATTTCTGCCATTTCTACCATAAAAGCTTGTTCTGAAGGGTATGTATTGCTTTCCGAAATAAATTCATTACCTGATTATGATTATGAATTACAATCGGGAATAGCCTTTAACAACTTTTTTTATTTAGGAACTAAAGAAACAGGAATGTTAAAAGTGCCTTTTGGGAGTTTAGATGCACAACTAATTCTTCCAGAAGGACCATTATTTAACCAACCATTCGCAATAGATGCGTCACCAGGTCAATTATGGGTCGTATTTGGGGATGTGAATTTAACATTTAACCCTTTTCCCTTAACCCGAAGAGGTATTAGTAATTATAAAAACGAAACTTGGAAAAACATTAAATACGATACTCTAACAAGTCTGTTAAACGTAGATGATGTAAATGATATAGTTTACGTAAAGATAAACCCATATAACCCTAATGAAACGTATATGAGTTCTTTTCAAAAAGGATTACTTAAAATAGAAGGTCAAAACCCAAGTATCTTATACAATGAAACAAACAGTCCATTAGACATTCCTCAAGGAAACGAAGCCATAGGAATTCGATTATTTGGTTCTGATTTTGATAGGGAGGAAAGCTTATGGTTTCTTCAATCTAAAACAAATGATGGGTTGATAAAAAAAACATCGTCTGGGCAATTTCAAACAATAGATATTTCAAGTATTATTGATGCGGAAAGCGAGCTGGCATTAAGTAAACTGGCTATAAGTAGAGAAGGATATGTGTTTTTTGGTGCTGTACAAAGTGGGTTGGTAGGTTATAATCCAACGTCAAACCAATTTAATAGAATTGGAGAAGGTGTAGGAAGTGGAGATTTACCTTCTACAGATATAAAAGCCTTAGCTTTTGATAATCAAAATAGATTATGGATAGGAACCAGAAAGGGATTACGAGTTTTATTTAGCGCAGGAAATTTTTTCGAAGATGGAGCAGATATCGAGTCTCAACCTATTATTATTTTAGAAAATGGGGTGCCACAGGAGTTATTATTTCTTCAATCAATCACAGATATTGAAGTAGATGGATCTAATAATAAATGGGTATCTACAGCAGCTTCTGGAGTGTTTTATTTTTCGTCTAATGGGCAAGAAACATTATTGCGATTTACAGAAGATAACTCTCCTTTGCCTTCAGACAACGTATCGGATATAGCTATAGACGATTCAACAGGAATCGTATATTTTGCAACTGCTAATGGGTTGGTTGCATACAAGGGAAGTTCCACAGCGCCGAAGGATGATCTTGAAAACGTATATGTGTTTCCAAATCCTGTACGTCCAGAGTTCTTCGGAAATGTAACCATCGACGGTCTTACCGCAAAAGCAAATGTAAAAATTACCGATATCACAGGGAATCTTGTTTTTGAAACTACCTCGGAAGGAGGAAGCGTACAATGGGACACCACCGCTTTCGGAAGACATAGAGTTGCTTCAGGTGTATATTTAGTGTTGATAACCTCAGACGATAATCTGTTGACTAAAGTGGCAAAAATTATGATTATTAGGTAATGATTGTCAATACCAAAGCCATTGTTTTTTCATCCCTTAAATATGGAGAAGCAGACCTTATTGTAAAATGTTTCACACAATCTTCAGGTTTAAAAACGTATTTGCTTCGGAATGTATTGAAAACAAAAAAAGGAAAACTTAAACCTTCCTATTTTCAAGCATTAACACTTCTAGAAATTGAAGCTTCTCATAAAGACAAAGGCACTTTAGAGTACTTAAAAGAAGTTAAAATATCGTACCCTTATAAATCCCTTCATACTCAAATATTAAAAAGTAGCTTAGCGATTTTTATAGCTGAAATACTTTCAAATTCCATAAAAGAAGAAGCCGAAGACAAAGAATTGTTTCAATATATTGAAGCCTCTTTAATTTGGTTAGATACCAATGCTAAAATAGCCAATTTTCATATCTTATTTTTATTAAATTTAAGTATGTATTTAGGATTTTATCCAGATACCTCCAATGTTTCAAAGAAATACTTTAATTTAATAGAAGGTAATTTTCAAGATCATAACAACGGGAAATATTGTGAATCAGGACAAGCTATTGTTGACCTAAAAAGATTTTTCGGCATAGATTTTGATGCGATATCGCGAATAAAACTAACAAAAAACCAACGATCAGACCTATTAAATATGTTATTGATTTATTATCAATTACATTTGCACGGCTTTAAAAAACCAAAGTCTTTAGAGGTCTTAAACCAAATATTTCAATGAGCATAAAACTGCCCATAGTTTTCATATTTTTCTTCCTTTCTTTTTCTTCAATCATTGCTCAAAAGATTCAAGTTTTTGAAAAAGATTCACATTCTCCAATTTCTGGAGTTGCCATATTTAATACCGATAAAACCATTTCAGGAATTACAGATTTTGATGGTTTTGTAGATATTTCAGGTTTTTCAGCAAACGAAAAAATCACATTTCAGCATATAGCTCATATTACTATTACACTTTTCAAAGAGCATATTCTAGAATCTAAAAAAACAGTGTATTTAGAACTAGATGCTAGTACTCTTGATGAGGTGATTTTATCAGTTTCAAAATTTAAACAAGACAAAGGTGATATTCCTCAGAAAATATCGAGCATTACCAGCGAAGATATTATGTTTACCAATCCTCAAACTTCCGCAGATTTACTAGAAAGCAGCGGAAATGTGTTTATTCAAAAAAGCCAGTTGGGTGGCGGAAGCCCTATTATTAGAGGATTTTCAACCAATCGTTTGTTAATTGCAGTAGATGGTGTGCGTTTTAATAATGCTATTTTTCGTGGTGGAAATGTTCAATCTATAATTTCTATAGATCCCTTTTCTATTGAAAGAACAGAAGTTATTTTAGGCCCAGGATCTGTAGTTTACGGAAGCGATGCCATAGGTGGAGTGATGAATTTTTACACCAAAGACGCTAAATTTTCTTTTGAAGAAGGAACCTCTTTTTCTGGAAATGCAACCCTAAGATATGCAACCGCTAGTGAGGAAAAAACAGGGCATATAGATTTTAATATCGGACTAAAAGAATGGGCTTTTTTAACCAGTGTCTCCTATACCGATTTTGGAGATTTAAAAATGGGAAAATACGGTCCAGACGATTTTTTACGTTCTGAATATGTAGAAACAATTGACGGAGTAGATGTCGTGGTTACAAATAACGACCCGAGAGTACAAGTACCAACAGGTTATAACCAAATTAATGCAATGCAGAAAATCAGGTATATGCCTTCACAAAATTGGGATTTTAACTTAGGGTTATTTTACACAACCACAAGCGATTATCCAAGGTACGATCGTTTAACCAGAAAGGAAGACGGGCAGTTTAGATCGGCAGTTTGGGATTATGCACCCCAAGAATGGATGAGTGGAAATCTTGAAATAACACATAACGGAACTACTTTTTACGATAAAAGCATAGCTACTTTATCATATCAAAATTTTAAAGAAGGAAGAAAAGATAGAAGCTTTGGTGATACTACTTTATACGAAACCAAAGAGAAAGTAGATGCCTATACTTCGGCATTGGATTTTATAAAAAAGTTTGGAAAAAGTAAGCTGTTTTACGGGCTTGAATATATTTATAACAAAGTAAATTCCAACGGAAAGAAAACCGATATCTTCAATGGAGATACTGCAGAAACAGCATCGCGTTACCCTGATGGATCTACTTGGCAATCGGTGGCAGCCTATGTAAGTTTACAATCTAAATTAACTGAAACTTTATCATTACAAGCAGGATTGCGTTATAACTACATATTATTATATGCCAATTTTGATACTCCTTATTACGATTTTCCATTTACCGAAGCAACTATTAACACAGGCGCTTTAACAGGAAGTGTTGGGTTAAATTGGCAAGCAAGCAATATTTTGGGATGGCGATTTAACTTTTCAACCGCTTTCAGAGCACCGAATATTGATGATATTGGGAAGATTTTCGATAGCGAACCAGGCTCGGTAGTAGTTCCAAATCCAGATTTAAAACCCGAGTATGCCTATAATGGAGAAATTGTAGCCACTTTAAATTTTGAAGATGTAGTAAAATTTGATTTTGCAGGATATATTACCTTTTTAGAAGATGCTTTGGTGCGAAGAGATTACAGTATTGATGGTCAAACCGAAATTATATATCAAGGAGAATTAAGCAAGGTACAAGCCATTCAAAATGGAGGTCGTGCAGAAATTTACGGTTTTGAAGTAGGAGTTGAAATCAACTTTTCTAAAAGCGTACAATTAACTTCACAATACAATATTACCGATGGCTACCAAGAAGAAGAGGATGGAAGTAGAGAAGCAGTTAGACACGTAGCACCACAATTTGGGAACACACATTTAACTTTTAAACTTAACAAACTAAAATTTGATGCTTTTGCAGAATATAATGGAGAGTTTAGTTTTGAAGATTTAGCTCCTGGCGAGCAAGGAAAACCACATTTATACGCTTTAGACGAAAACGGAAATCCATATTCTCCCTCTTGGTACACGTTAAATTTTGGAGCACAATACCAAATCACCCAAGCATTGCAAATTAATGCAACAGTAGAAAATATTACCAACCAACGTTACCGAACCTATTCTTCTGGTTTGGCTGCTCCGGGGCTTAATTTTATTGCTGCGGTTAGTTATAAGTTTTAATCAAGAGAATTCCCCGACGCTTGCGTCGGGTGTAGCGTAAGATAGTTATTTTTGTGGAATGAGTGAGCATATCCATAAGAGTCATAATAAGAGTTTGTTGTTGTATCATTTGGTTTGTCCTATAAAATATAGGAGAAGTGTATTAACAGATGAAGTTTCCGTAACATTGCAAGAGATTTGTTTAGGTATCTCATCTCGATATGAGATTCATTTTATAGAAATAGGATGTGATGATAATCACGTTCATTTTTTGATACAGAGTGTTCCGATGATTTCACCTAAAAAGATTGTGAATACTGTAAAAAGTTTGACAGCCCGAGAAATATTCAGATTACATCCAGAAGTTAAACGATTATTATGGGGTGGAAAATTTTGGACTTCGGGATATTATATTAATACAGTTGGTCAGTATGCAAATGAAGAAGTAATCAAGAAATATTTGAAAAATCAAGGTAAGACGGGAGAATATAAAAAGATTCACACTTCACAATTAAAGTTATTTTGATACCTCGCACCCTTGGGTCGAGGTAGTTCATTTTTAGTCCTTTAAAATTATTGGACTCATTTTCGAACTACGTTTTTCCTATAATAAAGATTTTGCTTAGCTTTGGACTAAATAGAATAGCAAAATAGAAAAACTAAAGACAACACTAGATAACAGTCAATAATTTTTTTTTGGAAAAAATTACTGCGGCTATCCTTGATGTTATCAGTAACTATTAACTATAATACAAATAAATGAAATATTTTTATTCTTTCGGAGTCCTCTTATTTATCAGTTTAAATATTCACTCTCAGGCAACAGATTTTGTCACAGGATTAAACCAACCACAAGACCTCTTAGTATATGAAGGTGAACTTTACATCTCAGAAAGAAACGCAAATAGAATAATTAAATTGGATATATCAGTGCCAGATCCAATACCAGAAGTAGTTCTTAGTGTTGTTCAGCCTTGGGGATTGGCAATTGATGGAACTGAATTATATTTCTCTCAAGTTCAGGGAATAAATAAAATTTCTAAAATAGATCTTTCGGACCCTAATCCGACACCTATCGTTATAGTTGAAAATGTTTCAAGTGCATTTGACTTAGAAATGTACGGAAATGAATTATATATAGCCCAATTTGGTTTGGATAGAATAATAAAAATAGACATATCAATTCCGAATCCTCCTATTGTTGAGGTTATTAATGGAATTGAAACACCTTACGCATTGGAATTGGTAGAAGATGATTTGTTTATAGCCACGTATGTAGAAGATAAAGTTTTAAAAACTGATTTAACCGACCCCAATCCGATAGCAGTTAATGTTATTTCAAACTTATTACTACCTAGAGGATTGATACATAGAGGATATGAACTATATATTGCTGAAGCTGGTCAAAGTATAGGTCAAGACCGTATCTCTAAAATTGATATGAGAAATTCAAATCCAGTAAGAGAAACTGTTGTTTCGGGATTATACAATCCTACTCAAGGATTAGAAATTTTTAATGACATACTTTATATTGCAGAAGATTTTAAAATAAGTAAGTTTGAATTACCCCCTCTTCTTTCTATTAGCAATTTTGACATAGAAAAAATTACTGTGCATCCTAATCCGGCATCTAATTTTATTCAAATTTCAGGATTAATTACTCCTGTGAAATATTCAATCTATAGTGTTTCCGGAGCTGTTTTGGAGAAAGGCATTGTTAAAAAAAATGAAAAAATTAGCCTTCAAGATCTGTCTGCAGGGATCTATTTTCTAATTCTTAATGAAAGTAAAATTATTAAAGTCATTAAAGAATAACCTTATACTAGACTGTTGTTTCCAACAATAAAACAAGGACTTAGAAACTAAACTCTTTTTTAAACTTTAACAGGGCTTCTGACAAATCGTTATTTTTGTTTTTACAAATAGCGTTTATTCTGTTATCTGGACTTATAATTAAACTCCGCATAATCATATTTTGAGTAAGATAAGTAAACTCTAAATCTGGATTAATTTGCTTTAAAACATCGACAATTTCATTGACACTATAATTTTGTTCTACCAAATTATAAGTGTCAGGTTTTAATTCTGAAAACAGTAAGTTCTTCAACAATGAACTTACTTTGTCTATGTGAATAAAAGATCGCATTTGGTTTCCGTCACCGTGAATTCGAATGTGATTTTTAAAGTTGGCTTCAAACATAAACTTGTTAATCACCGAATCAAATCGCATACTTTTACTATAACCATACACATTTCCTAAACGAAGAATGTAGGTGTCAATACTTGATTTTTGAAGTCGTTGTACGTGTTTTTCAGCATTCCATTTAGAGATTCCATAAAAGGTTTTTGGGTTGGGAGTGGAGTTAATATCCAATTCCTTTTCTGAAGCTCCATACACAGAAACACTACTCACATAAATAAATTTTGAAACAGCACTATTTTCAATTAAATAAGTGAGTTCTGCCGTTCCCCAATTATTGGTTTGATCATACTCATGCGGATTGTAATCTGCAAAAGGTGTGGTTACATTTGCGGCTAAATGAAACACCACATCCGCCTTTTCTACTTCCACTTTCAACTTTCTTGAATCTAATAAATCGCCAATCACCAAACGGACTTTTTTGGAAGGTAATTTCGTTTTTCCAATAAATAGATTGAAGTTTTTACGGCTTAAATTATCGTACACTACGATTTCTTTGATAGCCTTTTCTTGTTCTAATAAATAGACCAATTCGGTGCCAATATAACCTGCACCACCGGTAATTAATATTCTCATTTTATTAAATTTTTATGCAATCCACATTCGGTTTTGTTTTGTCCAAACCATCTTGCAGATCGCTCATCATTAGCATCAAATTTTCGAGTACAAGGGGCACAACCAATACTTTGATATCCTTCTTTGTCTAAGGGGTGTTCGGGTAAATTATAACGCATTCTATACTCATAAATTTGCTTGGAAGTCCAATCTAATAGTGGATGAAACCGTAGCGTATTAAAAGGAGATTCCTGTTCGGTTTTCATATTTTTTCTTTCGGAACTTTGCTCGGAACGAACTCCCGAAATCCAAACGTCATTCTGCATTAAGAAAGGCTCTAAAGGTTGTGTTTTGTTTAAAAAACAACAATAATCAGTATCGGAAGCAAAATAAAAATGCCCTTCTTCATCTTTCTGAAGGCTTTTAGGAACTTGCGAACGAACATCTATTACTTTCAAATTGAGTAATTCTGAAACTTCATCTTTAAACGAAACCGTTTCTGCAAAATGAAATCCAGTATTGATAAATAACACCTCAACTTCCACTTCCGAAGTACTTAAAATATGCAATAAGGGAATGCTATGGGTTTGAAAAGAAGAAGTAACAAGCACTTTTCTATTTTCGACTTGATACTTCTTTAATTGTTGATGGATTTCGATGATAGTCATTTTTGTTGTTAGATTGTTACGTTTGTCCGTTCGTCCCGAAAATTATCGGGAGCAGTCGAGAACTATATAAAAAGGTCTCGACTGCGCTCGACTAGATAATATAAAATTGATTTATCTAATTCGAATACAAAGATTCTTCAAAGATATTTCTTTCTTTTTTAGTACTTCTAGAAAAGGTCGCTACTCTATTTTTACCTAAAGCATCCTTTGGAGGTTTAATATGATAATGACGTAAATCGTGTTCTACTTGTCGTTTGCTACTAAAGCTAGAAACTCTTTTTAAATAACCGATAACACGAGTTGCGTGATCTACATTTTTAGATTCACATTCGGGGCATTTATAAAGTGTTTGTTTATCAATATGGTTGCAATCATTACAAATGGTAATTTTAATATTGAAGCAAAAGTAATTACAACCCGCAGCAGCTGTAGCATCCAGTAGATTGATAAAACCATCTTTGTTAGGAGTTTCTTCTAAATTTAAATGAAGTGCAGAACCACCATCTAGATATTGGATGTTTTCATTTCCGTGGAGAATAATTTTATCGAGCGTGTTGGTTTTATGATCTTCCACTACATAGAAATACGAATTATAACAATCTCGTGGGACAAAAAGTCCATCGGCTCGATCCCATTTGGCATTTTTTACCCCTAAATTTTCAGCAGGAACAAACTCGGTATTAAACATATAACCGTATTGTTTTTTTGCTAGTTTATTTTCGTCGTAAATTACTTTTAGGTATTTGTTTACAAATTTTTTATAAGCAGTATTATTACTTACTTGAATCCCTTGACTTTCGGCAGCTTCAACCATTCCGTTGATGCCAATGGTCAAAAACTGTTTGTCTAAAGTGATAAAACCAGCTTTGTAAACAGGAAGCAATCCGGACGCTTCATATTCTTCAATCAGCTTTCGGTAAGCCACTTGATATTTATGAATTTTCTGTACTTCCTCTTGGATATTCGCACCTTGCTGTATCAAGCGATTCATATTCAACGTAATCACATTAATAGAACCCGTTGCTACTCCACCAGCTCCCAAGGAATAACTAAAGGTGTTGTCACTAATCTCACTACGAAGGCGACAACAGGAAGCCAAACTATCGGCACTTTCAGATTGATAGATAAAAAATGAATTTCCTTCACTGAGTTCTTGAGCACACATTTCGGTAAATTCTTTATCCACTGGAGTTCCATCTTTTACCAACATAGCAGCAGTTACGACAGGAAAAGTTAAGACTGCTTTGGTACGTTCTTCATTGAACCATTTCATAAAAAAGACTTGTAGTTTTTTTACATCTTCCCATTCAGGTTTGGTCATATCTGGAAATACAAAATCTTCGAATATACTGTTGAAATAACTTTCATCGTATAAAGAGATATTCCAAAAAACGGACTGATATCCTCTCGCCGCAGCTGGTTGATTTATGGCATAAACGACATGTTGTAAATGATTGGCGATTAAATCGGGATGCTTATCCATATAATTTTGACCATAATCTTTTTTGGCAAAATGATCAAAATACATTAGAAATTCCACCGTTGCCAAAGCTCCAGCAAATTGAGAACTGATGGCAAAAACAAGGTTTACAAACTCTCCACAAAAGCTTTCTAAGTGTTTTGGAGCTTTACTTTCGCCACCTAATTTGGTCAGGCCATCAAACAAAAAAGGATACATACTAATTGAGACACAATAAGGCTTTAACGAAGTTTCATCGTGTACATAGATCTCGTGTGCTTCAATTTGACGTGTATATTCGTTTGCCAAATCGTCACCAAAAATGGAAGCAATTTTACGTTTAACCAAAGCACGATTTACTTGTATGTTGATGTCTTTATTCAGTTCGGCTTCCATCGTAGCAATATTTTTTGAAGTTACATTAGCATTGGCATCAACTTTGGAGCCATCGGCAGCATTTGATGAGTTGATGTAATGGTCTATAAAATCAATTTTTTTTGAAACTTGTTCCTGTGTTAATCGTATCATACATTTAGTTTTTACTGAATAAATAATTTAGTTTTTGGTTTGTCGTTACATTTATAAATAGTTGGTTGGTATTCGGGTTTTCTAATCCGCCTAATTCTTGTTTCCATCTTCCAGTTTTAAGGAAAGTGAGTTGGTTTTTTATTTCTTCTAGAACAATTTCTTCACCCGTATAAAGGCAGGTTTTTAAGTTGTTTTTTTTCGCTAGTTGAAGCATATTAATTAGTTCCTCTTTATGCCATTCGCCACCCATAAAAAGCACGCAAGTAGCCAAGTTTTTATATTGTTTTAGTAATGAAGTATAAACGCCTAACGTGAGTATGTTTCCGTTGCCTTCCTTCCAAAGAAAAGGAGAGTGACAACCTTCACAACGCAAGTTGCAACCTGAAATAGAAAAGCAAAGGCTTATCTCTCCAGGGACTTCTTGAAGCACCACTTGAAAGTCGTAATAATACATGACATAATAAAAGAGTGATTAGTCTTTATAAAGATAGTTTTATGAATAGACGAATTGAAAACTAAAAAAAGGAGTTATTAAAAATGTTATTAACAGGTAAAATGAAGTGGATTTTCTGAAAACCATTGCGATAAAAGGATTTCTGAAAAAGGAATACGAAAGCAAAAGATTTAGAAGCGGTTTTAGTAATTATTTAGGTAAAAATAAAACAGTCAAAAAAGCAATTAACTATCTTATAAAAGATTAGTTGTGCGGCTTAATTTCTCAACACAAACCGAATAAAATTCCGATAGTTATCGGGACACGAGTCCCGAAGCCTCGGGATTCGTAAGTAGGCGAGTCCCATCAATTAATTATAAACAGTCTTACCCAGCTTTATTTTAGCTTATAGTTAATCTGAATATAGAAATTATTTGTTTTTAAATTAAACTCATCAGTTTTATATAATTCAGTTAAAGTGATTTGATAGTTATAGCCAACTCCAATATTCCAATATTCTAAAAATTCATAATTAACCAACGCACCGAAAAAAGCCTCTAAAAAATAACCTTTGCTAATTTCTTTTAAATCATTATTTATTTCAACATTGTTTTTAAGTCCCACTTTTAAAATTGGTTTTAAACTTCCTAGTAAAAAGGTGTAGTCGATGGATGCAGGAATTACTAGAAACCTTTGTTTAATTGTTTCAGGTGAATAAGTTGGAAAAGGAGTAGAGCCACACGTTGCACAATTGAATGTTCCAGTAAAATCTTTATTCGAATATAAAAGCCCAGATGAGATACTTAATTTTTTATTAATAAAGTATTGAGTAATTAATCCTAAACTAAAATTATTGTTATCAAAATCAACTCCGTATCCATTAATGTTTCCTTCGGTAATGAGATAAGCATTGTTATCTCCGTTGTCGATAGATATGTTATCAATCGAAAATTCAATTCCAATATTCCATTTCAAATTGTTTTGTGCGTATATTTCAATTTGAAGTAATAAAAATGTTACTAGTAGTATTTTTTTCATAATGTTAGGTAATTCAAAATATTATTCCTTTTCAGATTCATTAGAACTAGTAAATCGTAAAATTAAATAACCAATAATTCCGGCAACAAGCGATCCTATTATAATACCCACTTTTACAGAATTAATACTAATTAAATCGCCTTCAAAAGCTAAATTATCTATAAAAATAGACATCGTAAAACCAACTCCTGCAATTGCTGAAACACCAATAATTTGTTTAAAATTTACACCAGAAGGCAGTTCAGTAATTTTAAATTTTAAACCTAAATAAGAAAATAATGAAACTCCAATAAGTTTGCCAAAAAACAAGCTTAAAGCAATATTAGTCATTAATGTGAAGTTGAAATCGTAGTTAGCACTTATAACAACACCGGCATTTGCAAAAGCAAAAATAGGAAGAATAAAATAAGCAATTAAGCTATGGAGTCTATGTTCTAGATGTTGAAGAGGAGAACGAACCTCGGTTGTTAAATCGTCCAAGTTTTCGATACATTTTACCTCATCACTGGTTAATAAATGATTTTCGTCGTCATTATCTGAAAAATCAAGCAATTTACTAGAAATTCGTTTTATGTTTTCAGAAAAAAATGGGATGTCTATTCGTCTATTCACAGGAATAGTAAAAGCCAGTAGAACTCCAGCTATAGTTGGATGAATCCCAGATTTTAAAAACAAAAACCAGATGATTACTGCTAAAACAA
>JAKITD010000100.1 GCA_021648265.1 Flavobacteriaceae bacterium | reverse complement strand
AATATTATCTCTTGTTTTGTATACATACTTATCATTTTTATTGAACGTTTTTTTATCACGTTCAAGGTTTAACAAGTGGTATACTTTTCGATTAATAGGTGGGGGACTTTTTGGTTAATATAAACAGATAATTATATTGACGATACGGTACTGACCCATTTATGCAAAAAAGGAAGCAAGGTAAATGTAACGCTACTCACAAAAACCATAAGCAAACAATTGCAATTAGACATTAAAAAAGCCAATACGCAATACCCAAACATAACAGCCAAGGTATTTACTAAAGCACACGATAGGTTTTTGATTATTGATAAAAAAGAAGTCTATCACTTAGGGGCTTCTTTAAAAGATTTAGGCAAAAAATGGTTCGTCTTTTCTAAAATGGATAAAGACTCGGTTACCATTATTAACTCAATTTTGGAATTAATATGAAACAAGGTTGGGAAATGAAAAAACTTAGTGAACTCTGCAAAACTGGAGCGGGAGGTACTCCTTTAAAAAGTCGTAAAGATTACTATATAAATGGCAATATTCCTTGGTTAAGAAGTGGAGAAGTAAATAATAAGAATATTACAAAAAGCGAATTACTTATATCAGAAAAAGGGTTAAATAATTCTTCTGCAAAATTGTTTCCAAAAAATACAGTCTTAGTGGCAATGTATGGAGCTACAGCAGGTCAAGTCGGGATTTTAAGATTTGAGAGTTCAACAAATCAAGCAGTTTGCGGAATTTTACCTAATGGAAATATTATTCCTGAATTTATATATTATAAATTTTTAGAAGGTAAAGAAGAATTAGTTAAACAGGCAGTTGGTGGAGCACAACCAAATATTTCTCAAATCAAAATAAAGAACACATTAATACCTGCTATTCCCCTCCCCGAGCAACAACGCATAGTAGCCGTTTTAGACCAAGCCTTTACCGCCATTGCCACAGCAAAAGAAAATGCACAACAAAACCTACTCAACGCTAAAGCCCTTTTTGAAAGTTATTTGCAAAATGTGTTTGAGAATAAAGGGGATGATTCCGCCAAAGGGGCGGACAGGTGGGAGGAGAAAAGACTTGATGAAGTTTGTGAAATTACTTCTAAACTAATCGACCCAAAAGAATCACAATATCAAGACTTGATTCATATTGGAGCGGGGAATATCATATCTGAAAAAGGAACATTGATTGATTTAAAAACAGCAAAAGAAGAAAATCTTATTTCAGGAAAATTTTTATTTGATGAATCAATGGTGCTTTACAGTAAAATACGTCCGTATTTAATGAAAATTGTAAAATGTGAATTTAAAGGGTTGTGCAGTGCAGATATTTACCCGTTAGTTCCGTTTAAAGATAAAATGACACAACCATTTTTATATCATTTATTATCATCAAATCATTTCACAGAATATGCAATTGAAGGTTCTCAAAGAGCAGGAATGCCAAAGGTAAATAGAAAACATCTTTTTGAGTATTCGTTTTCTTTACCTCCAATAAAAGAACAACAGCAAATAGTCAAAAAGCTAAATAGTCTTTCAGCCGAAACCAAAAAGTTAGAAGCCATTTATCAGCAAAAAATAAATGATTTGGAGGAGTTGAAAAAGAGTGTGTTGGATAAAGCATTTAAAGGGGAGTTGTAAATTGTCTGAATTATAATTTTTAAGATTTAAGGATGATAGGATTAAAAAAAAGAGAAAACATACTAAAAAATAGATTCAGAGGAATCTTAAAATCTTGTAACCCAACAAATCCTAATCAAGACAGGAAAGAATAATATGAAACACGAAGATGTAACACATAAAATAATTGGCTGTGCAATGAAAGTGCATGCTGCTTTGGGCAATGGCTTTCAAGAGGTGATATATCAACGTGCTTTAGCTATTGAGTTTACAAAACAAGGTTTAGGTTATCAACGAGAAATGGAAATGACAATACATTATGATGGAATTGATATTGGAACAAGACGTGTAGATTTTTTTGTCGAAGATAATATTATGGTAGAGTTAAAAGCATTAATACAATTGGAAGGTGTGCATTTGGCGCAAGCTATGAATTACTGCCAAGCGTATAATTTACCCATTGGTTTACTCATCAACTTTGGTTCTAAAAGTCTTCAGTTTAAAAGAGTGTATAATGTAAATCATCAAGAAAATAAGGAATACATCAAAAATAATCCTTCAATCGTAAAATCCAATAAATCTTAATTCTGACAATGGGAGAACTATCAAAACAAATGCAGCGAGACATTGGAACATTACCAATTTAGGAGCAATACTTTTTGCCGAAAATTTAGATGACTTTGATACCGCACTTTCTCGTAAAGGGATTCGTTTTGTTGCTTATGATGGAGATAACAGAGCTGCAACGGTAAAACAGCGAATAGATGGTAAAAAAGGATATTCAAAAGCATTCTCAGGTGTTGTTTCTTATATCAATAATTTATTGCCTGTAAACGAACAGATCGGAAGTACACAGCGAAAGCCGCAATTATTGTTTCCCGAAATTGCCATTCGTGAAACTATTGCCAACGCATTGATTCATCAAGATATGACCATAAGTGGTACTGGTCCGTTGATAGAACTTTTTGATACGAGAATAGAAGTAACCAACCCAGGAAAATCGCTGGTAAAAACAGATAGAATGATTGACCTTCCTCCTCGTTCACGAAATGAGGCCTTGGCTTCATTGATGAGAAGAATGGATATGTGTGAGGAACAAGGAACTGGTTTAGATAAAGTAATTATTAGTATTGAACTTAATCAATTGCCACCACCTAAGTTTCAAGAAATGGACAACTCAATGCGTGTGATTTTGTTTGCTCCCCGTTCATTTGCTGATATGACCGTTTCGGAACGAACAAGAGCTTGTTATCAGCATTCGATTATAAAATATTTGGATGGTAAAAAGATGAAAAACTCAACCTTATGTGAGCGTTTTGGTATTGACAAGAAAAATGCTGCACAAGCTTCGGCTGTCATAAAAAAAGCATTAGAAAACAACTTTATTAAAGCTGCTGACCCTGAACATCCAAGAGGTGGTTATGAGCCAATTTGGGCGTAAAGTGAAAAGTTCTTGATTGGGTTTTGATTATGAATGATAATTAGTGAGTAAATATTATGTAAGTAGTTGGTAAATAAAGTAGTATGTATTTTTTAGTTTCTTGATTGGGTTTTGATTTTGAACTAAAAGAGGACTAAAAAGAGCATTACATAGGGACAAATTGTCCCCAGAAAGAGAAATTGAATTATGAATGAAGCAGAAACAAGAGCCGAGTTAATCGATCCACAGCTAACCAAAGCAGGTTGGGGAGTTGTGGAAGATTCTAAAGTGTTACGAGAACGCAACGTTTGTAAAATAACGGATGGTAGAATACAAGTTGGAGGCAAAAGAGTCAAGCCATTAATTGCCGATTACATTTTAGTTTACAAAGGAATTAAACTCGCTATTGTTGAAGCAAAAAGCAATGAATTAGAAGTTGGAGAAGGTGTTGCACAAGCAAAATTATACGCTACCAAATTAAATTTAGAAACCACCTACGCTGCCAACGGAAAAGAAATTTACCAAATCTGTATGCCAACAGGTAAAGAAGGTTTGGTAAATGATTTTTTAAGTCCACAAGAATTATGGGGTAAAACCTACCCAAAAGGAACCGTTACCGAACAAGCAGAAGAATGGCGAGATAAATTTTCGAGTATTCCATTTGAAGATAAATCAGGAACTTGGCAACCGAGATATTACCAAGAAATTGCAGTAAGAAACACCTTAGAATCTATTGCACAAGGCAAAGACAGAATATTGCTGACACTTGCCACAGGAACAGGAAAAACGGCTATCGCTTTTCAAATTGCTTGGAAACTATTTCACACACGTTGGAATTTATCTGTTACAAATTCCGAAACCAACTACGCCAAAAGACAACCAAGAATATTGTTTTTAGCCGATAGAAACATTTTAGCCAATCAGGCTTTTAATTCATTTTCAGCGTTTCCAGAAGATGCACTAATCAGAATAAAACCAAGCGAAATAAAGAAGAAAGGAAAAGTACCAACTAACGGAAGTATCTTTTTTACCATTTTTCAATCCTTTATGGCTTCTTCCTCTTCTGAAGAAGAAACAGAAGAAGAATATGATTTTGCTATTGCAGCAGAACCACAAGCGCCTTACGGAAATGATGATTGTTATTTTGGGGAATATCCAAAAGACTTTTTTGATTTAATTATCATAGATGAATGTCACAGAGGCGGTGCAAATGATGAAGGGAATTGGAGAGGTATTTTAGATTACTTTTCTCCTGCTGTTCAATTAGGGTTAACAGCTACGCCAAAACGAAAAGACAATGTAGATACGTACGCTTATTTCGGTGAGCCAGTATTTATCTATTCATTGAAAGATGGAATTAATGATGGGTTTTTAACACCATTTAAAGTAAAAAGAATCAAAACCACCTTAGACGATTACATTTACACCAATGACGATACCGTTATTGAAGGAGAAATTGAAGATGGTAAACTGTATGAGGAAAAAGACTTTAACCGAACAATTGTAATTCCTGCAAGAGAACGCTTCCGTGTGCAAACCTTTATGGATGAAGCCAACGAAAATGAGAAAACCATTATTTTCTGTGCTACACAAGCTCACGCAGCAATGGTTCGTGATATAGTTAATCAATACAACCTGTCTGCCGACCATAGCCGTCAGGTTAAGCTCATAAGTGCGTCATAATGAGATGGTTTGCTTTTTTTTGATTCCAATAATAGTAATTGAACGATGTTGATTAAATCCTGTAGCAGCAGCACTAACTTATCAGGGGAT
>JAKITD010000031.1 GCA_021648265.1 Flavobacteriaceae bacterium | reverse complement strand
TTGAAGAATTAATATTTTGAATAGCATCACTACATCATAAGGCTTAGCTCCTGCATTATTCTTTTTGTTGGTATTGAGAAGTTTGCGCTCTAAAGGTTCTCGAAACAATTCAAAATCAATCACTTTGCTAATCGCTTCTATGAACTTTCCTGAAATAGGTTGACTAAAAATTAAACACTTAATTAAATTTTTTTTTGACTTGATCCAGAGATATACCGTTTTTCCTATACCGATTAACTAAAATTTATGCATGATTCTTTAGTGTCCCCAAGAATATTGGTTGATCCTTGATCCTTAATCCGGATCAAAAGTAATAAAATAATTCTTAATTTAAGGAATCAAAAAAAGCCTATCCTTTAGGACAAGCTTCTCATCGGTCTTCTTTAAAGACACTCCACGAATTTAATCGTGGCAACACAACATTTTTACTCCTTCACCAAGGTTTTGGTGTATGAAAATTGCGGTCTGGACGAGACTCGAACTCGCGACCCCCTGCGTGACAGGCAGGTATTCTAACCAACTGAACTACCAGACCGTGCTTAACAATATTATCTATTGCTTATTAGCGAGGGCAAATATACACCTCCTATTTAATTTGACAAACTATTTTTATTAAAAATATTAGGAATATTTTACTAATTACACAAACTTTTGACGCTCCACTAGATACGTGGTTAAAATTTTATTAAAATCTTTTTTAATAGCTACCGGAACATATTTAATTCGGTAGTGACCACAGCGTAATTTTAATTCCGAAAAATAATCCCTTACCGCTTTCTCATAATTCTTCTTAATATTGTCTGCATACAAGTTTACGTGTTCTCCTGTCTCAACATCAATAAATCGTTTGGGACGATTGGAAAAGTCAAATTCAATTTCGGTTTCTTCATCATAAGTATGAAATAAAATCACCTCATGTTTATTGTATTTTAAATGCTGAAGGGCTTCAAATAACTTTTCAGCTTCTTGATCACTCTGAAACATATCGGTAAACAGAAAAATCATAGATCGTCGTTTTATCTTATCTGCTATTTCATGTAAATAAGTGTAGGTTTTTGTTCCTATGTTTTGTTTTGAATGAAGTAAGGTTTCATTCAACTTTGCTAATAACATTTGATGGTGACGCTCACTTCCTTTTTCATTGCTGTAATATTCGTAAGTATCACTATAAATACTTAAACCCACTGCATCTCGTTGACGTTTCAGTAAATTCATAATCGCTGCGGAAGCCAAAACTGAAAAACCTATTTTGTTTAGAGAATTAATTGAATAATCATTTAATGCAGGATAATGCATGGAGCTGCTATTATCGATTATTAAATGACAACGTAAATTGGTTTCCTCCTCGTATCGTTTGGTATAAAGTTTATCGGTTTTTGCAAAAAGCTTCCAATCTATATGTTTGGTGCTTTCACCCTGATTGTAGATTTTATGTTCGGCAAATTCCGCCGAAAAACCGTGAAACGGACTTTTATGCAATCCCGAAATAAATCCCTCTACTACCTGATGAGCAAGTAATTCGAGGTTATTAAAACCAGTAATTTCGTTAAGTTCTTTCCGAATATCCATAAACGTCTAAAATAAAAAAGGTTTGCCATTTAGCAAACCTTTTTCAAATTTATGTTTTATTGTTTTATGATAACAAAGAATCTAATGCTTCTTCATATACATTTTTAGGAGCTACTCCAACTTGTCTTCCTACTACTTCACCATTTTGAAAAACCAAAACAGTTGGAATATTTCTTACACCAAATTTAGCTGCAAATTCTTGATTTGCATCTACATCAATTTTTCCTACTATCGCTTTTCCTTCGTAATCTTTACTGATTTCTTCAATGATTGGCCCAACCATTCTACAAGGTCCACACCAAGCTGCCCAAAAGTCAACTAAAACTGGTTTGTCGCTTTTTAACACAGTCTCTTCAAACGTTTTATCTGTTATTTCAATTGCCATACTATAAATTTTTAAATGTTATGCAAATGTAGTCAATATTCTGATTGAAACTTACAACCATTTCATTAGAAAATTAAATAATTGTATCATTAATATTTATCGTTTATGAAATGAATAAACCGATTAATTTAACTTATAATCAATCTGAATTCGCTCTAATTCAACTAATAATTCATTCGAGATATTCACCTTATGATTATTACTTGGCATAGTAACTCTTATCTTTTCATCAATTTCATATATAGAAATATATAAAGGTTTGTCTCCTTTATTTTCCAAAATTATTGCTCTTATTTTTTCTATCCAATCCTCCTTAATTTTATCTAATGGAACGTGTAATGTCAATTTTTTAGCTTGATTTTCCATTACATCCTGCAACATTTGCATACCAACAAATTGCAGCCTTGGATCTCCTCTTTTCTCAGTTTTCTTATTCATCCATCCCTCTCTTACCATTGCTCTCATATAAATGAAGGAATTCGGAATTAAAAAATGACGAAATTTTAAATATTCTTCTCCAAAAATTCGGAATTCATAACTTTCATTAAAATCTTCAACCGTAAACAAAGCCCATCCTTTACCCATTTTAGTTTCTCTATGCTGAACATCACCAACCATACCGCCAAAACACATTTCACGATTAATGTATTTTTCTAAATTATTAAAATCTGAAGCAGAACAGTTACAAAATTTATTGATTTCAGTTTTAAAATCGTCTAAAGGATGACCAGAAATATAAATTCCTACTACCTCTTTTTCCTGTTTCAACTTCTTTAATGTTCCCCACTCTTCACAAGGTGGAATTTCTGGTTCAGGAATTTGAACCTCGCTAGTCCCACCAAACATATCTACTTGATCACTATTTTGAGATTCTTGAAATTTTGAAGCGTATCGCATTACTTTATCTATAAATAATATTCCTTTTTCATCGGGATGTAAATATTGAGCTCGATGTGCTTCAAAACTATCAAAACCTCCAGCCAAAGCCAAACCTTCAAAAGCTCTTCTATTGGCGGCGCGTAAGCTAATTCGTTTCGCTAAATCGAAGACAGATTTGTATTTACCTTCTTTTCTGTTACCCACAATAGTTTCAACTGCATTTCCTCCTACTCCTTTAATAGCACCCATTCCAAACCGTATTTCACCTTTATCATTTACCGTAAATTTATAATAAGATTCGTTGACATCGGGACCTAAAACCTCCAATCCCATTCGGCGACATTCTTCCATAAAGAAACTTACTTGCTTTATATCTTTCATATTATTGGAAAGTACCGCCGCCATATATTCCGCAGGATAATGTGCTTTTAAATAGGCTGTTTGGTACGCAATCCAAGCGTAACAAGTTGAGTGGGATTTATTAAAAGCATAACTCGCAAAGGCTTCCCAATCTTTCCATATTTTCTCTAATTTTTCTTCCTCATGACCGTTTTCTTGGGCTTGTTTTATAAATTTTGGTTTCATTTTATCCAAAACATCAATCAACTTTTTTCCCATTGCTTTTCTTAAAACATCGGCTTCACCTTTGGTGAAATTTGCCAACTTTTGGGAAAGCAACATCACTTGCTCTTGATAGACTGTAATTCCGTAGGTTTCTTTTAAATATTCCTCCATTGCCGGAAGATCATAATCAATTTCTTCCTCGCCATTTTTTCGTCTTACAAAACTTGGAATATATTCAATTGGACCTGGACGATACAAGGCATTCATAGCAATTAAATCGTCAAAAACAGTCGGTTTTAAGTCTTTTAAATACTTTTGCATTCCAGCAGATTCATACTGAAATATTCCAACGGTTTCTCCTTTCTGAAATAACTCAAAAGTTTTTTCATCGTCTAGCGGAAATTCATCCGGATCTAGATCTACATTGTGTTTTAATTTCACCAATTTAACGGTGTCTTTAATTAAAGTCAATGTTTTTAAACCCAAAAAATCCATTTTCAACAAACCTGCACTTTCCACCACCGAGTTGTCAAACTGAGTAACAAACATATCGGAATCTTTTGCAGTCGCCACTGGAACAAAGTTGGTAATATCCGACGGAGTAATAATCACACCACAAGCGTGCGTCCCCACATTACGAACAGAGCCTTCTAAAATTCTTGCTTGATTTACAGTTTCTGCTTCCAGGTCATCTCCTTCAGCTAAGGTTAGCAACTCATTTACTTTTGGTACTTCGTCACTTCTAAATTTACTCCGCAACTCAGCATCACTATAACTAAATATCTTTTTTAATTTAGTCATATTCGGAATTAGTTTTGCAATTCTATCCGCACTATGTAAAGGTAAATCTAAGACCCTAGCTGTATCACGAATCGATGATTTTGCTGCCATCGTCCCGTAAGTAATAATTTGGGCTACTTGGTTTTTTCCGTATTTTTTAATTACATAATCCATTACTCTTCCTCTTCCTTCATCATCAAAATCGATATCAATATCAGGCATACTAACCCTTTCTGGATTAAGAAAACGCTCAAAAAGCAAATTGTATTTAATCGGATCAATATTGGTAATCCAAAGACAATAAGCAACTACCGAACCAGCAGCCGAGCCCCTTCCAGGTCCTACCGAAACATCCATTCTTCTGGCCTCTGCAATAAAATCTTGTACAATTAAAAAATAACCTGGATAACCTGTATTTGCAATTACTTCTAGCTCAAAATCGAGGCGTTCTTTGATTTTTTCGGTAATTTCTCCGTAGCGTTTTTTGGCACCTTCAAAAGTAAGGTGACTTAAAAAAGCATTCTCACCTCGTTTTCCTCCATCTTTTTCATCTTCCTTACTCTGAAACTCTTCTGGAATATCAAATTTTGGAAGTAACACATCTCTTGCTAAGGTGTAATCTTCAACTTTTTTAATTATTTCTGAAATATTTGAAATGGCTTCAGGTAAATCTTTAAAAATCACCTTCATTTCATTTTGTGACTTAAAATAGTACTCCTGATTTGGAAGCCCATAACGATAACCTCTACCTCGACCTATAGGAGTGGCTTGCTTTTCGCCATCTTTTACACAAAGTAAAATATCGTGTGCGTTTGCATTTTCTTTTTCTATATAATAGGTGTTGTTGGTAGCTACAATTTTAACTCCGTGCTTTTTTGCCATCGGAATTAACACCGTATTTACCCTCTTTTCATCTTCTTGATTGTGTCTTGAAACCTCCACATACAAATCATTACCAAAAGTTTCTTTCCACCAGATTAAAGCTTCTTCGGCTTGTTTTTCGCCAATATTCAATATTTTTCCTGGTATTTCACCGTACAAACTCCCTGTAAGTACTATGATGTCTTCTTTGTATTTTTTAATAACAGAACGATCAATTCTCGGCACATAATAAAATCCATCTGTAAAGGCAATCGAAGACATTTTAGCTAAGTTATGATAGCCTTTTTTAGTTTTTGCAAGCATCACAATTTGATAACCGTTGTCCTTATGATTTTTATTTAAATGATCTTCACAAACAAAAAACTCACAACCCACTATTGCTTTTAATTTTTTTTCAGAATCTTCTTCAGAAAGGGATTTATTATGCTTATTTACATCTCTCACAAAATGAAAAGCGCCCATCATATTTCCAATATCCGTAAGAGCTACCGCAGGCATATCATCTTCAATAGCGGCATTTATCAAGTCTTGTGTGCTTGAAGTTGCTTGTAAAATAGAAAACTTAGAATGATTGTGTAAATGTGCAAATGGAACTCCTTCCAATCCAGCGATATTCTCATCAATCTTATCTGAAGAAATTACAACTTCAGAAAGGGCTTCAATTTCTTTCTGAATTTTTTCAGAAGCCTTCTTTAAACTCACATGTTTTAAACCGATTAGCTCAAAAGGTGCTGGATTTTTTGATTTGAAAGTTTCAAAATAATCAGGTTGAACATCTAGCTGTTTTGCTGTAAACATTTTTCTTCTCACCAATTCAAGAAAACAACGAGTCGTAGCTTCTACATCGGCAGTTGCATTGTGGGCTTCGTTAAAAGGCTGATTAAAAAGATAATTATGAAGTTCTGAAAGTGTCGGGAGTTTAAACCTTCCTCCTCTTCCTCCGGGCAGTTTACACATACTTGCAGTGACTTCTGTACAAGTATCTAACACGGGATAATTGGGCAATGGGTTTTCCATTTGGAGACGTAAATATTCCGCACCCATGATGTTAGTGTCAAAGCCTAAATTCTGACCGACAATAAATTTTGATTTAGAAAGTACTTTGTTAAACTTCTCTATTACTTCGGTTAAAGGAATTCCTTTTTGTTTGGCAAGTTCGGTTGAGATTCCGTGTATTTTCTCTGCATCATACGGAATATTAAACCCATCTGGTTGTATTAAGTAATCTTCATTTTCTATAAGGTTTCCGAGTTCATCGTGTAATTGCCAAGCAATCTGAATACATCGAGGCCAATTATCACTGTCTGTTAAAGGTGCGTTCCAACGTTTTGGAAGTCCAGTAGTTTCGGTGTCAAAAATTAAAAACATATATTATTTGAAAATTAAAATGTGGGTTTTGAGTTTATATTAAACTCAAGGTTTAAAAATATAAAAATCACATTTTAAAACAGTGTTTTTTTAGAAAGAGTTGTTAACTTTTTTCGATAAAAAAAACCACTTCTTTTGTAGAGTGGCTTTCAAGAATATTTTAATATTTAAAGCTATAAATTATTTTAATATTTATTGAGCGGTTCCATATTTAGCTTGATAAAAAATCCCACCACTAACTGTTAAAGTGTCTAATCCAGATGAAATTGCAGTGAAATTAAAATCGCCTGTTATAAATCTGCTTGAAGTACTTATCTTATTAATTATGACTTTTCCACTTCCTCCCTCAGTATTTGTTGTATAAACAACTCCAAAGCTATTTGTAAATGTTCCATAACTTTCAGTTTCCATACCTAAATCTAGCTCAATATTTGCTGGAGGGTATTCAATCTTCAAAGAAAGTATTTCGTCTCCTGTTTGACCTTCCAGAATAAAATAATTACCAACAGGGTGGTAGTTTGCAGAAAAACTATCTGCTTTAAAAAAAACATTCTCAACATCTGCTTGAATTATATGAGAATTGTCTTCAACATTATCACAACTAACAAAAAATAAAACAGCGGTAAATAGTAATAGTAGGTTTTTCATAATAATATAGGTACAAATGGGTTGCTACAAATATAAAGAAAAAGTTTAAACTATTATATTACAAATTAAAAAATATAGTATCTTTGCAGACTTAAATTATGAACCGAGGTCGGGAACCTCAAAAAAATAATAGATATGCCCGTAAAAATTAGATTACAAAGACACGGTAAAAAAGGAAAACCTTTTTACTGGATCGTAGCAGCGGATAGCCGCTCTAAAAGAGATGGTAAATACCTTAAAAAATTAGGAACTTACAATCCAAATTTTAACCCAGCAGAAATCACTTTAGATATTGATGGTGCTGTAAAATGGCTTAATAACGGGGCACAACCTACAGATACTGCTAGAGGAATCCTTTCTTATAAAGGTGTAATGCTTAAAAAGCATTTAGCTGGTGGTGTTAAAAAAGGTGCTTTAACTGAAGAACAAGCTGAAGAAAAATTCAATGCTTGGTTAGAAGAAAAAGCAAAAACTATTGACGGTAAACGTGCAAAATTAAACGATGCTAGCGATAAAGTAAAAGCAGACGCATTTGCTGCTGAAAAAGCGGTAAACGAACAACGTATTGCAGACGCAATTCCAGAAGTTGTTGTTGAAGAAGTTGCAGAAACAACTGAAGAAGTAGTAGCAGAAGAAGCTACTCCAGAAACAATTGAAGATGCTGCTGAACAAGCTGCTGAAGAAACAAAAGAGTAATTTTAAAATATTATTATGCAAAAGGAGGATTGTTTCTACTTAGGCAAAATAGTTAAAAAATATAGCTTTAAAGGAGAGTTACTAGTAAAACTAGATACTGACGATCCTGAAATTTATACCCAAATGGAATCGGTTTTTGTTGAAAAACACAAAAATTTGATTCCATTTTTTATTGAACGAAGTTCACTACACAAATCTACTTTACTAAGGGTGAAATTTGAAGATGTAGATGGTGATGAAGATGCTGATCCATTATTAAAATGTCATTTGTATTTGCCTTTGGAATTTCTTCCGAAATTGGAAGGAGATAAATTTTACTACCACGAAATTATTGGATACACCGTTGAAGATAAAAACTTCGGAACCGTTGGAATCATTACAGGAATTAACGATAGCACTACACAAGTGCTTTTTGAAATTGATCGCAACGGAAAAGAAATTTTAATTCCGTTGATTGACGATTTTATTAAAAATGTGGATAAGGAAAATAAAGTGATGCAATTGGAAGTTCCTGAAGGGTTGATTGAAATATATTTATAGTTTTTTTAACGCACTCCTCGATACTGCTTCCTGCGTCAGCCACCAACCATTCGGCAGGCAGGCTCAGAGCACTAAATTCAAAGGTCACTGAGTGATTGTGTTTTTCAGCTCCCGATGTTTTGGAATATCGAAGCAACAAAAATTAACACCCTTTTTTATCTTTGCATCCCTGCCTGCCGGCAGGCTTGGCGAGAAAAAACATAACAATGGAATTCAAATTCAAACAGTTTACCGTTCAACAAGACCGATGTGCAATGAAAATTGGCACCGATGGTGTTCTTTTGGGTGCTTGGGTTTCTTTAGAAAATAATCCTGATTCTATTTTAGATATTGGAGCAGGTACTGGAATTTTATCACTTCAATTAGCACAACGAAGCTTTGCCGAAACCATTGAAGCCATCGAAATTGATGAAGATGCTTTTGAGCAATGTGTCGAAAATTTCGAAGCCTCTCCCTGGGGCGACAAATTGTTTTGTTTTCACGCATCAGCTCAAGAGTTTGCAGAGGAAATTGAAGCAGAATTCGATTTAATTATTTCTAATCCACCGTTTTATTCAGATGATTATAAAACTGATAGTGAATCTAGAAACCAAGCTCGTTTTACAGATTCTCTACCTTTTAGGGATTTAGCGATTATGGCATTTCAGTTTCTTTCAAAAGAAGGAATTTTTGCTTTGATACTTCCTAGAAAAGAAGAAGAAAACTTTATTGCCTTAGCTTCAGAAGTTGGATTATCTCCAAAAAGAATATGTCGAGTTAGAGGTACAGCTACTTCCGAAGTAAAAAGAAGTTTATTAGAATTTTCATTTTATGAAACCGAAACGATTTTCGAAGAACTCACTATCGAAATCTCAAGACATCACTACACAAAAGAATACCAAGATTTGGTAAAGGATTTTTACTTGAAAATGTAGGTTTTTAATGATTGATACCAAATTGAAAGCAAAATGACCAATATAAATAGCTTTACTTTCACTTATTCAGCTTCAAAAAATAGAATCGTAACTACGGCTATGCTTATATTTTTATCATTGTCTAAGTAAAACTAAATTCTATTTATTTATCGGCAATTTTGCATCCAAATTGTTATGACGACCGCTTCGCTTTACGATTTATGACGCAAGATTAAATTACAATACTCATTTCTAAATTTTATCGAAAAATATCCTTCAAAAAACCTTGGTGAATATTCTAAGTTTCGGCTTGGTATTTTTACATTTGTAACCTAAATAAAAGACAAATGAAACCAGATTTATTTGAAGCTCCTGATTATTATAATCTTGACGATTTATTAACCGACGAACATAAATTAATACGTGATGCAGCCCGCGAATGGGTAAAGCGTGACGTTTCTCCAATTATTGAAGAGTACGCTCAAAAAGCAGAATTTCCACATCAAATTGTAAAAGGCTTGGCAGAAATTGGTGCTTTTGGACCTTATATTCCAGTGGAATATGGTGGTGCTGGATTGGATCAAATTTCGTATGGTTTAATTATGCAAGAAATTGAACGTGGCGATAGTGGCGTTCGTAGTACGGCTTCAGTACAATCTTCCTTAGTGATGTATCCTATTTGGAAATACGGGAATGAGGAACAACGAGTTAAATACCTACCAAAATTAGCTTCTGGCGAACATATTGGATGTTTTGGTTTAACCGAACCTGATCACGGATCAAATCCTGGCGCAATGGTCACTAATTTTAAAGATATGGGCGATCATTATCTTTTAAATGGTGCTAAAATGTGGATTAGTAATGCCCCGTTTGCAGATATTGCTGTGGTTTGGGCGAAGGATGAATCTGGAAGAATTCACGGTTTGATTGTAGAACGTGGTATGGAAGGTTTTACCACTCCTGAGACTCATAACAAATGGTCATTGCGTGCTTCAGCAACAGGTGAATTAATTTTTGACAATGTAAAAGTTCCTAAAGAAAATTTATTACCTAATAAATCTGGTTTAGGTGCACCGCTGGGTTGTTTAGATTCTGCTCGCTTCGGAATTGCTTGGGGAGCCATTGGAGCTGCGATGGATTGTTACGATACGGCTTTACGTTATAGCAAAGAACGTATCCAATTTGGAAAACCAATTGGACAATTTCAATTACAACAGAAAAAATTAGCCGAAATGATTACTGAAATTACCAAAGCACAGTTACTAACTTGGCGTTTGGGAGTTTTGCGTAATGAAGATAGAGCAACCTCAGCTCAAATTTCTATGGCAAAAAGGAACAATGTAGATATGGCTATTACCATTGCTCGTGAAGCAAGACAAATGTTGGGAGCCATGGGGATTTCTGGAGAATACTCTATTATGCGTCATTCAATGAACCTAGAAAGTGTAATTACTTATGAAGGGACCCACGATATCCACTTACTAATTACAGGTATGGATGTTACGGGACTGAATGCTTTTAAATAAAAAATAATCCTTTCAGTCCCGAAGTTTCGGGACCGAAAGGATTTATTATAATTTAGACCTACTAGGTATTGAAAACCTAGTAGGTCTTTTTTTTAAAGAGGAATATTCCCATGTTTACGCTTAGGACGATCTACTTCTTTTCCTTCTAACATCTGGAAAACTTTTATCAATTTTCTTCGCGTGGTATTTGGAAGAATTACTTCATCTATAAATCCGCGTTGTGCTGCTCGATACGGATTGGCAAATTTCTCTGCATAATCAGCTTCTTTTTCTTTTAGTTTTTCTATTGGATCTTTAGCTTCAGCAATTTCTTTTCGGAAGATAATTTCTGCAGCTCCTTTTGCTCCCATTACGGCAATTTCGGCTGTTGGCCAAGCAAAGTTAAAGTCGGCTCCAATGTGTTTGGAGTTCATCACATCATAAGCTCCACCATACGCTTTTCTTGTAATAACGGTAACTTTTGGTACAGTTGCTTCGCTTAAAGCGTAAAGTAATTTTGCTCCGTTGGTAATAATTGCATTCCATTCTTGATCGGTTCCTGGTAAGAATCCCGGTACATCTACCAATACCAATAACGGAATATTAAAACTATCGCAAAAACGAGTGAATCTTGCTGCTTTTACTGAACTATCAACATCTAAACAACCTGCCAAAAACATTGGCTGATTTGCAACAATACCAATACTTCTTCCAGCTAATCTTGCAAAACCTACGATGATGTTTTCAGCAAAATCTTTATGAATTTCAAAAAAGGAATCTTCATCTATCACTCCATTAATCACCTCGTGCATATCATACGGTTTTGTGGCTGAATCTGGAATGATACTGTCTAATTGCTCTCTTACTTCGTCTGTTAAAGTATAGGGTAGTTTTTTAGGTTTTTCTTTATTATTCTGCGGAAAATAACTAAGTAATTGCTTCACATCTTCCAAACACACAATGTCATTTACTGAAGTTATGTGAGTCACTCCAGATTTGGTAGAATGTGTACTTGCACCTCCTAATTCTTCCGCAGTTACAATTTCGTTAGTTACCGTTTTTACCACATTTGGTCCTGTTACAAACATATAACTGGTGCCTTCTACCATTAAAGTAAAATCGGTAATTGCTGGCGAATACACCGCACCACCGGCACAAGGTCCCATAATAGCAGAAAGTTGAGGAATTACTCCTGAAGCTTGCACATTACGATAAAAAATATCTGCATAACCTCCCAATGACCGAACTCCATCTTGTATTCTCGCTCCACCAGAATCGTTTAATCCAATGATTGGTGCACCAACTTTAACCGCCAAGTCCATTATTTTACAAATTTTCTCTGCGTGAGTTTCTGATAAAGCACCTCCGAAAACGGTAAAATCTTGTGCAAAAACATAGACCAATCTTCCGTGAATTGTTCCGTAACCTGTAACCACTCCATCGCCGTAGAATTGTTGTTTTTCCATTCCGAAGTCAGTGGTTCTATGGGTTACTAGAATTCCAGTTTCTTCAAACGAACCTTCGTCCAATAAATATTCAACTCGTTCTCGTGCCGTTAATTTTTTCTTAGCGTGTTGTTTTTCTATTCTAGCTTCACCGCCTCCTAAATGAGCCAATGCAATTTTTTTGTTTAAATCTTTTATATTTTTATCCATAGCTTTTTACTTTGAAATGCGAAGTGTTTTTTGATCTTCTAAATATTTTTTTACAGCAGTCAAAGCCGCAAGTTTTGCTTCCTTTATATTGTTTTTTTCTAAGGCTTCAGGGGAATAATAATCCTTTACAAAATGGGTGTTGAAATTTCCTGAAACAAAAGATTCGTGCTCGCAAACAAATTTTCCAAATGGTAACGTAGTTTCAACTCCCACTACTTTATAATCGTTAATTGCTTGAATCATTAATTGAATAGCTTCATTACGAGTTTCACCATAAGTAATTAATTTTGAAAGCATTGGGTCATAATAAATAGGTACATCTTGTCCTTGTTCAAAACCATTATCCACCCTAATATTTTTTCCTTTTGGTAATTGATATACTTCTAAACGACCAACACTCGGAGCAAAATTATTCATTGGATCTTCTGCATAAACACGAAGCTCTAAAGCGTGTCCTTTTATCTTTAAGTCTTCTTGCTGAATAGAAATTTTCTCTCCATTTGCCACTTGAATTTGCATTTCGACCAAGTCCAATCCTGTGATGAGTTCGGTTACGGGATGTTCTACTTGAAGTCGGGTATTCATTTCAAGGAAATAAAAATTATTCTGATCGTCTAGTAAAAACTCCACTGTTCCCGCTCCTTTATAATTACAAGATTTTGCGACATTCACAGCTGCTTCCCCCATTTCTTTACGGAGTTCTGTGCTTAATATGGAAGAAGGTGCTTCCTCCACTACTTTTTGATGGCGACGTTGAATACTACATTCTCTTTCAAATAAATAGAGTGTATTTCCGAAGTTATCTGCCATAATTTGAATCTCGATATGTCGAGGAGAGCTTACGTATTTTTCGATAAAAACCGACCCATTTCCGAAGGCAGAAGTTGCCTCACTAACGGCGTGTTCCATTTCTTTTTCTATATCTTCTTCCTTTTCTACCACTCGCATTCCTTTACCACCACCACCGGCAGAAGCTTTTATTAAAATAGGATAGCCGATTTCTTTAGCAACAGATTTGGCTAATTTAACATTGGTAATCGCTTCTTCAATACCAGGAACCATAGGAATGTTATAATCCCGAACCGCCTCTTTTGCAGCCAATTTATCGCCCATAATCTTGATAGAATGAGACGATGGACCAATAAAAATTATTTCGTTTTTTTCTACTTCTTCGGCGAAATCGGCATTTTCAGAAAGAAATCCATAGCCCGGATGAATAGCATCTACGTTTAAATCTTTAGCGACTTCAATAATTTTTGAACCCAATAAATACGACTGATTGGAAGGCGGTTCACCAATACAAACCGCTTCATCTGCGTATTTTACGTGGAGTGAATTTCTGTCAATAGTAGAATAAACCGCTACTGTTTTTATTCCCATTTTTCGGGCAGATTGCATTACTCTAATGGCAATTTCGCCTCTGTTTGCTATTAATATTTTTTTTATCATATTTCTATTATTTCCCGCTCCCGAAATATCGGGAGCGTAGATTTTCGCAAATTAATTTGAAAAAAAATCTAAATTAATCTAAAAAAAGCTTGATTACCTTTTGTCTGTTTTTACTCAAATTCAATTAATAGTTGCCCTTTATCTACCGTTTCTCCACTTTTTATGGCGATATTTTTAACAATTCCAGAACTTGGAGAAGCTAAGGTACTTTCCATTTTCATTGCTTCTAAGACCAATAAAGCATCGTTTTCAGCAACCTCTTGACCAACTTCAACATTCACTTCTAACACCAATCCTGGCATTGGAGCTTTTATTAATTTTACGTTTTTTGTATTCCCAACAGAGAAGCCCATTTTTTTAATTAATTGGTCTAATTGATTGGCGATAGATACTTCGTAAACTGTTCCGTTTAGCTCCACCGAATAATTTCGTTGGTCAAAATCTGTATCAACTATTTTAGCTTTATACGATTTGTTATTCTGAAGTATATGGTATAAATCTTCTGAAGAAGAGGCGGCATCAAGAGTTTGAATATCTTCTTTAGAAATTTCAAAATCCCATTTAGAATTTACTTTTACTTTGAAATTGTTTTTCATTATTGTTCTTATTTAATTGTCCTTTCCATTTTTAAACATCGTGTAAAGGTTTTACTTTATTGCTTTAAAACGACTGACAATAATCATTTAAAAAGCAAAAATAGGGTATAAACAGTTAGAAATATTTCAGAATTGAAAACTATTTTACTTGCACACAAATTTCACTATTGTATCTTTAGATTTTTAATTACTTTATGTCTTCACAAACCAGAATCACTCGTACTTATAAAACTGCTCGTAGAATTTCATTTAACAATGATTCTAAGTTTATCATATTTAGTGATGTGCATAGAGGAGACAACAGTTTTGCAGATGACTTCGCTAGTAATCGAAACACTTATTTTCATGCAATGAATCATTACTTTGATGAAGGTTTTACGTATTGTGAATTAGGTGATGGAGATGAATTGTGGGAAAATTTAGAATTCAAATCTGTTTTTTATGCTCATAAAAATATTTTTTTTCTACTGAAGAAATTTTATGCTGAAGGAAGGCTATTTCGATTAATGGGAAATCATGATATGGTTTATGAAAACCCTAAGTATGTAGAAAAACATCTTTACACATATTTTGACAAAGTAACCGGAAAAGAAGAACCTTTATTTCCTGGAATAAAATTTACGGAAGGGCTTGTACTTGAGCACGAAGAAACAAAACAAGAAATTTTTATGCATCACGGACATCAAGCAGATTGGTGGAATTACAAAGCATGGAAATTCAACCGGTTTATGGTTCGAATTTTATGGCGACAATTACAAATATTTGGCATTGGAGATCCTACGAGTCCCGCTAAAAATTTTAAAGAATTAATAAAAGTAGAGCGCAGAACTAAAAAATGGATTAAAGAAAATGGAAACATCTTAACCATTATTGGTCATACACACAGACCAAGGTTTCCAAAACCTGGAGAAACTCCATTTTTTAATAACGGAAGTTGTGTTCATCCAAGAAGTATCACTGGGATTGAAATTGAAAAAGGAGAAATTTCGTTGATTAAGTGGCATATCTCAACTACCAATGACGGTACTTTAAAAGTAAAACGCAAAGTTTTGGAAGGGCCTCAAAAAGTTAGTGATTACAATTAAAATTACTGAGAACTGTATTATTTAGGTTTTACATTAATCACTTGAACAATTTGTGGAGCGTGTTTTTTTATAGTCATTTCTACACCACTTTTCAAAGTCATTTGATTTACCGAACAACCTACACAAGCACCTTCTAATTGCACGCGTACAATTTTACCATCTTCGATTGATACTAACGAAATATCGCCCCCATCGTTTTGTAAAAAGGGGCGAATTTCGTCTAATGCATTTTCAATTTTAATTCTTAATTCTTCTGGCATACATTAATTTTTGGATGTAGAACAACCTACAGAATTAGTCATTTGAATTACTTCGGTTGGAGGTAGAATTTCATTTCGGTTAAACGTTTCTTCTACAACAACTTTCGATAGATTTTCAAATGCTTCAGAAAGTGGTGTTCCTTCTTGTAATGCTGCTGGACGACCATTATCTCCAGCTTCACGAATGCTTTGTACTAATGGAATTTCACCCAAAAACGGAATTTTTAAATCTTCAGCTAAATTTCTTGCACCTTCCTTTCCGAAGATATAATATTTATTATTTGGTAGTTCTTCTGGAGTAAAGTAGGACATGTTCTCAATAATTCCCAAAATAGGAACTTGAATGTTATCTTGTTGAAACATCGCTACACCTCTACGGGCATCTGCTAAGGCAACCGCTTGTGGAGTACTCACCACAACCGCTCCTGTTAAAGGCATTGATTGCATTATGCTTAGATGAATATCACCAGTTCCGGGAGGAAGATCGACTAACATAAAATCCAATTCGCCCCAATCGGCATCAAAAATTAATTGGTTCAAAGCCTTGGATGCCATAGGGCCTCTCCAAATTACGGCTTGTTCTGGTGTGGTAAAAAATCCGATGGAAAGCACTTTTACTCCGTAGTTTTCAACAGGTTTCATTTTGCTTCTTCCATTTACGGTTGTTGAAAGTGGACGTTCTTTTTCAACATCGAACATAATAGGAATAGAAGGTCCATATACATCTGCATCTAAAACTCCAACTTTATAACCCATTTTAGTTAATGAAACAGCCAAATTTGCAGTAATGGTAGATTTTCCAACTCCTCCTTTTCCAGAAGCAATTGCAATAATATTTTTAATACCTGGTATTTTTTTTCCTTTAATTAAATTAGGGTTTGCAGGTTGTACAGGTGCTTCAATTTTTATATTTACAATTACTTGTGCGTCTGGAGAAACCTTCTCTTTAATCGTTTTTATTACATCTTCTTCTGCTCTTTTTTTAATATGAAGTGCAGGAGTTGTTAATAATAAATCTACAATAACTTCATTAGCAAAAGTCATTATGTTTTTAACGGCTCCGCTTTCTACCATATTTTTTCCTTCACCAGCAACTGTGATAGTTTCTAGTGCTTTTAGGATGTCTTCTTTTTTGAATTTCATTGTGATTGGTTTTGATTACGACCTAAGTTCTTTTTAAATATATTTAAGACCCCGTTATGCAACGGGGTTAGTTCAACTAATAATTTTTACGAAAAGCTAAAGCTATTCGTAAAAATAAGTTTCACTAATTTAGACCAATTCTAAAGTACAAATATACATGGAATTGTTTTAACCAAGAAGAACATTTGTTACATAAAAAAGCTGTTGAATTTGAGTTTTCAACAGCTTTAACAACTAATTATAAAATGATAAGCTTAGTTAATTCCTAGAGCATTTACTGTTGATTCTAGTTTTTCTAAACGTTCGGTTAATGACTCTAACTTATTAATTTTTGTTTCTAAATCGTTAATTTTTGTTTCTTGTTGTTCAAAAATGGTTATCCATTCGTTTGTTTTTAATCCTACTGAAACATTGATTAGACTTACTTTATCACCGTTAGAACCTGTCCAAGCTATACCGATAATATTCTTTAAATCTTTTAATAAAATTTCTTCTTTTGAAAGCGCTTTTGCATAACCATCATTATATCCAGTAGCTACAATATAATCACCTACCTCAACATCACCTAATGTTAATACAGGAACTTGCCCCATAAATCCAACTTTTTCAAAATCGTCTTTTCTATCTTCATCTGGCATATTACCCAATACAATTGGTGCTAATGATATGGACATTACTTGATCTGCATTAGAAGTGTTTCTAGAGATTTTTCCTCCTTTTACACCTACTACTTCGCCAAACATATATTTTTCTTCTGGATTTTCTTTTTCTAACCACTCTGCATAATCCGCTCCTTTTGAGCCATAGATTACTCCTTGATCTCTTGCTATTTGTTTAGCTGCTAAAACTACTGGTACTAAAGCAATACTCCAAGGACCTGTTGGCATAAACCCTGGATCCCCATTTCGCATTCCCCAAGCAGCCATAAGAGAAACATCATCAATTGCATTTGCTCCTGCGGTTGGGTTAAAAAAGTTATCGAAATTAAGATTTAATGAGCCTATATCTAAATCGCCAGATGGTAACGATCCTGAATTAAGTGTTGGAAAAGAGCCTGAATTAAAAGAAAGACTTGGTAATCTTCCTCTACTCCAGGAATAATCAAGGTCTCCCCAATCTATAGATAAACTTGGTAACCGTCCTCTATAAAAACTTGCTGATGGCAGAGCTCCTCCACTCATAGAAGGCAGAGCTCCTGTATCAAAATCTAAAGTTGGTGGAGTCCACTCTAATACTTGAGTAAAATCAAATACATCTATTAAATTTGCAAAATCTGGTATTGGAAACGATTCCCATAAATCTCCTGCTAACAAATCGTAACTTTCTATGCGTCCAGCAACATAATCTCCATTACCGTAAAAAGTGACAAAACGGTTTCTAAAACCTAGTTTATTACTTGCATTTCCTTGTATTCTAATGGCGATTCCATCTGCGGTATTTCCGTTTGAAGGATTGGTGTTTTCAAATAATGCAATGTGATTTGCACCTGCTCCACCACCAATATCATTACCTCCTTTTACCACAAGATTTGCTAATAGGGTGCTTCCTTGAACCTTTAAACTATCTGCAAAATTTGCTTTTCCAGTTACATTAACATCGTTGTTTAGGTTTGTAACTCCTTCTACATTTAATATTCCTGAAAGATTAGAAACACTTGCGTTGTTTACGTTAAACTCATCTTCTAGATTAGTTATTCCTACTACATTTAAATCGTTGTTTAGGTTTGAAACTCCTTCTACATTTAGTATCCCTGAAAGATTTGAAACACTTGCGTTGTTTACATTAAACTCATCTTCTAAATTAGTTATTCCTAGTACATTTAAATCGTTATTTAGGTTTGAAACTCCTTCTACATTTAGTATCCCTGAAAGATTTGAAATACTTGCGTTGTTTACGTTAAACTCATCTTCTAAATTGGTTATTCCTACTACATTTAAATCGTTATTTAGGTAGGAAACTCCATCTACTTTCAATATTCCAGATAAATAAGATAACCCTTCATTTGTGACACTAAAGCTATTATTTATAGTTGTTTTTCCATCCACATCTAGTGTTCCTGTTAATACTGAAGCACTATTATTATTAACGTTAAATTCATTATTTACATCTGTTACTCCATCTACATTTAAACTTCCTGTTAAAAATGTTGGGCTTAAATTATCCACTTTTAAAGCATCGTTAAGACTTGTAATTCCATCAACTCTAAAATTGAGTCCTACACTCGAATTACCCAACACTTCAGAATCTCCTTCAATTAAAATATTTCCAGTTACAGTTAAATTATTATTGATTATTGTTTCACCCTCGATTACCAGTCCGTTATTAAAGGTCGTTAATCCATCTACTGTTAAAGTTCCAGATAAATTTGTTGGACTTTCGTTGTTTACATTTAGGTTATTGTTCAAATTTGAAATTCCTTCAACAGACAAATTACTTCCAATATTGGTGTCTCCTACAATATTCACTAAATTGTTTAGATTTGTGTTTCCACCAACGTTCAAGTTTCCTGAAAGATTTGTATTACTAGCGTTAGTTATATTTAAATCATTGTTTAAGTTGGTAACCCCTTCAACCGTTAATTCATCGTCTAAAGTTGTTGCAGCTTGTACTCCTAATGTTCCGGTAATTAATGCGTCGCCATCAAAAGTTGTATTACCTGTTACGTAAAGGTCATTGTTTAATGTTAATGCTCCTTCAATAATTAAATCGTTATTAAAAGTTGTGATTCCTTCCACTAAAAAATCGCCATTAAAAATGGTGTTCCCGTCTATATTTAAATCACCAGTAGCGTTTACATCTCGATGAAAAGCATAAGGTACAAATGTTAGTTTTTGGCTTCCTAGAGTTTCGAAATTGCTACCTCCATTAAAATCGATTTCTACCTCCAAGCTTTTTGGAGTTCCGTCCCAGTTTATTTCGGTAAAATTTTCGCCTCCAGTTTGTGATCCTTCACCTATAAAAAGGTTAATCATCCCGAAAGAATCTGTGATAGTACTTTGTGTTTCTTGATAATCAACACTCCCAGTATCGTTTGTAATTGTAAAACGAATACTAATTGCTGTGTTTGGCAAAATTGTACTTGAAGCATCAACACCAGGTAGTTCTTGAGCATTTGGATTTAAAATTACCGCTTGATAACTTATACCGTCTGTTTGTGCAAAAGTTGCAGCCGAAATAAATAGCAGTGCTATTAAAATGTATAAATTTTTCATAATTAATTATTTTTATTAGTTGATTCTTGTTCTTTGGTTTCGTTTGAGTTTTTTTGATTTAATTTTACTACAAGTCCAAGTCCTATTTCGCTTGATTTGTATTTTAATTTTTCAATATCTCCATTCTCAGTACTCTGTCCATACTTGTATTGTGTGAATACGGAAAGGTTATCTGAAATATTATATTCTATAATTGCGCCTCCTCTAAAAAAGAAGGTATTACTATCAAACTCTTCTACTCCTTTTAAATCGAAAACCTGATTGTTTAACGTTTGTGTTCCTTGTAATAAAAATTCTGAAGAAGTGGTTCCTCGTAGGTAAAAAGAAACTTTTTCGATGCTAAAAACTTTAACGTCTAGCCCTAAGTAAACTCCTAAATAACTGGTTTCCCATTCGTAAAACAAATTGATGCTATCGTCACTTCCAATTGCTCCATATTTATTAAAGTTTAGACCTCCAACAATATGAAGTACATCTTTTAAAACATTTTGTCGATAGCCAAGTGAAATAAAATTATTGGTGGTAGGTTGTAAATTGTCTAATTCTTCTCCTTGCGAATTTTTAAAATCGAAAGATGTAAAAGCAATTCCTGTTTCCATTAATATTTCTTGACTGAAAGTTTGAAAACTGAAAACGGTACTCATTAAAATTATCATGTATGTTTTTTTCATTTTGGTTATTTTTTAATTAGTTGAGCTGTATATTTTTTATTCCCTGAGACAATAGTTAGCAAATAAACACCTGAAGAAAAGGAGGACATATCTATATTGAATGACTGAATTGGGTTTTCGGTGGTGTTAAGTATCCTTTTTCCAGAAATGTCATATATCACCACATTTATAGAATTCTTTAAAACTTCTGAAAACTGAACTGTGATAAATGTATCTACAGGATTTGGAAAAACGGAAGCTTCTAAATCTGAATTAGAATCTGCCACAACCTTAACGCTAGTCGGTGGTTGTTGATACCCCTGACGAATTACTTTATCACCATTGATTAATGTGCCTGTAACACTATTTTGCCCTATACTCTGGCTTATATAATAGGTGTTTTCTGAATCAGTAATTTCTATTGAAGAACCACTGTTTCCAAGAGAAGATCTCTGTGAGTTTTGTGCACTTATTGAAAAGCTAAAAAGGCTAATCAGACACATTATAATAATTGGTTTCATTTGGTTAAAATTTAGACCTTAATTTAAGACCCACAACTATTGTAGGAATATTACTCCAAATAGAGTAAATTCCTACTAACCATACAATAGGGAGTGACCCTTAAATACCTAAGGGTTAACCCTTATAAAATAGGTGAATTTTGAAAAACCCACTTAAGAAGACTGTTTTTTTTGGGTTTTAAGTTGAGTTTTTTACAGATATTATATCGATGAGAATCGATTGTTTTTATGGAAACAAATAACATTTCTGCAATTTCTTTAGAAGTTTTTTCTTGGGCGATGAGTTTTAGCACGTTAATTTCCGACTTTGTAAAAATAGAGAAGTCGATAAGGGGTTCTTCAATAAATTGTTCAATCTCTTTACTGAAATATTTTTTACCATTTAAAACACTTTTTATACATTGACTTATTTCTGAAATAGAAAACTCTTTAAGTATATAACCATCTATATTCATTTGGTTAATCTCATTAAAAAGACTTCGTTCTTTATGAAGGGTTAGAAAAATAATTTTAGTATCTATTTTAGCTTCCAATATTTTTTTGGCTACTTCAATACCGTTTAAAAAAGGCATTTCAATATCTAGAATGGTAATCGTTGGTTTAATTTCTGAAACCATTTGCAAAGCTTCGGCTCCATTATTTGCTTTGAATATTTCCACGCCTAAAACCTCTTTTTCAATCACCGAAACGATTCCTTCGAGTAGTAAAGGATGGTCGTCTGCTATTACAATTTTTAATTTTTCGGGGATCATTTATAAGATGTTATAGTTATGGTTGTTCCTTTATTTTTTTCTGTATTAAAACTAATTTTTCCTTTTAAGAAATCTACTCTTTCTTGTAAAGATTTAAGCCCAAAGCTTTTTTGTTTGTTTAAACTCTCGTCTAAATTAAACCCTTTTCCGTTGTCTTGAATAGTTATTGTTATTTTGTTTCCTTCTTTGTTCGCAACAATTCTGGCAGCCGTTGCATTGGAATGTTTTATAATATTGTTGATACATTCCTGAATTATTCTGTACAAATATATTTCTTTTTCCTTTGGGAAGAAATCATCAATATTATCTATTTCGTCTGAAAAAAATATTGTAGTTAATTCATTTAAATCTTCCACAATATTTTCGATGGCTTTGGTAAGTCCGAATTTTTCTAGTTGAACTGGATGTAAATTACGAGAAATAGACCGAATATCTTCGATAGTCGAATCTACTATCCCTGAGGTTTTAGTTGGGTTTAAAGTAAGCGAATTTTTAATAAGTAATAATTTTTGACCAACACCATCATGTAACTCTTTTGAAACTCTTTTTCGTTCTTTTTCTTGGGCTTCAAGAAGTGCCATGGTGAATTTTTTTTGCTCAATTTTCTTTTTCCGTTGGGTGAAATAGACAAATGATAAACCTAAAATTAAAAAAGACCCTGAGGCTAAAAACTTAAACCAATCTGTTTTCCAAAAAGGTAATTTAATTACAAAACTATATGTTTTTGGTGTTTCTTGCCATACTCCAAAACCGTTATCGGCAGTAAACTCGAAAGTGTAATTTCCTGACGGTAAATAGGAGTAAATTACTTCGCTTTTTACTGTAGGTTCAGACCATTTGCTATTTCTTAAGCCTTTTAATCGGTATTTATATTTTATATTTTCTGGGTAGGTTAAAGATACCGCAGAAAGTTTAAAAGTTAAATGATTCTTATTGTATGGAAAGGTTAAAACTTGGTTTTTTAGGTATAAACTATCGTCAAATTTTTCTGAAAAAAGAGCTATTTCTTTAATTTTCAAATCTGGCGGAACTGTGCTTTTATTAAATTTTGAAGGTGTAAATTCTAAAAGACCATTCGATGTTCCTAAATAAATAGAGTTTTTAATTTTTGTTATTGCCTTTCCTGGTTCGCCCTTAATAAAACCGATATCTTTTCCATAGGTTTCTACAACAATGGAGTCTTTATTTAAAAGGTAATCAATATCTATTTTGGACAGTGATGATGATGAGCCAACCCATAAATTATTTCCATCAACATATAATGAATTAAAATCGCGAATGGAAGGAAACTTATTTCTTGAATACAATTTATAAGTATAGATAGTGTCTATTAATTTTATATAGACCAATTCATCTAAGGTGCCTGCAAAAAACTCGGTGTCTGAAAGCTGAGAAATCTCTAAAAATGAGTTGATTGTTTTAGGTAAATCATCAATGTTTTTCACACTATTGTTTTGGTATTCTTTTAAAGCGTATGTTGTTGCTATAATAATTTTATTCCCTAAATTCATTAAATCTCTTGCTCTTAAATCAAAAAATTTTTTTGTTTTAGTCTTGTTATTTTTATTTTCTTCAATATTAAACTCACCCGCAAAAACAAGGGTACTATCTTTTTTAAGAAGTATATCATAAAAGGTTTCTTCGGCTATGTGATCTTTTAATTTATCTGTTACTTTTCCATATTTCTTGGTAGTTGTACACCATAAATCATTATTAGTATCATAAGCAACAGCATGTACATATTCTTCTTTTAATTTTTCATTAAAAAAAGTACCGTCATAAAAACTAACAATTCCTCTTTTTGTAGCTAATATAAGTGTATCTCCTTTACTAACAGCAAAATCATTTATCTGCTTGTTAGGTATTCCATCTGCTTCGGAATAATAAACAAAAGCAAAATCTCTAAACTTTGAAAGTCCATTATTTTGAGAGATAATCCATTTGTTTTTTTCAGAATCTATGATTAATTTATACGTATAATCATCACCTAAACCATTTGAAGAATTTATAATTGTAAAGGATTCTTTTTTATCAAAAATTGCCATCCCGTTTCCATAAAGCCCTAACCAAAGTTGACCTTTATCGTCTTCAGCGATACTCCAAACTCTATTTCTATGACCTTTGCCTTGTAAATTATAAGTTTTTAAATTTCCGTTTTTATAATTATAAATGGTTCCATAAGACCCTACCCATATAGATCCGTCATCGTCTTCAAAAACCGAATAACAAATATTATTAATATTAGTGTTTTCGGCATTAATCATTTCAATACTAAAAGGCGATGGTGTTATTTTAGCAACTCCTCTTCCTAAGGTAGCTACCCAAATTGAACCGTCTTTGGTTTGAATTACATCGTTAGGTGTTCCGTAATCTTTAGGTCCTTTTGTAGTGTAAACTAAAGTTACTTTACCATTTTTATATTGCATAATTGCCTTTGACCCAAATATCCAAATCGTACCATCTTTCGTTTCAAAAAATTGTATAGCAGAAGGATATTTTTCCAATATTGGATCCGAAACAGAATAAACCTTCCCGTTTTCTATATAATTTACTCCATCACCCCAGAACCCAATCCAAATTCTGTTCTCTGAATCTTCAAAAACCGTTCTTACTATATTACCACTTAGCCCATTTTCTTTATTATAATTGGTGAATTCAGATCCATTAAAATTACTAACCCCAAAGTAAGTTGCAAGCCAAAGAGTTTTGTCTTTTGCTTGAATTATATCAAAAATTTCACTACTTGAAATACCTTCATCTATACCATAATTTTTAAAAAAATACTGTTGAGAAGTTGCAGAAATTGAAAAACATATAAGAAAGAAAATAAAAAATATATTGTTTTTCATTAAGGGATAACTTTGGTTAAATATATAAAATTTATTTCGAATGAATTTTTTTTGAAGGATCCCAAAACAAGGCTTCAAAATTCTGAATCTGATTTTCAATTACCTCAACGCCTTCGTTTTCCAATAATTGCTGCATTAAATTGGTGCCTTCAAAATGATGTTTCCCTGTTAACAATCCTTTTCTATTTACCACACGATGTGCAGGAACATCTGGATTTAAATGTGACGCATTCATTGCCCAACCTACCATTCTGGCACTTTTTGGGCTTCCTAAATAACTGGCTATAGCCCCGTATGAGGTTACCCTTCCGTAGGGAATTTGTACGGCAACTTCATATACTTTTTCAAAAAAACCAGTTTCTTTTGGCATTACATGGTTTTAATAATTTTAAGCAACGTAAATAAGGAAACGATTGCGGTTATGGTACCGATAAGGTAATTCATATTTACATTCATTTTTTTTTGATTTTCTTTAGGTCTAAAAAACCAAATATAAATTACCATAACTGTAAAAGTCCCGATAGATGACCCAATACTTGTTATAACTATACTTAGTTGTGAAAAAGTAAACCATTTAAACGAACGAAATGTTATACTAATATACACCCAAAAAGGAATGGGTAATAAATTAATAATACTCAATAAAAAACCTCTAAAAAAAAGATTTCTTTTAGAGTGGGTAACTTCTTTAACAGGCTGCTTGTTAATATCTTTAGCTATAAAAAAGAAATAAATAGTCATACTAATGAACACCCCTAAAACAACTTTTTGAAGTATTGCAATAATATCTGGGTTCTTATCTAAAAATCGAGCAAAAAATAAAGCAATTAATGTTTCGATTAAAACGGCTAACGAAACTCCTGAAGCAAATAAAAAGGCTCTTTTTTTTCCTTCGTTCATGCTAATTTTTGCAGAATACATATTTAACAACCCAGGCAAAATAGTTGCTAGGATTGCCCCAATAATTCCGAAAAACAAATAGTAAAATATTTCCAAAAAATATTATTTAATGATGTAAGATACCAAATTTTAATAAACTAAGGTTTCTATAAAAAATTAAAGGATCCTGTTATAAAAAAATGGGATTAGTTCGACTAGTTAAAAAATTGAAAATAATTTTTTAAGGTCTCCCAAAATTAAAACGCAAATAGGTAATCTTTTTATTTACTGCCAAATACTGGCTTTCGTAATAGGTCTGAATGCCTGTTACCTCTTTTGGAGCATTGGTGGTTCCATATACATCGTGATGAGCATACTCGATTTTTAACCCCAAACCTTGTAATAATCCCAAGGTATAACCGTGCATATATTCGCTGTCGGTTTTTAAATGTATTACACCATCTGGCTTAAGTATTTTCTTATACTTTGCTAAAAAATCTGGATTGGTCATTCGGTGTTTAGTACGCGTATATTTTATCTGTGGATCTGGAAAAGTAATCCAAATTTCATCTATTTCATTTTCGTCAAAAAGACAATCTACCAATTCTATTTGCGTTCTTAAAAAACCAACATTTGGGATATTTTCTTCCAAAGCAGTTTTAGCTCCTCTCCAAAATCTTGCTCCTTTTATATCAATTCCTAAAAAGTTTTTCTTTGGAAACATTTTCGCAAGATTTACCGAATATTCTCCTTTACCACATCCTAATTCTAATACGATTGGATGGTCATTTTTAAAGAAATTCTGTTTCCAATTTCCTTTTAAATCTAAAGAATTATTTTGAACTTCTTCTCTAGTTGGCTGAATTACATTCGAAAAAGTTTCGTTTTCCTTAAAGCGTTTTAACTTATTTTTACTTCCCAAAGTCGTCTAATTTTATTTTGCGAAAATAAGGAATAATAATACCTTACCTTTGTTTTATGCCAAAAAAGAAAGCCATTTTAGTTGCTCCTCTTAACTGGGGATTGGGTCATGCAACTCGCTGTATTCCTATAATTAATGGGCTTTTACAGAATGACTTTAAAGTTCTCATTGCTTCAGATGGTGTTGCGTTGCAATTACTTCGGAAGGAATTTCCTGATTTGAAAACAGTCGAGTTGCCTTCTTATAACATCAACTATCCGAAAAACGGAAGTTTTTTAAAATGGAAACTTTTATTGAAACTTCCTCAAATTAAGAAAGCCATTTCTTCGGAAAAGAAACTTATAAAACAACTGGTTTCTGAAGGGAAAATTCAAGGAATTATTAGTGATAACAGATTTGGTGTAAGAAGTTCTAAAATTCCTTCGGTTTATATAACCCACCAACTAAATGTCTTGTCTGGAAACAGTACTTTTATTAGTAGTAAAACTCATCAGAAAATAATAAAAAAATTTGATGAATGTTGGGTTCCAGATGTCGAAGAAGCTCCAAATTTAAGTGGTAAGCTTGGGCATTTAAAATCCACTGATCTAAACCTAAAATACATGGGTATTTTAAGCAGAATGAATAAAATTGAGCTTCCTATTAAATATAAATACCTCCTTTTATTATCTGGTCCCGAACCTCAACGGAGTATGTTGGAAGAAGAATTATTAGAAGAATTTAAAAACTATAACCATGCTATTTTATTAGTTCGTGGTGTTGTTGAAACCGAGCAGAAAATAAACCAAAAAGAAAACTTAACAATTTATAATTTTATGAAAACTGCTGAGCTTGAAAAAGCAATTAATGAAAGTGAAATTATTATTGCTCGTTCGGGTTATACAACTTTAATGGATTTATCAACTTTAGAGAAAAAAGTATTTTTTATTCCGACACCAGGGCAACCTGAACAATTTTATTTGGCTACTAGAATGAAGAAATTAAATATGGCTCCCTATTGCAAGCAAAAAGATTTTACGATTGATAAATTAAAAGAAATAGAAAATTATTTAGGGTTATTTACAGAAGAAAACACAAATAATATATTAGAATTATTTGGCCTTTTCGAGGGTAAATGAAAACTCAGATCCAATCCCAAACTGACTTTCAACATATATTTTTTCGTTATGAGCTTCCAAAATATGCTTTACAATAGAAAGTCCTAATCCGCTGCCTCCTTGTTCTCTCGATCCGCTTTTGTCAACTCTATAAAAACGCTCAAACAACCGTGTGATCTCTTCTTTTTTAATTCCCTCGCCATTATCGGTTACACGGACTAAAATTTTATTCATAATTAAATTCTCGATGCTAACTTCGGTGGTTCCTTGGTTTCTTCCATATTTAATGGAATTTACAATAAGGTTAGAAAGCACTTGTTGAATACGATCTCTGTCTGCTCGCACGATAATTTTTTCAGAATAAATCGTGTCAAAAGTTAATGAAATGTTTTGTTTGGTGGCTTTCATTTCTAGCAAATCAAACACATTTTTTACCAGTTCTATAATATCAAATTCTTCTTTTTCGAGATTAAGATCACCTACTTCCAACTTGGTAATCATATCTAAATCTTTCACAATAAAAATTAAACGTTCTACTCCTTTATTAGCTCTTTTTAAATATTTTTCACTTATATTTTTATCTTCCAAAGCGCCATCTAAAAGGGTTTCTAAATAGCCTTGTACCGTAAAAAGTGGTGTTTTAAGCTCATGAGATACGTTTCCTATAAATTCACGACGGTAGTTTTCTCGAATTTTCAACGCTTCAATTTCTAATTTTTTATGTTTGGCAAACTGTTCTACTTCCTTAGTTAGGGTTTCCATATTGGTCGTGATTTTTTGCTGTCCTAATGTAGAACCGTCTAAAATACTAACATCATCATAGATTTTTTTGATTCGTTTATAGATAAAATTTTCAACCCGATATTGAATAATAAAAAACGAAACTAAAAACGTTACAAAAACTTCAATTACAAAATACCATACATAAAATGTCTGTTGAATATAAAAAAACAATCCTGTTACCAGCGAAAGTAAAATGGTAATTGATATGGAAGTAACCAATGCAAACTTGTATGTTCGTTTAAAAATACGCTCCATTACACCACAAATTTATAACCTACTCCTTTAACGGTTTGGAAACTTTCATCTCCAATTTTTTCACGTAATTTTCGAATATGAACATCGATGGTTCTTCCTCCAACAACAACATCGTTTCCCCAAACATGATTTAAAATATCTTCCCGTTTAAAAACTTTTCCGGGTTTTGAGGCTAATAATGCTAACAATTCAAATTCTTTTCTAGGTAAATTAATTACTTTATCATTTTTAATTATCTTGTATTCTTCCCTATTAATTATTAAATTACCAACGTTTATGGTAGTAGAATCCCCTTCAGATTCTTTATAACGACGTAATAATGCTTTGACTTTACTCACCAATAATTTTGGTTTAATTGGCTTGGTAATATAATCGTCTGCTCCCGCTTCAAAACCTGCTACTTGCGAGTAATCTTCTCCGCGGGCTGTTAAAAAAGTAATAATTGTTTCAGAAAATTGAGGGTTTGACCTTAATTTCTCGCAAGCTTCTACGCCATCCATCACCGGCATCATTACATCTAAAATAATAAGGTGTGGATTGTATTTTTCGGCTTTAGAAATTGCTTCTTTTCCGTTTTTTGCTGTCAATATTTGATAGCCTTCATTAGATAAATTATACCCAACTATTTCTAATATATCTGGCTCATCGTCAACCAATAAAATTCTGGTACCTTTCTTTTTCATAATAATTAATTCTTTCTGGCAATAAAGATAAGCTATAATTTGTATCGGAATTCTTTCCTTCCAATTTCTTAACAATTAGATAACAACTTAGTATTATTTTAAAAGCAAAAATTCTGTACATTTGCACATAATTTAAAGTTAAAAAAAAAATATTATGAAAAAAATTACTTTTTTAGCAGCATTATTAATTAGCGCTGCTTCTTTTGCACAAATTGCTGGATTTACAAGCTTTGAAGAGCCTGGTATTGTTGCAATACAGTATGTGGACTTAGGAGATCCTGCTGTTGCTCACGATTTAGTGAATAACGTTGATGAGCCATTAGTAGATTTTACATCTACTGGAACCGAAATGGGGTTTGACGCTCGTTATGAGCCTTATGACAATCCTTCTGTCGGATTAACAGATGGCGATTGGGTAGGCGTTACAGGATTTACTGGTGATGTTGCTGCTTTTTCAGATGGTGCACAAGGTTATTCGATTGGTGATGTTGATGGAAACTACATTCTTGAATTTGACCCTGTAGATTTAACAGGATATACTGGAGCAACATTAGGTATTGATT
>JAKITD010000030.1 GCA_021648265.1 Flavobacteriaceae bacterium | reverse complement strand
CAGTGGGCGATGTTTTTAAAGAAATTGCAAAACTTAGCGACAACTACACACCGCCAGCCGAAGCCTGTAATACTTTTAGAGCTTTATATGCCAGTTTGCAAGAATTTGAAGAAGATTTACACCAACACATACATCTAGAAAATAATATTTTGCACCCGAAAGCAATTGCTTTGGAAAAAAAATTGTTATAAAAAATATTAGTTAATATAGATATTACTGTCCTTATTAATTATAACCAATACAGAAGGAAAATTGTAAATAATTAATCAAAAAGTTTCCATTTCAATCCAAACTGAAATGTATAATATCTAGTATCAAAGTGAGGACCAAACCTTAAAGGAAACCACCTTCCTGAAGTATCTACAAACCAACCATCTTTATTTGGTAAAGTATCTATGTCTCTAGTAAGCAAGTAATTAAATTCAAAAGAAGCACTAAGTTTTTTTGTAATAGGCATTGTTAAACCGTAAGATAATTTGAATGCTGCTCGCCATTGGGTTCTACCTTTCTCAACCGTTGTTAATGTGTTTCCTATACCTATTCCAAAAGATGAATATTTATTTGGGTTTTGAAGTTCTTCTTTAGAAGAAAAAGGAAAACGGGATTTACGCAAAACACTAAAGAAAAAAGCTTCCCTACCTTGTTCTATCCTATAAAAAGGAGGAGGTTCATCGGTTTCAAAATCACTTGCCTCACTTATATGCTCCCATTCCATATAATCTAGTCTAAAACCATATTTCTTTAACCAATAGGTTGCATTAATATTTAGAATTGGCGAAGGTGTAGAATGTACTTCAGAAGTTTTTATGTTTTCTACCAATTCTCCATCCTCATAACGTCTAAACTTAAGATCTTGTCGTCCAGGTATTTGAATTCCATAAGACATTCCGACCGTTAATTGTGCATAAGCTGATTCATTAAAAACAAACAAACAAATAAAAATTGTTATAAATGTGAACAGGTTAAGTATTTTCATTTTTAGATAACTATTTTAGTGGTGATTTTTTAATCATTCTTGTTCTTCAAATGTATAGAGTCTATAATCAGTTTCGGTAACTCTAAAGTATCCAAATGCATAATTATCGGGGTTTTCTGGGTTTATACAATTGCCTTTTAGTCTTGTTGGTATTGTTGCAAAAGGGTTAGCGGCATTATCGCTTTGTTCTATTAATCTGTGCGTGAAATTATAATACTCTTCTGAGATACTATAGAGGTAAATGTCAACGGTATCTCCTGGTAATATTTCGTCTTCTTCATCGGCTTCGGTTTCTTCATAAAAAATAGACACTTCATTTCCATTAAAAAATTCATCAGACAAAACCACTCTTGTGGGGAATAAATCGCTTCCTTCTAAAAAGGTGATGTAATAAAAATTTGTTTCGTCTGCTGGATCATCAAAATAGATAGTTAAGTCAAGTTCTTCTTCGTCAGAACCACCTAGAAGAGATTGTTCGATCTTAGTGATTTCTGTAACAGGTGATAATGTTTCTTGAGCAATATAGGTTTCATTATTATATATTACTTCTAAATTGTAACTATTGTTAATTATAGGAACAAAATTTGAAATTGTATAGTTTCCGTCTTGTTGGTCTTCAAAAATAAAGACATCGCCATTTGTTGCATTTTCAACTTTAACAGAAGCGCCTGTTACAGGGTTTGGTGTTGTGTCGTAAAATGGAGTTGAAAGGCTTAGTTTTATGGTTTGATTATTTCCTGAGGAACCTTTTTCCCAATCTAAAGAAGCTCCAATTACTAAACGTGATGCTTCTGTTGGTACGGTAATATCTACAACATCTGTGCAGGAAAAAGCGATTATACTTAAGCCAATAATTGCTGCTATTTTTATTTTATTAGTTACTATTTTCATTTTATTAAAATTTAAAGTTATATGTTACTGAAGGAATAATGCCAAATATGGAAGTTCTTAATGCTTCGTTTGCTCCTGTATTATAATTTTGGTTAAAGGTAATTGAAGCTGCATTTCTTCTATTGTATAGGTTATAAACACTAAAAACCCATTCGCCTTTTAATCGATTATTAGGTTTCCGATTGGGTTTATATGTTGCCGAAACATCTATTCTATGATAGGCAGGTAGTCTATTGGCGTTTCTGTCGTCATAGATTATAACTGAAATTCCTTCGTATTCAAATTGTCCTGTTGGATAGGTAACTGGTCGTCCTGTTTGGTAAATAGCATTTGCACTAAATGTCCACTTATCTGTAAATTTATATATTCCTGTAACAGAAATATCATGCGTACGATCATAAGGTGTGTTGTACCAATTGCCATTGTTTATTCCTGGACCTCCAGCATTTCCTCCAAAAGAACGTTGTTCAGACTTTGCCAGCGTATAAGAAACCCATCCAGTTAAACGACCTTTATTTTTTCTAAACATTAATTCTAATCCGTAGGCTCTTGCTTCGCCGTTTAAAATTTGTGTTTCAATATAATTGTTTCCTATTAGATCTGCTCCGTCAATATAATCTATGCGATTTTCTGTAGTTTTATAATAAGTTTCGGCTTCAAAAGAATAGGCGTTATTATTAAATTTTTTATAAAAACCTAAAGCATATTGGTTGGATAATTGAGGTTTTATATACGTTCCGCTGGTTGTCCAAACATCTAAAGGAGATACAGATGCGGTATTGGATAATAAATGTAAATATTGTGCGGTACGAGTGTAACTTCCTTTTACTGAGGAGTCGTCTGTTAATAAATACGACAAACCAAAACGTGGCTCAAAATTTCCAAATTGTTTAATTGTTTCACTTTTTGAATAAACGGTTTCTCCAATAGCCTCTCCTTCTTGATAAATACCTAGATATTGGTTATAAACTACAGGTTGATTATTGGCGTAATTTGTAATGGCTTGACCACCTAAGCGAGAAAATGCACTATATCGCAAACCATATCTTGCGGTAAGTTTATCTGTAATTTTGTGTTCTGCATCAATATAAGCTCCGCCTTCAAAGGCTCTTTTTTTATCTAAAATTAATGGGTTTATGGGAGAAGTTTCAGAATTTGGCGTAATTTCTCCGGGATTTAAACTGTATGAAATACCACTTACTCCAAAGTCTATTTTTATTTTGTCACTCGCATAATAGCCAAAATCGTATTTTATATTATAATTTGTAATATCTGAAATCCAATCTAATTCTACAAAATCTAATACTATTTGATAGTCATATTTACTATATATAAGCGATAGGTTAGAGAATAACTTATCGTTAAATATATGGTTCCAACGTAGGTTAGCAGAAATATTGCCATAGTTACTATTAAAGAGGTTTGAAATGTTAAAAACATCACGTCCAAAATAACTTGATAGGTATATTTTATTGTTTTCATTAATTTCGTAATTGGTTTTTAAATTTAAATCGTAAAAACTAATTTTATCGTTTTGTAATTCATCAGTAAAACTCATAAAATATTGTGCGTAGGTTGTTCTTCCTGCTAAAAGAAAAGATCCTTTCTTTTTAAGCAATGGTGCTTCTACAGAAAGTCTGCTTGAAATTAGACCAATACCTCCATTAATTTCTAAATTTTTATTGTTTCCATCTTTTTGTCTTACATCTAAAACGGAAGCGGTTCGACCTCCAAATTTTGCAGGAATATCACCTTTATAGAGTTTTACACTTTTAATTGCATCGTTATTAAAAACTGAAAAAAGTCCGAAAAAATGAGAAGTATTGTAAATAATAGCCTCGTCTAGTAATACTAAATTTTGATCTACTGCTCCACCTCTTACATTAAACCCGGCAGAACCTTCGCCGTTGTTTGACACTCCTGGTAGCAATTGTATGGTTTTTATAAGATCTACTTCGCCTAACACAGCTGGAGTTAATTTAATTGTTGATGCTTTTAAGGTTGTAACTCCCATTTGGGGTTTTCGTATGTTAATTTTTTTTGAATCGTCTGTTGCTGTAATAACAACTTCGTCTAAGGTGTTTAAATCTTCTTCTACCTCAATATTTAGTTTTATGTCTTGGGTAAGTGATATCTGCTTTTGTATTTCTTTATAACCTAAATACGAAATAACTAAGGTATATTCTCCTTTGGGTGCGGTAATAGAATAAAAACCATATTCATTGGTGGTTGTTCCAATTGTTGTTCCTTTTAAATAAACTGTTGTGCCAAATACAGATTCGCCATTTGCTAGGTCACTTATTGTACCTCGAAGGGTATATTCTTCTTGAGCGAATGTTACACTGCTAAGTAAAATGAAAAATAATAATGAAAAATAGTTCATAAATGGTTGTTTTAATTTTTGTGTAGTTGCTTTAACGCAAGCTATTTTTGTATATTTTATTTGTAATGCTTAAAATTTAGTTAAAGTTATTTTTTTAACTTGGAAAATTATCATCGATTAATCTCATCTAATAATTTTCTTTTTTTCATAATTTTTAATATTAGATAGCTTATTAATGAAATTACTGCTCCATAAAACCAAAAATTATATTCAATATTAAAAGTCTTTTCTTTTACGGATTCTCCTATAAAATTAAAAGCCCAAAATACAAGAAATACTGCTGTTAAGCCGTTTTTCTCTTTTTTCAGGGCTTTCTTAATACTAAACGGATATTTGGCTTTTTGATAATACTTAAATGATGGAATAAACGCAGGTATTTTCTTTGCCCAATTTAAATAAGTATCGCCAAATTTTTGTCTCAAAAAACTTTCTTCAGCATACATAATTCGCTCATAATAAAATGCGTAGAAAAACACAAATGCTATTATAAACCAAGTGTTTTCTGTGAGCATTGCTACGCCAAGCCACATAAAAAAGTTTCCTAAATATAAAGGGTGTCTAACTATTGAGTAAATACCTGTTGTATTTAACTCATCAGCAATTTGCCCTTCTGTTGTGTTTCTTCCCGAAGTGTTTTTTGGTGTGTGACCTACTGTAACTACTCTAATGTATAAGCCGAATAAACTAATACCAAGACAGATGTATTTAAAATATTCTAACAACCAATTGTATGGTGTTTCTGTCCTGTAATAACTTGAATGAATAAATACAGATAAGCCAATTACCAAAATAATTAATGGTAAATAGCTTCTGTTTTTAAATAAAAAGTCGCCTTGTGTTTTTAATTCTTCTTGTAATGCCATTTTTTAAAGGTTTTAAATTCCCTCAAAGAACGGTGCAGTTGTATGTTAGATTATTTGCCTGTTGTCCAGAATGCTTATTCTGTACTTATTTATTTCTCTAAAGAAAGAGCATTCTTAAACTGTGTTGGTGTTACTCCTTTGATTTTCTTGAAAGTAGCATTAAAAGAAGATTTGGAATTAAAACCTACTTCTGAGGCTATTCCGAAAAGAGTATAATGAGCATATTGGTTGTTTTGTATGTTTTTTGCAAAAGCATCGACTCTGTATTCATTAACAAAATCTTGAAAATTTTTGTTTAAATGTAGATTTAATACTTCAGAAATATATTGTCGTGGAATATTTAATTTTTCAGAAACAGAATGAATAGATAATTTAGAGTCCATAAACAACTTTTCTTTTTCCATAGAATGTATTAATGCGTTTTTGTATTTATCAATTAATTCTGGCTTTAGGCTGGAGGTTTTATATTTTGAAATTTTGGCATTTGGTATAAGTTTTTTTGGCTTACTAATTAAATAAAATGCAATAAAATAAAACAGAAAAGCAATTACGAGTAGTAGATAGGTGTTAAAATTATCATCGTCATTAAATATAATTGGTGAAAGCTCAAATAAGTCGAGTACTCCGTTTATATACGAGATACTCATTATTAGAACAATAGGAGCCACAAAATATAGAATCCAATATTTTCTTTTTGTCTTAAATAAGTGGTACAATATATATATTAAATACCCTAAAAATATAAACTCAATTAATGACTCTACAGTTTCTGTAAAATCATTTTCCACATCTAAAACAATTTCTAACGCTTCAATTATAAACAAAAATAAACTAGGCAAGAAAAACAAATAATCCTTTTTTAGAAAAAAATTATTTTCAGATTTGAAATATTTAAAATATAAAAATAGAAAAGTTAAAAACAAAGAGCTATCAAATAAATACCAATCTACATCCTCTAAAAAAAGGTTATTGTCATCATCGCCAATTATATACAGGAGTATAGAGGCTATACTTCCAAAAAAGAGCCAAAAAGTTACTTTTTTATAATTATCTCTATTTCTATAAAATATAAAAAGTAAAAAAAGCCCCTGCACTAAAGCAACTATTTGAATGATTTTAAGCATTATAAATTAATTTATTAGACTATAACGAATAAATTATTCCAGTAGTATATGTAAAATTTTAGTTTTAAAGACTCATTACTGATTGTTCAAAATAATATTTTACACCCAAAGGCTATTGCTTTGGAAAAGAAATTATTGTATTAAAATAATATTAATGTAGATTGCAATACCTATTAATATTATCTCGTTTGAGGGATTAAGAGGTATTCTTTATGAATCTAAAACAACAAATAAAAATAGCATTTGGCTACTTTTTTATAGTCGCACTTTTGGGAGTGTTTATGCGAATGTTTCACGTTGCAGATATTACCTTCAACTACAAACACCTATTGCATACACATTCCCATATTGCTTTGTTGGGTTGGGTTTATACAGCTTTAACAACTTTTATTTATCAGATATTTCTTTCTGAAAAAGGAAAAGATAAAACCTTCAGCAAACTTTTTTGGAGTACTCAAATTTCCATTATCGGAATGATGTTTAGTTTTCCATTTACCGGATATGCTTTCTTTTCAATTGTGTTTTCAACCTTATTTTTACTGAATTCCTATGTATTTATTTGGTTATTTCTGAAACATACTTCTTCGGAACAAAAGCAATTAAAATCCTATAAATTAATAAGAACCGCCTTATGGCTGATGGTGTTTTCAAGTTTGGGTCCTTGGGTATTGGGAATTGTCATGAACACCCTCGGAAGTACTTCACCTTGGTACCGAAATGCTATTTATTTTTTCTTACATTTTCAATATAATGGATGGTTTCTTGTGGCTTTAATAGGAATGTTATTTGCTATTTTTGAAAAATCTTCATTACATATTTCAATAAAGACATTCCATCGATTTTACTACTTATTTATTGCAGGTGTATTTCTTACGTTTTTCCTGTCTGTTTTATGGATGAAACCAAATTCAATTTTATATTTTTTAGCTGGAATAGGTGGAATAGTTCAGTTAGGAGCTTTTGTTTTATTAGGAAAATGTGTTATTCAAAATAAGTCAATATTAAAATCATCTTTATCCAAATTTGAAGGCTTTTTACTAAAGTTAATCGCATTTTTGTTTTTAGTGAAATTAATTTTTCAGCAGTTAGGAGCTTTCCCTAAAATTGCTGAAATAATTAGCAATAATATCGATTTTGTAATCGCTTATTTACATTGGGTTTTCTTAGGAATAGTAACTATATCCATTTTTGTTTTCTTAAAATATTTTCAATTACTGAAATTTTCAAAAACAAATTTTACCATTTATTTCCTCGCCTTTATCTTGACAGAGGCTTTATTGTTTTACAAAGGAATCGTAGCTTGGAAAGGCGTTTATTTACTAGAAGATTATTACTTATTATTATTCATAACAAGTGCTGTTTTCTTGTTGGCAATTGGAGGAATGTTGCGGAGTCAATTTAAAAGATAGAACACGGATGACACTGATTTAACGGATTTAGATATACCATCCGTGAGCATCTGTAGAATCCGTTAAATCCGCGTTCCTATAAACTACTGATTATTCAAAATAACATAATCCAACACTTTCTTAATCAAGTGAGTACGATCTACACCACGAACATTATGAGGATGCATTGGATAACTAAAAAAGTCAACTTGAATTTTGTTTTTTACAAATTCTTGCAACAAAGTCATCGTATGTTGAGGTGCCACTACAGGATCTACACTTCCAATAATTTCTAATAATTTTCCGTCAAGGTTTTTTACATAATTATGAATTTTAGCTTTTTCAAATCCTGCTTCATTATCCTGCCATCTATCCATATAACGTTCGCCGTACATAATTTCGTAATATTTCCAATCGGTTACAGGACCTCCAGCAACAGCTGTTGTAAAAACTCCTGGATGACGTAACATTAAAGAGTTGGTCATAAATCCACCATAACTCCAACCGTGAATTGCTAATCTATTTCCATCTACATAAGGCAATGATTTTAAATAATCTACTCCTATTAATTGGTCTTCCATTTCTACTTCACCAACTTGTCTGTGAATCGCACTTTCAAATTCAAATCCGCGATAAGCAGATCCGTGATTATCAAGCGTAAACACCACATAATCTTGCTCTGCAGCCATCCATTGCATCCATAAATTAGAACCACCTAACCAAGAGTTGGTCACCATTTGTGCGTGAGGACCACCATAAACATAGACTAAAACTGGATATTTTTTTGAAGCATCAAAATTAGCAGGTTTTATAATCCGGCCGTATAAATCGCTTCCGTCTTTTGCTTTTAAAGTCACTAATTCTGTAGTTCCTAATTGGTAATCTTTAATAGGGTTTTCTGAAATATAAATAGTTACTTCATCTCCATTTTTAACCGATTTTCTTTTTACAACTCTAGGCACATCCAGACTAGAATAACTATCGATAATGTAATTTCCATTCGGACTCAATTGCACCGAATGCGTTCCTGGTTCTGAAGTTAAAATAGTAATTTTTCCGTTTTTTAAACTAATTTTAAACGCTTTTGTTTCTCTTGCATCATTCCCAGTTCCTGTAACTATTACATTTTTTCCTTTTTCATCAAAGCCTAAAATTTCTTTAATTACCCAACTAAAATGAGTAAGCTGTCTTTCCGATTGGTTGTCAATATCATATTCATATAAATTCATAAACCCATCCCGTTCACTTAACCAAAGGAAAGTTGAATTGCTATTAGGTACAAAAACGGCTGTATGTTCTGGCTCTACCCATTTGTCGTTTTTTTCTTCAAACAATGTCTTCATTTTCTTTCCAGAAGTAGCATCATACATATTAAACCACATATGATTTTGACCTCTATTTACTTCCGCTAAAAACACAAATTTTTCATCTGGAGACCAAGAAAGGTTGGTTAAATAATGTTCATCTGAAGTATCGATATCCAAGTAAAGAACCGATTGATTTTTCATTGAATAAATCCCCACTTTCGGAATTTCACTACCCATTCCGTTCATTGGATATTTAATATTATCAACAGAAGCAGGCGTGGTTGTAACATCAACCAACGGATAATTTGTTACATTACTTTCGTCTTTTTGGTAGAAAGCCAAATAGTTACCTTTTGGACTCCAAAACGTTCCTTTAGTAATTCCCATTTCGGAACGTGCAATCGCCTGACCAGAAACAATATTTTTATCTGAAATACTTGTTACTGCAATTTTCGGATTGTTAGAAGTTGTTACATACAGGTTGTTTTCGATAGTATAAGCCACTGCATTTGCTTCGGAATTATACTCGTTATTTTCAGCTTCTTCCGCATATTTAAGTTCTGAAACAGTTTTGTTTTGGTAATTATAAGTAACCATCGCATTATTATGAGAAAAAATAACCACATCTGAAGTAACTTTCTCAAATGAATATGGCATTCTTTTTAAACTCGGAATTGCTTTCTGAAGATCTTCCAAACTAAACAATGCAGGTCGTTTTGAAAGATTATAATTTACCTGAACAATATCGTCTTCCGTTACTATATAATCATCGGTTCCTTCCATCCATTGCAAGGATTTTCGTTCTGGGTATAGCCCTTTGTAATAACCTAAAACGGCATCTTCAAGGTTAAGATGTTTTACTTCTTGTGCACTAATTATAGTGACAAATAATAACAGAAATATACTTAAGATTTTTTTCATAATAATGGTTTTTTAATTATTCAAATTTAAGCAAATATTTATAATGTCCGTTCGAGCGTAGTCGAGAACTAAAACTTAATTAAAGAGTTCTCGACTACGCTCGAACAGACAGCTATTTTATAAAACTATAAGTTATATTTTCTCAAAACGAGCTTGGAAAAAACGTAAATATTTAGGTTCGAAAATCATTTTCATTCCCGTTATTTTTTCTCGGTTTTCATAAACATATTCCACAGATTCTGCAATCACATCCATATGTGCTTGCGTATAAACTCTTCTAGGAATAGTAAGACGTACCAACTCTAAATTCGGATAATTGTGCTCACCAGTTTCACTATTTCTACCTGCCGAAACAATTCCTCTTTCCATTGTTCTTACACCAGAATCTAAATAAATTTCGGCAGCCAAAGTCTGTGCTGGAAATTGATCTTGCGTAAGATGAGGTAAGAATTTTTTAGCATCTAAAAATACGCCGTGAGTTCCAATAGGATTTACAATTGGCACTCCAGCTTTCAGTAGTTTTTCACCTAAATATTGCACCTGACCAACACGAGCACGAATATGATCATCATGAATAGATTCTGTAATTCCAATTGCTAAAGCTTCCATATCTCTTCCAGCCATACCGCCATACGTGTGCAACCCCTCATAAACCACCACTAAATTTCTAGCTTGTTCAAAAACATCGGGATCGTTCATGGCTAAAAACCCACCAATACTAACCAGTGCATCTTTTTTGGAACTCATTGTTGCTGCATCTGTCAAGTTGCAAATTTCTAGAACAATTTCAGCAACCGATTTATCTGCGTATCCTTCTTCAAGTTGTTGAATCATATAGGCATTTTCAGCAACACGGGTCATATCGTGAACAATTCTGATTCCGTATTTGTTGGTTAAATTTCGGACTTCTTTTAAATTCTGAAGTGAAATCGGTTGACCACCAGCCATATTAACCGTGGTAGCCATACAGACATACGGAATATTTTCAGCACCTTTTTCATCGATGACTTTCTGAAGTTTTTCCAACGAAATATTTCCTTTAAATCGGAAGTTACTTTCAGAGTCGTGTGCTTCATCAATAATCACATCTACAAAAGTTCCGCCGGCTAATTCCTGATGCAATCTTGTGGTGGTGAAATACATGTTTCCGGGAAGATAATCACCTTCCTTAATCAATATTTTTGAAATTAAATGCTCGGCACCACGACCTTGATGAGTAGGGATTATGTACTTGTATCCATAATGCGTTTGAATGGCTTCCTCCATATGATAAAAGTTTGCACTTCCTGCATAAGCTTCATCACCCATCATTATCCCAGCCCATTGTCGGTCGCTCATTGCGGAAGTTCCACTATCGGTTAAAAGATCGATATAAACGTCCTTAGATTTTAAAAGGAAGGTGTTGTAACCGGCTTCTTTTATATAAATTTCTCGCTCTTTTTGAGAGTTCATAAAAACAGGTTCTACCATTTTGATTTTATAGGGTTCTGCCCAAGATCTTTTTCTCATTGAAATTGAATTTATTTATTCAGCCGAAAATTACTTGATTTCAAATTAATAAGATATGACAATTGTTATGTTATGAAGTATTTATTAAACAATTTTAAAATAAAGGACTAACACCTCTCTTTTTTGTATCTTTGAATTAAATTGATCATCTATGTTATCAAATGCTTGTCAGTACGCAATAAGGTCGGTGCTATATTTAGCAATACATTCCGACGAAAAAAACAGAATAGGGGTAAAAACAATTGCTGAAGAATTAGAAACTCCGCAGCCTTTTCTTGCCAAATTATTACAGCAATTAGCAAAAAGCGACTTGGTTTCTTCTGTAAAAGGACCCAACGGAGGTTTTTTTCTAACTAAGGAAAATTGCTCTAGCACTCTTTGGGAAATCGTGAAATGTATTGACGGAACCGATAAATTTGATCATTGTTTCTTAGGATTGTCAAAATGTAGCGATGAAAACCCATGTCCAGTTCACTTTATAGTTTCTCCGTTTAAAGAAACATTACTAAACGATTTTAGAGATAAATCCATCGCACAGTTCACCAATGAAATTAAGGTTACAGGAAGAGTACTTTCGCTTAAAGATTTCAACGCTTTAGAAGATAAATAGTTTTTTGTTATGCTGAATGAACAGTTAATAAATCCTAAGAGCATCGTCATCATAGGAGGGTCTAACGACACCAAAAAACCAGGAGGTAAAATTGTAAAAAACTTAATTTCGGGAGAATTTAAAGGAAGACTAGAAATTGTAAACCCCAAGGAAACCAAAGTACAAGGATTAAAAAGTTATGCTTCGGTTACTGAAGTTGAAGATACAGATTTGGCAATTCTAGCTATTCCCGCAAGATTCTGTTTAGAGACCATTACCATTTTAGCAAAACAGAAAAACACCAAAGCATTTATTATTATTTCAGCAGGATTTGCTGAAGCAGGAGTACAAGGAAAAAATATTGAAAATGAAATTGTTTCGGTAGTAAATAGCGTTGATGGTTGTTTAATCGGACCCAATTGTATTGGCGTTATTAACCAAAATTATAAAGGGGTTTTTACATCTCCAATTACAGAATACGATTCTAATGGCTGTGATTTAATTTCAGGTTCTGGAGCAACAGCTGTTTTTATTATGGAAGCAGGATTGCCTTTGGGAGTGAAGTTTGCTAATGTATATTCTACTGGGAATGGTGCCCAAACTACTGTTGAAGACGTATTGGAATATATGGATTTACATTACCAACACGGTGAAGATCCACCCATCAAATTATTGTATTTAGAAACTATTTCGAATCCTCAAAAATTATTAAAACACGCTTCTTCATTAATTAAAAAAGGTGCAAAAATAGCCGCCATAAAAGCAGGAAGTACTGCCGCAGGAAGTAGAGCTGCAACTTCACATACGGGAGCGATTGCCTCTTCCGACGTAACGGTAAGAGCCTTGTTTAAAAAAGCAGGAATTGTTTATTGTAGCAGTCGAGAAGACCTATTGAGTGTGGCTTCCATTTTTAAATACAAAGAATTACAAGGAAAAAATATCGCCATTATTACCCACGCAGGAGGTTCTGCAGTGATGCTTGCCGACGAACTTTCTAAAGGAGGTTTAAACGTTCCCGCTATTGAAGGTGAAGATGCAAAGCAACTTTTAACTTTTTTACATTCGGGTTCTTCGGTGAACAATCCAATCGATTTTCTTGCCACCGGAACCGCAGAACAACTCGGAATTATCATTGATTATTGCGAGCATAAATTCGATTATATTGATGCGATGATTGTAGTTTTTGGGTCTCCGGGACTTTTTGATGTGGAGAATGTTTATAATGTGTTGAGTGTGAAATTAGACATTTGTAAAAAGCCTATTTTCCCAGTGTTGCCTTCCGTAGTAAATGCTCAAAAGGAAATTGCCACTTTTTTAGACAAAGGAAATATCAATTTTCCAGATGAAGTGGTTTTAGGAAAAGCATTGGCTCAGGTTTATAAAACGCCAAAACCTATGGAAGTGGAGATTGTTTTACCTGAAATAGATACAGAAGCCATAAGAGCAGTAATTTCGATTGCTGAAAACGGATATTTAGGACCTAGAAACACGGCTAAATTATTAGATGCAGCAGGAATTCTGAGAGTAAAAGAAGTTTTTGAAAGTGATAAAGAAAAGTTGCTTTCAAAATTTGAAAAAAAGAACTTTCCTTTAGTGATGAAGGTGATTGGACCTTTGCATAAAACAGATGTTCAAGGAGTTATTTTAAACATCACCACAATGAAAAAAGCAGGAAAGGCTTTCGATAAATTAATTAAGATTAAAGATGCTAGAGGTGTTTTAGCTCAACAAATGGTTCCGGGATTAGAATTGTTTATAGGCGTTAATAAAGAGGAAGGGTTTAACCATACCATCGTTTGCGGATTGGGAGGAGTTTTTGTGGAAATATTAAAGGATATTTCGGCTGGATTAAGTCCCTTATCAAAACCTGAAATTTTAAAAATGATTGCCTCTCTTCGGGGTTATAAAATGCTACAAGGAGCCAGAGGAAAAGAAGGAATCAATATTGATTTATTTATGGATATCATCCAACGTGTTTCCGCATTAGTAGAAGCAGCTCCCGAAATTATTGAAATGGATATGAATCCGCTAATTGGTTCTGAGAAAGAGATTATTGCGGTGGATGTTCGGGTTTTGGTGGAGAAGTAGGGGAGTTGATTACATGGAGTATTACTTCTTCAGTTAACTTTTTCTAGTATTTCTTTTACTATGCCGAAAGCAGAGTAATCAAACCCTCTGTAGCATCAGTATTTATAAGAACGTATGCAATATTATAATTGCTAAATATTTACCATTTTTGGTAATTATCACCTCTTTTTCAAAGACCTTTTATGCTATTTTTAAGTGTTTTTCAGCCCCAAAAATAGAGATGTAAATGTGCTTAAAGATATTTCTTTTCTTTTGAAAACGAATATTTTTATAGCTAATTTTCATATCCAATTTTATTAATTAGAAACCTTACACACATATCTTCATCAAATAATTTGAACTACTAAGATTAAAAAATGTATTTTAAAACCAGATTTTTATTTTATTGCCATCAAGTATTCTGACTCATTACCCGATGTTAGGCATATTAAATAAAAACCAAATGGTCATAATTATTAAAGAAATTAAAAAAACAACTACCGTATTTAAAATAGGCTTTTTTTTTCTCTTTTTAAAAAAATAAAAATTAGCTATTGAGATTAAACCAAAAACTATAATTCCAAAAATAAAAACCTCTAATGCAAATTTATAAAGTCCTTCTATCGATATAGTTGACACATACATTCCGGAAACAACTATTATGGCAATAAAGGTTAATAACCCCCCCGTTAAATTTATTAAGACTTGAATTATTTTTCCAAACATAATCTTTATTAATCTTTTTTATCATTAGTGTTAGAAGACTCTGATTCAGAAGCATTTTCAGTTTTTCCTGTTGAAAGACCCAAAAAAGGTTTATCTCCTGACTCTGGTTTCATTACTGGTATATTTCTTTCTGTAGCTAGCTTAACCACATTTTTTCCATTAATATAGTTCATAATATCTTCAGATATAATACCTGACATATTACCATCAATTGAAGTATGTATAGCGCCGTTTACAATAATATCAATCCAATTCGTTTTATTTTTATCTTTGATGTCTCCTTCGTCAATTGCTTCTCCTGATAAAAAGAAATCCCCAGTTTGACGATAATTAATGATGTTTTTAATATTTGGAGGAACATTATCATTTTCTAGATTAATAAGCATATTAGAACCATCCTTTGAATCTAATAGAATAACTAAATCTATATCAATATCCTTTTCATATTTTTTAGCCATTTCCATAATGTTATCTCCACCTTGACTATGTCCGACTAGAATAACTCTTCCATCTGGATTTACTTCTTTAAGATTATCAATTGAAGTTTTCACATCTTCAAACGTTAGTGAGTATCTATGAGATTTGAATACTCCGACCTGTACACCATCTTCGTCAACGATTTGACAAACTGTTTTACCTAAACCTTCCATATCAAAATCAGTTTGTGTAGCACCTTCTTCTGGATTACCCTTAAATCCTTGAATGAAAATCACTAAAAATTTTGTGCTTTTATTTATTTCAAGCTCTTCTAAGCCTTCTAACTCTCTATATGCAATTACTTTATTTCCACTAAATGAATATGGAGTATAGTGAGGATATCTTGACGTTAATGGATCCACTGCAAAGAACCTACCTACACGTGGGTCGTGCATTCTATACTTGTAATTTATAGAATTTCCTTCACCTTTTATCTCATCATCCATTTCCTGCCCTTGAAAACCATACCTATAATCACCAGTGTTTTGGTGGCGATTAGGCAGCAACATGCCGAAAGGATAGTAATCATTGTATGCTTTTATGTCTGCATTAAAGTAACTCAAAAGAACTTTTTTTAATTTAAAAGAAATCAAAACAACGACTTTTAAAATTGTTTACTCTCCTATAATATTTTTTAATTCTACTGTTCCCATTACTACTTCTTTAGTCTAACAAATATAATGGTTATAATTTATTAGTTATACGGAAAAATGATTAAACACAGACGAAGCATATTTTTATCAATGATTACCTGTAAAATCCGTCATCCTGAAACTTCGGGAGTGTTCCAGTTCCTCAACTTTGATGCTTAATTTTTTCATACAACTTCACCAAAGACTCCAATAACTCAATAGGAGTGGTTAAAATTTGATAATGATTTTGCCCAAACATCTGCGGCAAATAATATTTTGCTTGTGCCTCAATTGCTAATGCGTAGGAGTTAATATTACGTTCATTTAGTTCTCTTAAGGCCTGTTTTACATCGTTAATTCCGTATTTTCCTTCGTATTTATCGTAGTCATTTGGTTTCCCGTCAGAAATAAGAATCACCCATTTATTTTTAGTGTCACGTTTGTCTAGCAAAGCTCCTGAATGCCGCAATGCTGAGCCAATACGAGTATAGCCTTCGGGATGAATTGATCCCACTTTGTATTTGGCTTTGTCCCAATCTTCATCAAAACATTTTATAGTCTGATACGTTGAATAATTTCTGGTTTTTGAATGAAAACAATCAATGGAAAAATCGACATTAAACTCATTTAAAATCTCTCCAAATAAAATGGAAACCTGTTTCTCTACATCAATTACTTTGTTTCCTGCAGCATAACCATCGCTTGACAAGCTAACATCTAGCAACATTAAAATGGAAAGATCTTTCTCTTTTTTACGTTTAGAAAGGTATATTTTTTCGGAAGGAGTATGCCCCGAATGAACATCAACATACAAATCTATCAACGAATCTAAATCGAATTCTTCCCCTTGAGTTTGTCTGCGTTGCTGCTGAAATTTATTATTTACATTGGTTAACATTTTCCGAAGCCCCATCAACGTCGAAGCATTCTCTCGAATGGTTTTTTTGTAAAAAGGAATATTGGTTTCAGTAATATTTTTAGGATATACTTTACAGAATTTTTCTTTGTATTTGCGTTTGGTATAATCCCATTCATCGTATTCGATATGAAAATTACTAGAATCTGCTTCGGCACTTTCTGAAACCGTGGTGTTTTCAATAAAATCTGCTTGATATACTGAATGTACGGTATCGTCAACACGAACGGTATATTTCATATTCAATTCTTCCAAGGCATTTTCGTGGTCTTCTAAATCATCATCGCCATCCATATCTCTAAAGTTTCCTCCAAATTCTTCGGCAGTTTCTACTTTTTCAAACTGATGCTGTAAAACCATATCTTCCACTTGTTTCTGATCTATCTGAACAGAAATAATTTCTTCCACCGCTTTGTTTTTTAGGACTGTTTTTGGCTTTTCTTCTTGCGCTTTTTTTACCCTATCGCTAAAGTTTTTTAATTCTTTCCCCGATTCGTCTTCCAGATTATTACGCATCCATTTTCCGTAGATAAATGAAGTATCCACTTCTTTTCCTTCTTTTGTTTTTTGGGAATAATAGGCTAATAAATCTTGATGGTATTTTTCGGTAATTGGAAATTGAAGAAACAATTCTTTCAATACTTTATCGGAATGATTTTTAGCAGCTTCTTGAGATTCTTTTAATTCATGTTCTTCAGCACCTGACCAATTAAAATCTAAGTTTTTCTGAATGGATAAATACAAAATCCGAAATAAATAGTAGGAGATATTATCTTCCACTTTTTTAAATTCTGAAAATTTTGAAGGTAAAAAAAAGTTGTTATTTCGGTAACCACCTTCGCGTTCTGCATCGTAGATTTCGATAGCATTTCCGGTGACAGCTCTTGCGAAAATGGTGAGACGAGATTTGACATCACTTAAGTTTACCGCATGTTGAAGTTGTGCTTCTTTTTTCTTTTTTCGATTTTTAAAAAAGAAAGCGAACTTGGTAAAAATATATTCATCTGGCTCGAACTCGAACATGGGTTGTTTATTAGATCATCAAATCACATAAATCTTTTAAGGCAGTAGCCACTTCAACATCATCGGTTAAAGGTTCTACAACAGCAACGTGAACTGCCAATCGTTTTGCTAAACCACTATGAATTAACTTCGCAGCATCTACCAATAAACGAGTAGATACGGTTTCGGTCAATCCTAATTCGGTTAAATTCCTGATTTTCCCACCAATATTGACTAGCTTTTTTGCGGTGCTTGAATCTATTTCAGTTTCATTTATTAAAATCTCCGTTTCAATTTTTTCAGAAGGATAATCAAATGTCATGGCAACAAATCGTTGTCTTGTAGATGGTTTTAATTCCTTGAAACCTCTCTGATATCCAGGATTAAATGAAGCGACCAACATAAAATTTGAATGGGCTTTTACCACTTCACCTAATTTATCGATAAACAATTCTCGACGGTGATCGGTTAATGAATGTATCGCGACAATTACATCGGGGCGAGCTTCAGCAATTTCATCCAAATAAATAATTGCACCTTCTTTAACGGCTGTGGTTAAAGGGCCATCTAGCCAAACAGTTTCGGCACCTTTAATAATATATCGCCCAACTAAATCGGTGGATGAGGTTTCTTCGTGACAGGAAATTGTTATTAGTTTTTTATTGAGTTTATGAGCCATAAATTCAATAAAACGAGATTTTCCTGTTCCTGTTGGTCCTTTTAAAAGAAACGGAATTTTGTTTTTATAAGACTGCTCAAAAACTTCTACTTCTTTACCAACTTGATGGTAATAGGGTGTGTGATTGTCCATTATAATTAGTGATTAAAATAGACTGCAAGTTACTAAATAGTAACGTGAAAATGAAATAAAAAGATAAAATAGTCTTTTATTATTTAATCGAAAAGAATTCCTCGAGGCTTTGCCTCGGGGTTCCTATAAAATGTCATCCCCGCAGGGGATCTAAATAGTTGGTTTCAAGAAATTTTTATTTCTTACTGTTTTCTATTTTACTACTAATGACTTGCAATTTGTTTTTACTGAATTCTAATTCCTTTAAAACAGTAGCTTTTGAAGTTTCAAAAGTATCTTTTACCGAAACAAATAAGTTGTTGTAATACGAGATTCCTTCCTTTAAATTATTAGAAAAATTTGTAAAATACTTCTCTTGTTTCTTATCTAACTCTCCTTTAGTTTCTTCAAACTTATTTTTAAGGTAATCGATGTAAATATTCAATTCTTTTATAAACATATTTGGACGATCGTTTCTGGTCATCACATTTTGCCTTCCGTAGATGTGATTGGTAATTTCCTTTAAACTCATCACCTTAGAATAATAGGCCATATTGGGTCCCGGACAAACCGAAACACCTTCGCCTTCCACTTTGGTATCCAAACCATAAGCCAATAGGGCAGAAGTCCCTAAACCTACGCAAGTACAGGTTTTTTCAATGATTTTATGATAGCTGAATTGATATTTTTCTTTAGATAATCCTTGTGTTTTTAACTCCTTAATTTTATTCCGTTGATAATCTCTGGAAGCGGTACAAATTCCTTTTTCACTAAATTCTTTATTCAATGCCACAAACCTTTTAGGGCAGACACTACCTGGTCTTCCATTTTCAATTTTGCTCTCTTTTTCTAAATCTTTTGTGTTTCCTCGAAGGTTATTAAACGGAATTCCAAGTGGAGAAATATCACTTAAATACAGGTCTTTTTCTTTTGCTTCTGCTAATTGTTGAAGGGTTTTTTTATCCACCGTTGTAGCTTCAGGAACCAATAAAAAGGGTGTTCCCCAACCTACAGAATCTACTTGATAATGATCTAACAAAAAGTCGTGCTCTTCTTCGGTTCCAACACCGCCTTGAGCGGTAACCTCTATAGATAAAGGATTTGTTGGAATGGTTCTGTTCTGACTTTTTAAAACTGAATTTAAAATTCCTTGAATAGAATCGATTAATTCCGTTCGTTTTTCTTTGAACTCTTCCAAAACAGGACCTAACAAAAATCCGTCGGTTGCAAAAGCGTGACCTCCACAATTTAATCCAGATTCGATTCTATATTCTGAAACCCATAATCCTTTTTTTGCTAAAAATTTTCCCTGAATCATTGCCGAACGATAATCGCTCACTTTTAAAATAATCTTCTTGTTGATCTCTCCTTTTTCGTTGGGATAAAAATCATCAAACTGCGACATATAAGCATATAATCTAGGATTCATCCCAGCGGAAAGCACCACTGAAGATTTCAAATTACTATTGGCAAATCCTCGAAGTGCTGCGTGAGCATCGTTAAATTCTCCAGTTAGTTTTTCGTTTTCTTTGTAATTATCCTTATCTACTTTGGTCATTATGTTTACATCAATACTTCCCATCGTTAGATTTTTCTTTGCCCATTTTTTTATTTCAGAATAATTAATTCCGGAAGAAGTAAGTTTTAGAAACTCTTTTTTAAGGCTTGAATATTCTGGTAAAAAGCTGACATATTTTTTAATCTCGTTACTTTTTTCTTCGGAAACATTTTTAAGAGCTTCAAATTTTTCAATGGCAATATCATTGATTAAATTTAAATACGAAGTGATGCGTTTTGCTCTAAAATCTTCCACTTTATCTGAAATTTCTTTAAAAGGAATTTCAAACTTTTCGCTGTACATTTTTCTTAATTTCTCTAATAAAATATCATCTACTAGTGAGATTACGGAATCCATTCCGTATTGTGCAACTTTTATTGGAGTATCAATAGTATAGCCTATTCCCATTACTGGAATATGAAATGAATGTGACTTTTTCATAAGTATGTATTTTGAATATGCTCGAAAAGTACTTCATTAAGACTTAATAAAGGATAAAATTATCTTAATTGTTTGATTTCTTACCATAGGTTCAGATGAACTTCTTTTTCTTCCGCAGATTTATGCAGATAAAAATTTGTGAAAATTCGCGGAATCAGCGGGAATAATATTTTAGATCTCTGCCAGGAAATCCTTTCCAGAGGTTTTAATAAAATTTCATGGCAGAAAAATATTTATTTTAATATCAATATACTGACATAAATATATTTTATATATGTTTATGTACTAATAGATATTAATATTACTTGTATCTTTGTACTAACATAAATATGATGCAATGGAAGCTTTAAGACAAAAATTTTACATAAAATACGCTATTACTCAATTAGATTTGGTTCGAAATTATTGCAAGAGTATAGATTGGTCGAATCGATTAATTGGGATAAAAGGTAGTAGAGGTGTTGGTAAAACAACGGTACTACTTCAGTACATAAAGCAAAATTATAAGGCTAATAAAGAAGTTTTGTATGTTAGTTTAGACGATTTGTACTTTACAGAAAATAAGTTATATGATTTAGCAGATATATTTTATAAAAAAGGAGGTGTGTTTTTAGCAATTGATGAAGTTCATCGTTATAAAAATTGGGCAATAGAAATAAAAAACATTTATGATGATATGCCAAATTTAAAAGTAGTTTTTACCGGATCCTCTTTGTTACATATCCAGGATGCTAAAGCAGATTTAAGCAGAAGAGCTGTTATCTATAATTTTTCGGGTTTGTCTTTTAGAGAATTTATTGAATTTGAAACACATAAAAAACTACCAATTTACACTTTAGATGATTTAATGAGAAACCATATAGAAATTGCTGTTGATCTTCAAAAACATAACCCTTTGCACTTTTTTGATGATTATTTAAATTATGGATACTATCCGTTTTATAAAGAAAACAAACAGGTTTTTCATCAAAAATTAAGCGAAGTAATTGTAACTATCCTAGAAGTGGATATAACTCAATTTGCTGCTATAAAAACGTCAAATATCATTTATTTGAAAAAATTATTGCAAATTATTAGTCGCTCTGTGCCATTTAAACCCAATATGAATTCTTTGAGTCAACGCACTGGTATTACTGTAAACACGATGAAACAATACATAAAGTTACTAAATGATGCAGAACTACTTCAATTATTATACGTACCCAATAAAGGAATAAATAGTTTAAACAAACCAGAAAAAATCTATTTAAACAATACTAATTTAATGTATAATTTAGTTGGTAGTGGCGTTAATATAGGAAACAGTAGAGAAACATTTTTCTTTAATCAAATAAGTAAAAAACACACGGTTAGGGCATCAAAAACAGCTGATTTTTTGGTTTCTGAAAAATTTACTTTTGAAATTGGAGGAAAACACAAAACAAGAAAACAAATTATAAATACAGAAAATGCTTATGTAGTTAAAGACACTATTGAAATTGGGAGCGAAGGCATCATTCCACTATGGTTATTTGGGTTTTTGTATTGAAACTATGCCCAAGAGAAATTAAAAACTACCCTCCAATAGAAATCATACTTCTGTTTTTGGAATGTAAATCTGGTTCTTGAAGTTTTTCTAAGGTGTCCATTCCACCTCGAATTTTAAACTTTCCAAGGACTGCTTTTTGAATAATAGGCTCTATGGGTTTTCCATCGCGAAGTGGAGTAAGAATATCAGATTCTGTAGCTGAAAATAAACAGTTTTTTAGTTTTCCATCGGCAGTTAATCGCAAACGATTGCAAGAATCACAAAAAGGATTGGTTACCGAACTGATTATTGCAAAGCTTCCTTTAAAGCCTTTAATTCTGTAATTTTTTGAAGTATCATTTGCAGCATCTTGAAGCCGTTCTACTTTTTCTTCGGAATAATGATGGCTTACTTTTTTCATTATTTCAGCATAAGAAACCATCTTTTTTAAATCCCATTTATTGCCATCAAAAGGCATAAACTCTATAAACCGAAAAGAAACAGAAAGGTCTTTTGTGAGTTCAATAAAATCGATAATTTCATTTTCATTAAAACCTTTAATTAGCACCGCATTTATCTTTACATTAAATCCGTTTTCTACTAAAAGAAGTATGTTTTGATAGACTTTTTCAAACTGATTCCGGCGCGTGATTTCCTTAAATTTCACTTCATCTAAAGTATCTAAACTCACATTGATATTTTTGATGTTGTATTTTTTTAAAGTTTCAATATATCTATCGATAGTAACTCCGTTGGTAGTGATGCCAATTTCAACTGGAAGTGAAGCTAATTTTTCTAAAATCACCGGAATATCTTTCCTAATTAAAGGTTCTCCGCCTGTTAATCTGATTTTTGTAACGCCATTATCCGTAAAGGTTTTGGCGATTTTGTAAATCTCATCATAGGTCATAATATGAGATCTTGGAACTAACGGAATACCTTCAGCAGGCATACAATAAGTGCATCTTAAATTACAACGTTCGGTGAGTGAAATGCGCAAATAACTGTGTTTTCTCTTAAAACTATCGGTTAATATGGCTGTTTTTTTCTTCATTAATCGTGTCTGGCACCTTTTAAAATTCTGAAAATATGTAGTACAGCAGGGAATATGGCATCCATAGATTCTTTGGCTCCGTTGGTGGATCCTGGTAATGCTAATACTAAGGTTTTTTCGATGGTTCCAGCAACACTTCTGGAGAGCATTGAATAGGGAGTTCTATCTTGACCGTAATTTCGAATGGCTTCTTCAATTCCTGAGATTCTTCTGTCTAATAAAGGGGTCAATGCTTCGGGAGTAACATCTCTTTTTGAAAGTCCCGTTCCTCCTGTGTAAATCACCATATCAATTCCTTGTTCTTGGTAGTGTTTTGCTTTTTCTTGAATGATGTCTTTTTCATCTGGAATAATAATATAATCTGAAATTGCCACATCACTTTCTTCCAACTTTTTAATAATAGCTTTACCTGCACGATCTTCTTTTTGTCCTGCCGAAATACTATCGGAACACACAATCACTGCAGCCGTTAAATCTTTTCGGAAGCGATCTTTAAAGTCGGATTTACCACCTTTTTTCTTTAATAATTTTATTTGATGGATTTCGATTCCTTTGTCAATTGGCTTCAACATATCGTACATATTTAAAGCTACAATACTCGCTCCGTGCATTGCTTCTACTTCAACACCTGTTTTGTATATGGTTTTTACGGTGAAGAATACTGTGATTTCCAATCCGTTGATTTCATATTCAATTCCTGAGAATTCAATTGGCATTGGATGGCAATCGGGAAGAAGTTCGGGTGTTTTTTTAACTCCTAATAATCCTGCAGCTTTGCTCATTGCAAAGACATTTCCCTTGGGAACGGTATCGTTTTTAATTGCCTCGATGGTTTCGGGCTTACTCACTTTTACAATGGCTTGTGCGATTGCGGTGCGGAGTGTGGTGGATTTGTTTGTTATGTCTACCATTTTTATGTTGAAGCGTTTATATTGTTTAATTGTTTATTTGTTTAACTGTTGAAGTGTTTAATTGTTTAACTGTTTATTTGTTTAGCTGCTTAATTGAGCATTTCTTAGGGCATTTAATTTATTTGCTATTTTTTGAATAGATTCTCTTATGGTTAAATAATCTTTTTCGTTTATGAAATTTAATTCTTTCGAAATGATTATCTGATTTAAAACTTCCATTAAAGAACTGTATGATATTGTTGTAAAATGTGCTTTGTCTTTATTTGTTTTTCTTGAAGTCCCTTCTGCTAAATTTGAAGCAACGGAAACAGTAGCTCGTCTTAATTGATTTGTTAAACCGAACTTTTCTTCGTTGGGAAAATTCTTAGTAACCGAATAAATTAATTTTATTAGCTCTTTAGAATCTACCCAAACAGTAAGTTTTTCAAATGAAAATAAATAGGACATATTTTTAAATTAAACGATTAAACAAATAAACAGTTAAACGATTCAACATTACTTATTAACTTTCCATTGATGCGTTTCGTCCTCAAAAATCTCTTTCCCAAAAACGGGGACTTGTGCTTTTATTTCTTCTACAATAAACTCAATTGCAGGAAAAACTTCTTTTCGTCTAGGTGATGAAACGAATACGAATAAACAGATTTCGCCAGCTTTTACTTTTCCTAAACTGTGATAAATATGCATACAACTGAGGTTAAATTTCTCAAAAGCAGCTTCTCTAATTTCGTGAAACTTTTGATTTGCCATTTCTTCGTGAGCAGTATATTCTATTTTAGTCACTTTTTTACCATCAATCTCATCAGCTCGTACTTGCCCTAAAAATATATTGTGAGCACCAATTTGAGTTTTTACTTGATGATGTGCGATGGATGTCGCTATAAATTCCGAAGAAATTGCCCCTTCTTTAAATACGTTTTTTGGTTTTTTACCTTTCATAATATGCTCGTATTTCTCCCGAATAATCGGGACGCTCAATATAAACTACAGCGGGTATTTTTTAATTGTTTACTTAACTTTATTTAAATATTCTTTAATTTCAAAAGCTCCTTCTTTTAAACTAAAACTGTTATTAATTATTGATGCGGCTCTTTTACTTTTAATTCCTGCTTGACAAAAGAAAATAATTTCTTTTTCTGAACTTAATTCGGTTGTTCGGTTTTCTAATTCACTTAAAGGAATATGAATAACCTTATCATTTTCAATTTTAGGATTTTCGTTCTTTTCTCGTACATCTATCAATTGAATGTTCTTTTTTTGAAGCACTTCTTTTATTGAAATTTCTTCAACTAAAATCGCACAATTATCATCCGAAATCAAGGTCTCAAAAATAGGTTCTGAATCTTTTACTTGTTGAATTTCGGCTTCAGAACGATTGACTTTTAAAATACTTGTTTGATTGGTCAATGTATTATAATAAAGCACTTTTCCTGAAAGCACTTCGCCAATTCCTAAAATGATTTTTAATACCTCGTTGGCTTGAAATGTTCCTGTAATTCCGGGTAAAACTCCAAGAACTCCCACTTCGGAACAGTTAGGAATTGTACCTTCTTTTGGCGGATTTGGAAACAGGCATCTATAACTTGGACCATCTTTATAATTAAATACCGAAATCTGCCCTTCAAACTTATAAATTCCTGCGTACACCAATGGTTTTTTGGTGATTATAGAAGCGTCATTCACCAAATATCTCGTGGCGAAATTATCGGTTCCATCTACAATAATATCGTATTGTTGAAACAATGAAATTGCATTTTTATGGGTTAGTTTTTTAGGATACGCAATGATAGTAATTTCATTATTCAAATCCTCTAACCTAGCCTTTGCTGCTTCCGCTTTATTTTTTCCAAGGGAAGAAGTTCCGTATAAAATTTGACGTTGGAGATTGGATTTTGAAACGGAGTCAAAATCGACAATCCCAATAGTTCCAATCCCAGCAGCTGTTAAATATTGTAAAACAGGACAACCCAAACCACCTGCTCCAATCACTAAAACTTTAGCTTTGGATAGTTTGTCTTGGCCTTTTTGACCAATTTCTGATAGGATAATATGTCTGTTGTATCTACTCATAATTCCTGTATTTCGACTTCGCTCAATATAAACTCCGGCGGGAGGCTGATTTCCTAACAGGTTTTTAAAACCTGTTAGGTTTGCTACTCAATAATTAGCTCTTTTATTAATTCTAAATTAATTTTATTTTGACTACAGACATATTTAAAGTTTTTTACATCATCAAATAATTCTATAGTTTCATCTCTTTTTAACAAAGTATGTTTCTTTGAAATTAGTGCTTTATAAGAATTAAATTCATAAGTAGAGAAATCTCCTATACCGTGTTTTGTTGGATTGGTATTTACATAAATAATTAGATTTCTAAGGTAGCCTTCATTTTTAATAGGTTTTCTTTTTAAATGTTCTTGAAATAAACTTCCTCTTCTATTATGTCTTTTGTTTATCGCCTTTGTATAGGTATTAAACATATTCGAAAAAGGTTGATGAAGCTTTGTTTTTAATGAAATAAAAGCATCGGGTAATTCGTTTTTATCTTTAATTTTTAGAATCAAATGAAAATGATTTGGAATGAGACAATAGCTGTAAATATCTGCAATTGGAATTAAGTATTTTTTCATTAACTGAAGAAAATAATAATAGTTACCCTCTTCAATAAAAATAAGATCTTTATTGTTCCCTCTATTATAAATGTGATAATAGTTACCTATTTCAAATGGTATAAAGTTCATGTTTGTTTTTTTATACCTAACAGGTTTTTAAAACCTGTTAGGAAATCATCCACCAGCAAAAGGAGGTAATAATGCAATTTCAATTCCTGTTATTTCTGTTTCGTTTTCTACTAATTCGTTGTTTTGTGCTATTTGAAAATCTTTGAGTTTCAATACCGGATATTTTTGAAATAGTTGTTCTTTTAATTCTAAAACCGTCTTTCCAAAAAACTCCATTTGCTCTTCTGAACAGTTGGTTGCTTCAGCAATAAGTCCGAAATATTTTATGGTTAAATTCATTATAATACATTTTTTAAATCGGTTGGAGTATTGATGTTTGTGGTAAAAACTTCCAGTTCTTTTTCAAGAATTACGGTTTTTACTTTACATTGTTTCAACACTTCCCGTACTCTTCTTTCTCCTATATTTAATTTTCTTTTAATGAGATGCTCACATTGTTTTTTATAAATTGCAATTAGTGGCATTTCTCTTCCGTTGCTTTGTAGCTGAACCACATCAACGTCATCAGAAATTTGTTCTATCAATTTTTCTATTACTTCGGAAGAAATTAAAGGAACATCACAGCTTATCACTAAATTATATTCGGTTTTTGAATGATGTAATCCGGTGTAAATTCCAGCTAAAGGACCAGTATTTGTAATTAAATCTTCAAACCTTATTAATCCAAAAATGTCATAATTTGAATTGTTGCTTATAATGATGATTTCATTAACTAAAGGACGAATTACATCAATAATATGCTGAACAAATGGTTTGTTTTTATAGGAAACAAAACCTTTATCGGTTCCCATTCGGGAGCTTTTTCCTCCTGCGAGAATGATAGCGGTTATGTTTCTTTTTTTATTCATAATTACTCATAAAAGAGTTTTTTTTCAATTCATAAATTTTAATACCGAAACCCTTACGTTTAGTTTCTATCTATAATTATAATAATTTACAATCAAGGCTTGAGTATTGTTACAATCACGTCTTTATTCTTATATATTTTAGTGTAGCGGTCTTGCATCTTTTTTCATCATTTATATATAAAATAATTTTACGGAAGCCAATACTAAAACGAATGCTAAAACATAGCGTAAAGTTTTGTTATTTACCATTTTACTTCCGAAGTAAGCACCAAAAATCCCCCCGACAATCGCAATAGCAACCAAGCCAAAAGAATGTGTGCTTAAAGTAACTCCGTTGCTTAGTTGACCAATCAATCCTGCAGCCGAATTCACCCAAATAAACAAGGCTGAAACTGCTGCGGCTTCTTTCATATTTCCCCAATGTAATAATAGGATAATTGGACTTAAAATAATTCCGCCGCCAATACCAATCAGCCCAGAAAAATAACCAATAGCACCTCCTAGTAGAAGTCCTTGCCAAAGTTTAATGTCTTTGGCTTTAGTGCTTTCTTTCCCGCCTGTCGGCGAGGCAGGTCCGAAAACATTCAACATTTTTAAGACAGCAAATATTAATAATACCGCCAATATTTTTTTATATACTGTAGCATCTAGATCTATTGTGCCTCCTAAAAATGACATTGGAATAGATGCCAAAGCAAAATATAAAAAGAGTTTTTTCTTAAAAAACCCACCTTTAAAATAATAGAAAAATGAAATCCCTGCAACAAATAAATTCAGCAGTAAAGCTGTGGGTTTCATTACCAAATGCGGAAAGGAAAACAAACTCATTAAAGCTAAATATCCACTTGCCCCACCGTGCCCCACACTTGAATATAGGAAGGAAATCACCGGAAGGATGAGAAGGAAAAGCCAGATATGTTCTATTTCTAGGATCATTTTTATTTGAAGTGCCTAAAGTATTTAAAGGAGACCTAACAGGTTTCGAAAACCTGTTAGGTCTAGACTGTTATAATTCATTAATTTTCTCAATTTGAGTATCCAAATACTCCCAACAATTTTTATTAATTTCTTCAAAAGCTTTGATTAATTCTTTTCCGTAAATAGTTAGTACAGCTCCTCCGCCACCTTTGCCTCCGGTACTACTTTCGGTAACAGGTTTTTTAGCCGATTTGTTAACGGCATCTAACATCGTCCACGCTTTTTTATAGGATATCTGAATACTTCTCGCTGCTTTTGAAAGCGAACCAGTTTCTTCAATTGCTTTTAAAAGTCGTACTCGTCCTTCGCCGATTAGTACTTTGTTATCGGCTTCAATCCAGATTCTGCTTTTAATTTTGTATTTCATCTATTCCTGCGAAAGCAGGAATTTCATCCTACCATCATATTTCTTTATTTGACCACTCCGCTCAGTGATTATAAATTAAACCAAAGCATTAAACGGGTAACATAATCACTTCCACCGAATCACCTTTAGAAAAAGTATTCACTTCAGCGGGTACATATACAAATGTATTTGCTATGGCAAAAGTGTAGAGCATTGCCGAACTCTGACCTTCTAAAATAGTCACCTCTCCATTTTTTACCGAAGCTTTTAAAAACTGTGCTCTGTCTCCTTTTTTAAAATAATCGGCAGTTAAATTTGCCTTCAATCTTGTTAATGAAAAATCTAAATTCCCAGATAATTTTTGAAGTGATGGTTGTACATACACATAAAAATTGCTCAATGCTGAAGCTGGGTTTCCAGGAAGTGCAAAAACGGGTTTGTTTTTCATTTTTCCGAAGAAAAGGGGTTTTCCTGGTTTCTGTTTTACCTTATAAAATATTTGTTCGATACCTAATTCTAATAATGCTTTACCCACAAAATCGTAATCTCCCACAGATATTCCGCCAGAAATAATCACCAAATCATTTTCTGAAATAGCTTTTTCTAAGGATTTTTTAGTCGAAATAAAATCATCTTTCACTTTAGTTATGGTCACTTTATCAAACCCTAAACTTTGCAAGGCGGTTTGAAGCATTCCGGAGTTGCTTTCGTAAATTTTTCCGTAGGGGAGTTCTTGTCCTGCTTCTACTAATTCGTTTCCAGTGGTGACAATAGCGATGGATGGTTTGGTAAAAACTTTAATTTCAGGAATCCCTAAAGTGGTTAAATAACCTATGGCTGCTGGACTTAGTTTGCTGCCTTTATGTAAAGCAATAGCTCTTTTTTCAACTTGTTCACCTAAAGGTCTAATGTTTTCGTTGATAGAAAAAGCTTCATTTATGGTGAGTATGGTTCCTTCAACGGTCACTTTTTCCTGCATAATCACCGTATTCGCTGTATCGGGCACGGCAGAACCTGTAAAGATTCTTACCGCTTCTCCTTCCTTTAAAATGGGATGATGACCGTCACCTGCTTTTACTTCATCTATAATAGTGTAGTTGTTTTTAGTATGCATATTTAACGCATAACCGTCCATTGCCGACTGCCGAAAGGGAGGCATATTTATAGGTGATACAACAGTTTCTGCCAGCACAAATCCTAAAGACTTAATGATGGATTGTTTTTGTGTCTTTGTGGTTGGGATTATGTTTTTTTGAACGAGTTCAAAAGCTTCTTCTACTGATATCATTTTTAATAGCGTTATGTCTGTGCAAATATAACGCTATTTTTAAAAATTGGAAAGATGAATCATAAAAAAAATGAAGCTATTAAAAATTGAGCTTATAGAAAAATTATTAAGTAGTTTTTCATAACAATTCTTTGTTGTAAGTTGTAGCTTTTCAAGCTACTTATTAATCTTTTCTAGATTTCTTTAGTCTCTTTTCTGCTTTTTTTTCTTTTGGAGTTTTAGCAGCTTCTTTTTTAACGTTTCTCCTAGAGTCTTTACTTTTTGCCATGATATTATCTATTTACTAGTTGTTTTATTTTCCTATATTTAGTCGCTCAAATGCTTCTTTTAATGTAATCATTTTTATAGCGTCAGGTCTGAGTAAATATAGCGATAAATAATAAAAAACCGGAACAAATTGTTTGCACAAAATTACTCCAGTACATTATTAACCCGACGTTTATTTACCGTAACCATTATGCAGCGTATTTAATATCGTTGTGTTGAAAATATTTCTTAACTCTACCTTGATTTTCTTGTAGCATATTCATGTGGTCTTCCACATATTTTTG